>NZ_JASFXA010000005.1:0-403971 GCF_030766805.1 Nocardia sp. CC213A
GGCGTCCGAACCGGCGATCTTCCGGCCGCCCTGGGCCTTCACCTGCTCGACGGTCTCGTCGAACAGCTTGGAGCCGGTGTTCAGCGTCTTGAGGAAGGCGGTCTCCTCGCCGACGGCCACCGTCTCGATGCGCTTGTAGTCGGTGGACAGCTCCGGATACGACGGCGCCATGAGATCGCTGACGACCTTCATGAATTCGGCCATCACCGGCTTCTCCGCACCGAGCAGGCGGGCCGAGCGCACGATGCGGCGCAGCAGGCGGCGCAGCACGTAGCCACGACCGTCATTGCCCGGGTTCACCCCGTCGGCGATGAGCATGGCGGAGCTGCGCACGTGGTCGGCGATCACACGGAAGCGCACATCGTCGGCGTGCTCCACGCCGTAGGAGCGGCCGGTCAGCTGCTCGGCCTTGTCGATGATGGGGCGCAGCAGGTCGGTCTCGTAGACGTTCTCCACGCCCTGCAGCAGCATGGCGACGCGCTCGACGCCCATACCGGTGTCGATGTTCTTCTTGGGCAGCGACCCGACCGGAGGGAAGCCCTGCTTGGGGCTCTGCTCACCACGGATGTCCTGCATGAACACCAGGTTCCAGATCTCGAGGTAGCGGTCCTCGTCGGCGACCGGGCCGCCTTCCGCACCGTATTCCGGACCGCGGTCGTAGTAGATCTCCGAGCAGGGGCCGCCGGGACCGGGCACGCCCATATCCCAGTAGTTGTCCTTGCCGTCGCGGAACTGGATGCGCTCGGTGGGGATGCCCGCGACGCGGTGCCAGATCTCGGCCGCCTCCGGATCGGATTCGTAGGCGGTGACCCAGATGCGCTCGGGGTCGAAGCCGAAGCCACCTTCTTCCTGGGACTTGGTGATCAGCTCCCAGGCGAGGGTGATGGCCCCCTCCTTGAAGTAGTCGCCGAAGGAGAAGTTTCCGGCCATCTGGAAGAACGTGTTGTGCCGGGTGGTGACGCCCACCTCTTCGATGTCACCGGTGCGCACACACTTCTGCACGCTGGTCGCCCGGGTGTACGGCGGTGCCTCCTGGCCCAGGAAATACGGCTTGAACTGGACCATGCCCGCGTTGACGAACAGCAGGTTGGGGTCGGGCAGGACCAGCGAGGCACTGGGTACCTCGGCGTGTCCGGCACGAACGAAATGCTCCAGGAAGCGCCGTCGAATCTCGTGGGTCTGCACAACTATCCAGCCTACCGTTGCCGGTCCAGCGGGTTTTCGGCGACCACCGCCGGATGGCTACCATCGCCGGGGTGACTGTGATCCCGGACCCATCAGCGCCCTTTCCACTGCCGCATACCGACCGGACCGTCTTCCTGAAGCCGCACGTCGAATCCGACAAGATCGAGGTCGGCGACTACACCTACTTCGATGATCCGGACGCGGCCACCGACTTCGAGAACCGCAATGTGCTCTACGCCTTCGGCCCGGAGAAACTGGTGATCGGCAAATTCTGCGCGATCGCCACCGGCACCCGTTTCATCATGGCCGGGGCCAACCACCCCACCCAGGGCGTATCCACCTTCCCCTTCACCATCTTCGGCGGCACCTGGGCCGAGGAGACCATGGACATCATCACGTCCATCCCCAGTAAGGGCGACACCGTCGTCGGCAACGACGTCTGGTTCGGCTACAACACGCTGATCATGCCCGGCGTCCACATCGGCGACGGTGCCGTCATCGCCACCGGCGCGGTCGTCACCACCGACGTCCCGCCCTACACCATCGTCGGCGGCAACCCGGCCCAACCGGTCAAACAGCGCTACCCCGACGAGGACGTCGCCCGCCTGCTCCGCGCGGCGTGGTGGAACTGGCCGGTCGAACTCATCACGACGCACGTGCGCACCATCATGGCGGGCACCCCGCAGGACATCGAGAAGATCGCGATCGAGAACGGGCTGATCACGCCGTAACACATGCGCCAGCGATGCCGCCGATGCCTACCCACGCTCCGTGTACGGGCATCGGACACGCATCGCCTCAGCGGACGAAATCCTTCAACGGCTCGGTATCCAGCGTGATTCCGATCGGCTCCGGCAGTTCGACTCGCTCACCGAACGGGAGACGAATGATCGAGGAGTACACCGACCGGACCGGTCGGCTGTACACCACGACTTCCGCAGCGTCACGGTCGATCAAGAGGTACACCGGGATTCCCGTTTCCGCGTAGGCACGCGGCTTCTGCACGCGGTCACGACGGTCGGTATCCGAATCAAATGACGTTACCTCCGCAGCCAACAGAACTGGATCCGGATTCTTCCAGAGCGGTTGACCTGCGAACGAACGCTTCGGCGCGATGACCGCGTCGGGAATTGCCCGGCCTCCTCGATACGCCTCGACCTTCAACTCGTTTCCCGGATAGATCGACAGATCGGGCCGCTGCCGGAAGACGTGTTCCATCAGCCACTGGACTATCTCGACATGATCGCCGTCGGGCACCGGCTTGACCCCCAGCTTGCCGTAGATGAATTCGAGCCTGATCCCCTCACCCGCTTGCTGGGCGAGTCGCGCAAGTTCTTCGAAATCCTCGACGAGCATCTGCGGTCGGTCAGCCATGGCGGTCACCGAAACCCTCCATTCCGTCGGCCGCATCGGATTGTCGACACGGCCACCGTATGCCCCAGTGTGCTGCGAAGACAGTCTTTCACAACGGCTCGCCACGGCGACACGCTGGACACGCGACTCGGTCACCTGCCGCGGACGATGCGGCGGAGTTTGGTGACGCGGGGGCCGATCTCGCGTTCGTAGCCGTGGTCGGTGGGTTCGTAGTAATCGACGCCGATCAGTTCGTCGGGTGGGTACTGCTGGGTGAGGACGCCGTCGGGATGGTCGTGGGGGTACTTGTAGCCTTGGGCGTTTCCGAGAGCCTTGGCTCCGGAGTAGTGGCCGTCGCGCAGGTGCGGGGGCACCGCGCCCGCCTTGCCCGCGGAGATGTCGGACATGGCCTTGCCGATGGCCTTGACCACGCCGCCGGATTTGGGGGCGGTGGCGATGTGGATGGTGGCCTGGGTGAGCGCGAGTTGCGCTTCCGGCATGCCGACGAGTTGGACGACCTGGGCGGCGGCCACGGCGGTCTGCAGCGCGGTGGGGTCGGCCATGCCGACCTCCTCGCTGGCCTGGATCATCAAGCGGCGGGCGATGAATCGCGGATCCTCGCCCGCGGTGATCATCCGGGCCAGGTAGTGCAGGGCCGCGTCCACGTCGGAGCCGCGCAGGGATTTGATGAAGGCGCTGATCACGTCGTAGTGCTGGTCACCGGCGCGGTCGTAGCGGACGGCGGCCTTGTCGACGCTGGCCTCCACCAGGTCCACGTCGACGGTGCCGTCCAGCGAGGATTCGGCGGAGGCTTCCAGGGCGGTGAGCGCGCGCCGCGCGTCGCCGCCCGCGATGCGCACGATGTGGTCGAGCGCCGCGTCGGTGACGGTGTACTCCCCCGCCAGACCGCGCAGGTCGGCGGCCGCCCGGCGCAGCACCTCGCGCACCTCGTCGGCGGTGAGGGATTGCAGTTGCAGCACCAGCGAGCGCGACAGCAGCGGTGACACCACGGAGAACGACGGATTCTCGGTGGTCGCGCCGACCAGCAGCACGATGCGGTTCTCGACGGCGGCGAGCAGGGCGTCCTGCTGGGTCTTGGAGAACCGGTGCACCTCGTCGATGAACAGCACGGTCTGCTCGCCGTGCAGCAGCCGCCGCCGCGCCACGTCGATGACCGCGCGTACCTCCTTGACCCCCGCCGACAGCGCGGACAGCGCCTCGAAGCGCCGCCCGGTGGCCTGCGAGATGAGCGAGGCGAGGGTGGTCTTGCCGGTGCCGGGCGGGCCGAACAGCAGGACCGAGGCCGCACCGGAACCCTCGATCAGCCGGCGCAGCGGTGAGCCCGCGCCGAGCAGATGCCGCTGCCCGACCACTTCGTCCAGGCTCCGCGGACGCATGCGCACGGCCAGGGGCGCGAAGCGGTCGGCGGTGGGCGAGGACGACGTGTACTGGTCGGACACCGGCTCGGCCCCTGGCGCGTCGAACAGCCCTTCACTCACAGGCGAAACCCTACCGAGCCGCCCCGACACAACCGGACGCGCAGGTCCGCACTCCTTCACCGACTGTTCACGTGTCCAAGTTTGCCTCGGGCATACCGATCGGGTGTGATCGTTGCCGTGCCTCTCCCCGCGATCAACTCCGCCCGGCTCGACCGACGCACCGTACTCACCGGCAGCACCGCGGCGGTCGCGGCCACCCTGCTCACCAGGGCCACGGCCCGCGCCGAGCATCCGGTGTTCCAGCACGGTCTGGCCTCCGGGGACCCGCTGCCGGATCGGGTGATCCTGTGGACCCGCGTCACCCCGTCGGCCGCGGCCACGCCCGGCTCCGGCGTGGGCGAGCCGGTGCGGGTCCGCTGGGAGGTGGCCACCGACGAGGGGTTCGGCACCGTCGTCGCCTCCGGAACCCACACGGCCACCGCCGATTCCGATCACACCGTGAAGGTGGACGTCTCGGGCCTGGCCGCGGGTCGCGACTACCGCTACCGCTTCACCGCCCTGGATCAGACCTCGCCGATCGGCCGCACCCGCACCGCCCCCGCCACCGGCGACGCCCCCGACCGGCTGCGCTTCGGCGTCGTCTCCTGCGCCAACTGGGAGGCCGGCTTCTTCAGCGCCTACCGGCATCTGACCGTCCGCACCGATCTGGACGCCGTCGTCCATCTCGGCGACTATCTCTACGAGTACGAGGCGGGCGAATACGGTGGCCGACTCGGCTCCGCGCGGCGACACGAACCCGCGCACGAGATCGTCTCGCTGGCCGACTATCGCATTCGCCACGCTCAGTACAAGACCGATCCCGATCTGACGAACCTGCACGCCACATTGCCGTTCATCTGCATCTGGGACGACCACGAGACCGCCAACGACGCGTGGGCGGGTGGCGCGGAGAACCACACGCCGGGTGCGGAGGGCGACTGGCAGCAGCGGCGGGCGGCCGCGCTCCAGGCGTATCTGGAATGGATGCCGGTGCGCGCGGGCGCCGACGGCCGCCTCTACCGGCGGCTGCGATTCGGCACGCTGGCCGAACTGTCCATGCTGGATCTGCGCAGCTACCGCACCCAGCAGGTGCAGGCGGGCCCCGGCTGGCGACAGGTGGACGCTCCCGACCGCAGTATCACCGGCCCGGCCCAAATGGATTGGGTCACCAACGGTTTGGTGTCCGCGCCGGTGACCTGGAAGCTGGTCGGCAATCCGGTCATGATCGCGCCGCTGGTCTTCCCGCCGCTGGATCCGGCCACCACCGCCGCGCTCACCCAGCTGATCGGCATTCCGGAGGGCGGCATTCCCGCCAACCTGGACCAGTGGGACGGCTACACCGCCGACCGCAAGCGCCTGCTCACCGCCATCACCGACAACCAGGTCGGCGATGTGGTCTTCCTGACCGGCGATATCCATTCCTCCTGGGCCGCCGACCTGCCGCTGGACGCGGCCACCTACCCGGCGAGCCCCACGGCGGGCGCGGAATTCGTCGTGCCGTCGGTGACCTCGCAGAGTGTCGGCGACATCATGCGGACCCCGCCGCGCACCGTCTCGGTGGCCGCCGAGGGCGCGCTGCAATCGGTGAACCGGCACCTGCGCTACGTCGAGGTGGATTCACACGGATACGGCGTGCTGCATGTGGACGCCGAGCAGGCGCAGATGGACTGGTTCTACGTCGGTGATGTGGCCGACCCGAATACCGGTGTGCGCCACGGTGCTTCGTTCGCCGTCCGCCGGGGCGGTCGGGTGGAGCCGCGCAGCGCGCCGCTGCTCGACTGACGCCGGTGCGGCCCGCCCGCCGCACGCAGCGGGGACGAGCTGGGCGGAGCCCGCCGGGCGGCGGGCGATCCGAACGCCCTACTCCTCCCAGTGCTCCTCGAGGGTCGCCGACACATGCTCGGCGAAGTCGCCGAGGGTGTCGTCGCCGATGCAGCGGGCGTCCTCGGCCAGGGCGGCCCAGCGGTTGATCAGGGCGGCGGAGCGCGGTATCGAGAGTCCGTGTTCGCGCGCGGCCGCGATGCGGGTGTGGTCGGCGGGCAGGAACCAGTAGGTCGACAGCCACACCCAGATGAGCCGGGCCTCGAGAATGCGCTCGGCCAGCACCTCGTCGTCGGCGAGCGAGGGCCAGACCGCCACCACCTCGGAGCGCCACGCCTCCACCATCTGACGCGCGCGTTCGCGGGACAGTTCGACATCGCACAGGCAGCCGGGGAAGGAGACCAGGGCGTAGGCGATATCGAGGGTGGCGTCGCGGAAGCCGCCCCACTCGTAGTCGAGGAACCGTGCGCCCTCCTCGTTGAGGATCACATTGTCCGGGCACAGGTCGGAGGGGCTGAACGCGCGGTAGCGGCCCGCGGAGAACAGCCGGTTACCGCGCACGATGCGCTCGGCGATCTCACCCGGCACGTCGATGCCGAGTTCGCGCTGCAGCATGAGCGGCACCTCGGCGACGGCGGATTCGGCCTGCTGGGCGATGCCGTCGACACGGTGCACCACGTCGACGCGGCGTAGCAGGGCGACGAAATCGGCCTCGCGGCCCACGGTCGCGGCGTGCATGCGGCCCAGCGCCTGCGCGAATGCCATGAGGGCATTGCGCCCGGCGGGCTCCTGCCCGGCCTGGAGCACCGCGGTGAGCGGAGAGTTCTCCCCGAGGTCGCTCAGGATGAGCAGGCGGTCGGGCAGGCTGTAGCCGAGTAGGTACGCCCCGGGCCGGTGGTCGCGTCCGAGTGCGGTGGTGAACTGGTACGACACCGCCTCCCGAAGGAATGCCGAGTCGATACTGGCGACACCGGGGGCCATACCTCCGGTGCGTCGCTCCTGCGCGGCACCGCGAACCTGCTTGATAATCAGGGTTCGCGGAAGTGAAAATGCGTTCTCCGCAACACGCACGCGTAGGACTGTCGTCCTACCACTACCGCTGAGTTCCATAGGATCACTCAGCTTTACCGGAGCACCCATTCGCTTTGTGAGCAACTGTTGTGCCGCGGACACGACTTCGGCGGCGCGTTCGGCCAATAGTGCGGTCATCGCGTCCCAAGTTACTCGCTCCAGGTCACTTTCAGCGAGCGGTTGCGCAACCTTTCGCGCGTCGTTCGGCGTGTCCGCGTCAAGGGTTTGCCCACACGGCGCTGGTTGCTTGACACAACCATTACGGTCCGGTTGTCTCATCTTCAACTGCTGTGCGCCACACCGTAAACCGGTAAATGTGAAAGGTCCGTGACGATGACCGGCACACCGCCCGACACACCGAGCGAATCGGACGAAACGCCCTCACAGAAGGGCGATGAGCGGCAACCCACCCGTTCCGGCCACCATCAAAACACCGAGCCGACACCGCATTCGGCGGGTGCGGGCAACGGTCCCGAGCACGGCCGCCACGAAATGCCGGGCCCGCGCGGCTACCCCCAGTTCGAGGGGCCGGGCGCGGCGCAGTACGGCAGCGAGCCCGTGGAGCCGCCGCCACCCATGCCGTCGCAGGGCAGTTCGAGCGGTCCCGGTATGCCGCCGCCACCCGGCTACGGCCAACCCCCGCAGTCGGGCGCGTCGCAGGGACAGCCACCGCAACCCGGCACCGGACAGCCCTACGGCGCTCCGTCCCAACCTGGCGCGGGGCAGCCCTACGGCGCTCCGTCCCAGCCCGGCACCGGACAGCCCTACGGCGCTGCGCCCCAGCCCGGCCCGGAGCAGCCGTACGGCACGGGCCAACCCGCGGGGCAGCCTTACGGGGCGGGCCAGACCCCGGGCCAGCAGTACGGGGCGGGCCAGACCTACGGTGCCCCGACCCAACCGGGTGCCGCCGCACAGTCGGGCGCGATGCCGCCCGGCGCGACCCCGTCGGGTCCGCCGCCGGGTGCCCCGGGTTCCGTCGGTTCCGCCCAGCCGGGCGGACCGCACCACGCCACCGGCGAGAAGCTCGACGTCGGCCGCGCCATCGCCTACGGCTGGGATCGGTTCCGCCTCAATCCCGTTCCGTGGCTCGGCATCGTGATGGTCGGGCTGATCGCCTACCTGGTGGTCGTGCTGCTGGTGAATATCGCCGACGTGCAATCGCTGTCGGTGGTGCTGCTGGTCTTCGCCATCGCCTCGCTCATGGTCTGGCTGCTCCAGGCCGCCATGATCCGCGGCGCACTCTACGAAACCGACGGCACCCCAACCGATTTCCCCTCCTTCTTCGGCTTCGTCAATGCGGGCAACGTCCTGCTCACCGCCCTGATCGTCCTCGTGGGCTGCTTCATCGCCTCCCTGGCCTGTGTTTTCCCCGCGGTCATCGTCGGCGTGCTGTGCATGTTCGCCCTGAACTTCGTCATCGACGAGGACATGAGCCCCATCGAGGCGATCAAGTCCAGCGCCCAACTGGTCATCCGCAACCCGGTCCCCACCGTGCTCCTGGCCCTGGTCGTCGCCGTCATGACCACCATCGGCGCCCTCCTCTGCGGCCTGGGCCTACTGGTCGCCGGCCCGGTATCGGCCATCGCCGTCACCTACGCCTACCGCACCCTGACCGGCGGCCTGGTCGCCCCGCTGTGACCATCACCGGACCCGCCGAACCGCGTCAGCGTTTCTTCCCCGGCGGCGCCGAGCAGTAGACCCGCGGCGTCCCCCAGGCGTTCTTCGCGTCCTGGGAACGCCGCGTGTCGAGCAGGGTCAGCCGGACCACGCCGGTGAGATCCACCGACACCTCCTCGGCCGGATCGCTCATGCCCTTCTCCCCGGTGAACAGATCCGCATCGTCACCGCGCACCACGAATCGCCCGGCACCGGCCGAATAGGGCGACGCCGCGTCCTTGCCGATCCATACCGACAGTTTGGAACAGTTGCCGCCCAACACCCAGATGGCCTTGTTCATCGCATCACTCAGGCTCGACGGGTAGTAGCCGACAATGCTGCCGGGAAAGCTCTCGGTTCCGATCTGTACCGGATCGACGGTGTCGAAGCCGTTGTTCCACACCACCGACCGGTACTCGACGAGGTTGTACCAGCGTTCACCGGCCGGAGTGGTCGAGGTGACCGAGGCGCGGGTCGTCGTGACCGCCGCGGTGGGCGTGATCGGCTCCGCACTCGGCACGGGGGCCGTACTGTGCGGGATGCCCGCCTCGGGTTCGGGCTTCCAGGGGGCCGCGAGGACCACCGCGACCACCACACCGACAACGGTGGCGACCGCCGCGACCCAGGTGCCGATCAGCGTCCACCGGCCGCGCCGAGGGGACTTCGGATCGTGCGCACCATTCGAGGCCGACTGGTTCGCACCGGTGCTGCCGTGCGAGAAGTTCACGCTGCCGTTGGAGGTGGTGATCGAGATGTGCTGGGTCGCGGCCGACTCGGCGCGCCGCCGTTCATCGGGATCGTCGTGATCTTCGGGATCGGGCACGGAGCACCTCGGGGTCGGTGTACCTCACGATGCCCTGCTGGTCATCGCACCGGTGATATCTCGGCACACGGCCCGGCGTTACACGCCGAACTCGGCGAGATCCGAAGGGGCACAGGACAACTCACAAGCAACCGTCCAGTCTTACCGTGGCGTCCGAGGCACGACGCACGAGCGCGCGCCGGGATTCCCGGCGCGCGCTCATCGACTCCGCACGGAGACCTACTTGTTCTTGCCCTCGACGATCGGAACGCCGTTCTCGTCCACCTTCACGTCCAGGCCCGCTTCCTTGCGTTGCTGTGGGGTGATCGGGGTGGGGGCGTCGGTGAGGGGGTCGACGCCGCCGCCGGACTTGGGGAAGGCGATGACCTCGCGGATGGAGTCGACGCCGGCGAGCAGGGCGGTGATGCGGTCCCAGCCGAAGGCGATGCCGCCGTGCGGCGGGGCGCCGTACTGGAAGGCGTCGAGCAGGAAGCCGAACTTCTCCTGCGCCTCCTCATGGCTGATGCCCATCACCTTGAACACCCGCTCCTGCACGTCACCGCGGTGGATGCGGATGGAGCCGCCGCCGATCTCGTTGCCGTTGCAGACGATGTCGTAGGCGTAGGCCAGCGCCGCGCCCGGATCGGTGTCGAAGGTGTCCAGGTATTCCGGTTTGGGCGAGGTGAACGCGTGGTGCACCGCGGTCCAGGCCGAATGGCCCAGCGCCACATCGCCGCTGGCGGTGGCGTCGGCGGCGGGTTCGAACATGGGCGCGTCCACCACCCAGACGAAGGCCCACTCGTTCTCGTCGATCAGACCGCACTTGCGGGCGATCTCCCCGCGCGCCGCACCCAGCAGGGCCCGGCTGGACTTGGCCTCACCGGCGGCGAAGAACACGCAGTCGCCCGGGTTCGCGCCCACGAACTTGGCCAGGCCCTCGCGCTCGGCCTCGCTCAGGTTCTTGGCGACCGGACCGCTGAGCTCGCCGTCCTCGCCGATCAGCACATAAGCCAGGCCCTTCGCACCGCGCTGCTTGGCCCACTCCTGCCAGGCGTCGAGCTGGCGACGCGGCTGGCTCGCCCCGCCGGGCATGACCACCGCACCCACGTACGGCGACTGGAACACCCGGAACGGCGTGTCCTTGAAGTACTCCGCCATCTCGGTGATCTCGACGCCGAAGCGCAGGTCCGGCTTGTCGGTGCCGAAGCGGCGCATCGCCTCGGCGTAGGTCATGTGCGGGATCGGCGTCGCGATCTCGTGGCCGATGAGCTTCCACAGCGCCACCAGGATGTCCTCGGCCAGCAGGATCACATCCTCCTGGGTGACGAAGCTCATCTCGATGTCGAGCTGGGTGAACTCCGGCTGCCGGTCGGCGCGGAAGTCCTCGTCGCGGTAGCAGCGCGCGATCTGGTAGTACCGCTCGACACCGGCCACCATGAGCAGCTGCTTGAACAGCTGCGGGCTCTGCGGCAGCGCGTAGAACTTGCCCGGCTGCAAGCGCGCGGGCACCAGGAAGTCGCGCGCGCCCTCCGGGGTGGACCGGGTCATGGTCGGCGTCTCGACCTCGACGAAGGCGTGCCTGGCCAGCACGTCGCGGGCGGCGGCGTTGACCTTGGACCGCAGCCGGATGGCATGTCCGGGCCCCTCGCGGCGCAGGTCCAGGTAGCGGTACTTGAGCCGGGCTTCCTCACCGGGGGTCTCGTCCAGCTGGAACGGCAGCGGCGCGGCCTCGTTGAGCACCTCGAGCTCGCTGACGTTCACCTCGATCTGCCCGGTCGGCAGGTTCGGGTTGCCGCTGCCCTCGGGCCGGTCCTCGACCACGCCGGTGATCCGCACGCAGTACTCGTTGCGCAGCTTGTGCGCCTGCTCGGCGGGCTCGCCCTCCCGGAACACCGCCTGCGAGACACCCGACGCGTCGCGCAGATCGATGAAGATCACGCCACCGTGGTCTCGCCGCCGGGCCACCCAACCGGTGAGGGTGACGGTCTGACCGGCGTGCTCGCTTCGCAGCGAACCAGCCAAGTGGGTGCGCAGCACGGGAGTCCTTTCGACGGATTCGAGGCGCCGGAGAGTGACAGGCGCCGGGTCCATCGTAGAGAGACACGTCGCCGGAGTGGAAACCGATATCCACCTCCCCGTGCCAAGCTGTAAGACGGCGGATTTCCGATCCGCTCAATCCTCATGTCCTGCCGCAATATCGAGGCGACCGCAGACGGGAGCTAGCACGATGACCTTCAACGAAGGTATGCAGATCGACCCGGACCGGGTCTCCTCCGGCGGCGGTCCCGGCATGGGCGGCGGGCTGGTCCTGGGCGGCGGTGCGGTGGGTCTCATCGCGCTGGTGGTGACGCTGCTGCTCGGCGGCGATCCGGGATCGGTGCTCGGCCAGTTCACCGGCGCGGAGAACGGGCAGACCGACCAGGGCGTGGCGGGGACGCCCGAACACTGCCGCACCGGCGCGGACGCCAACAAGTACGTCGACTGCCGGGTGGTGCTGACCGTGCAGAGCCTGGACGCGGTGTGGGACGACGAACTGGGCCAGCAGACCGGCCGCCGCTACACCGAACCGGCGGTGCGGCTGTTCTCCGGCGTGGTGAACACCGGCTGCGGGCAGGCGTCCTCCGCCGTCGGCCCGTTCTACTGCCCCGCCGACCAGACCGCCTACTTCGACACCGCGTTCTTCCAGGAACTCAGCACCCGCTTCGGCGCGAGCACCGGCCCGCTCGCCCAGGAGTACGTGGTCGCCCACGAATTCGGCCACCACATCCAGAACCTGCTCGGCGACCTCGGCCGCGCCCAGCGCGACCCCCGCGGCCCCGAATCGGGCGCCGTGCGCACCGAACTCCAGGCCGACTGCTACGCCGGTGTCTGGGCCTACTTCGCCGATAAGCAGAACGCGCCCGGCAGCACCCAGCCGTTCCTGAAACCACTCACCGACCAGGACATCGACGACGCTCTCTCCGCCGCGGCCGCCGTCGGCGACGACCGCATCCAGGAGCAGGCCACCGGCCGCGTGAATCCCGAAGCGTGGACGCACGGTTCGGCCGAGGAACGCCAGAAGTGGTTCCTCGCCGGATACAAGACCGGCCAAGTCGCGGCCTGCGACACCTATTCGGCCCGCGACCTGCGCAACCCACCCGCGCTGCGCTAGCGGGCCGGACTCCCCGCGAAATCAGCGCGCACACCCGCACCACGACATCAACGCGCACGCCCACGTCTCCGCGACTTCGGCACGCGACGGAGAGCCGTTGCGACACGTGCCCGCGCGTGCGAGCGGTCGTGTGCCCGCCTGCCGCCCGCACGCGACGTCGGCGCGTTCGCCCGCCACGCCGCGACCCTCGAACTCAGCGCACACTGCTGAGCCGTCGGGACCCGTGCGTGCTGAGGGTCGTCTGCTTATCGGCCCCGCCATTCAGCGCAAGGCCGACAGCCGTCACCACTCGGGCACGCGTGCTGGCGGTCGTCCGCTCATCCGCCTCCCCGGCACTTCAGCGCACGGCTGACGGCCGTCGACACTCATACACGCGTGCCAGCGGTCGTATGCCGATCCAATCAAGGCGTACCCAGGAGTTACCCCGAGCGGTGCGAGATCAGTTGCCACGTGTCGATCGGAAGGCTTGCGGACGTCTTGTTGGTCGGCAGCGTTCTGAGCGGGGCCGGTCGTGCGCGGGTCGCGCAGCGGTGGCCCTTCGGTGGACAATCACCGTCGGCGGGCGGGAGGTTCGCCGGTACGGAGGGATTGGTTCATGGGAACACGCGGTGCTACAGGACTTTTCGGGCGGCGGAACGTGTTGCGGTCGGTGGCGGCGGTCGTGGTGACCGCCGCCGCGCTCACGGTGAGCGGCGGGGTCGGCGGTGCGCAGGAACCGGCGCCGGCCTCGCCCGTGGCTCCGGCGGCACCGGCGCCCGTCACGGGTCCGATGCTGTTCACGCTCACGTCGATCCCGAACGGCTGGCTCATCGGCCGCACCGATTTGCGGCCGCTGCTCGAGGTGCAGGCCGACGGGCGGGCGATTCGGCGTCCGGATGCCGCCGATCCGGATCGGAGCGCGAACACCCCGCCGCAGGAGATCACCGGCACCATTCCGCAGGAGGTGGTCACCGCCGCGATCACCGAGACGCGGGCGCTGACCACCCTGGATATGGGGAATGCGGGCGTCTCCAACCAGAGCAGCATGATTCTCGACTACACCCCGCAGCAGCCGGATCAAGACGCGCACGTCATCGTCTACGACCCGGAGACCACCGACGGCCTCACCGAGGAGCAGCGGGCAAACCGCACCCGGTTCGCCACACTGTCGGAGAAACTCCTCGACGCCTTCGTCGCCGACCGCTGAACCGCTGTCCGACCGCTGAAAAGCTATCCGACGGTCCAGGTTTCGCGACCGGTGAGCAGACTCTGCAGGGCGTCGTCGTCCACCGGCTTGCGTTCCCGGGCCGTCTCGGCCTGGGCACGCACGCCGTCGTCGTAGGTCGGGCGGGAGACGCTGCGGAATACGCCGGTGACCACGTGCGAGAGGTCCTGATCGGACAGCCGCGAGAGGGCGTAGGCGTATTCGGGGCTGTCGGTGTAGGCGTCGTGGACGACGATATCGGTGTCGGCGACGCTGTCGGCGCGGGCGACGCGCAGCCCGAACCCCTCGCGCACCACCGCCATCTCACCGTCGGCGCCGAAGCGGATCGGTTCGCCGTGACGCAGCGGAACGAGGTGGGCGGCGGCGTTCTCCTTGCGCAGGTTGTCGAAGGAGCCGTCGTTGAAGATCGGGCAGTCCTGGAGGATCTCCACGAAGGAGGTGCCCCGGTGTTCGGCCGCCGCGCGCAGCACCTCGGTGAGTCCGGCGCGGTCGGAGTCCAGGGCGCGGGCGGCGAAGGTGGCCTCGGCGCCCAGCGCCACCGACAGCGTGTTGAAGGGGTGGTCGACCGAGCCCATCGGGGTGGACTTGGTGATCTTGCCGGTTTCCGAGGTCGGCGAGTACTGCCCCTTGGTGAGCCCGTAGATCCGGTTGTTGAACAGCAGGATCGTCATGTTCACATTGCGCCGCAGCGCATGGATGAGGTGGTTGCCGCCGATGGAGAGCGCGTCGCCGTCACCGGTCACCACCCAGACGGACAGATCGGGCCGCGTCACCGCCAGTCCGGTGGCGATGGCCGGGGCGCGGCCGTGGATCGAGTGCAGCCCATAGGCTTCCAGGTAGTACGGGAAGCGGCTGGAGCAGCCGATCCCCGAGACGAACATGAGGTTCTCGCGCCGCAGCCCGAGTTCGGCCAGGAAACCGCGCACGGTCGCCAGGATCACGTAGTCGCCGCAGCCGGGGCACCAGCGCACCTCCTGATCGGAGGTGAACTCCTTGACCTTCTGCGGTCGGTCGGCGGCGGGCACGCCGGACAGGCCGGTGAGCCCCAGATCGGTTCCGACGAACGGGTTCTCGACAATGGTCATCACTTACCCCCTGGGGTGCGGTAGGTGGCCCGCGCCCGTGCGGCGAAAGCCTTGTCCTGTTCCATCTCCGCGATGGATCCGTCCAGTGCCGCGTCGATCACGCCGACCAGTTCCTGCGCCGAGAACGCCGTTCCGGCGATCTTGGTCCAGGGCTGCACGTCCACCAGGTATTTCGCCCGCAGCAGCAGGGCGAGCTGACCGCCGTTCATCTCCGGCGCGACCACCGTGCGATAGCGGCCCAGCACCTCACCGAGGTTGGCGGGGAAGGGATTCAGATACCGCAGATGCGCCTGCGCCACCGGTACGCCGCGGCGGCGGGCCCGGCGGCACGCCTCGCCGATCGGCCCGTAGGAACTGCCCCATCCGATGAGCAGCAGTTCGGCGCGCCCGTCCGGGTCGTCGACCTCGAGGTCGGGCACGGTGATGCCGTCGATCTTGGCCTGCCGCAACCGGACCATGAGCTCGTGATTGGCCGGGTCGTAGGAGATATTGCCGCTGCCGTCGGCCTTTTCGAGACCGCCGATGCGGTGCGCCCGGCCGCTGGTGCCCGGGACAGCGAACGGGCGGGCCAGGGTTTCGGGGTCGCGTGCGTAGGGCTGGAAGCCGCCCTCGTCGTCGGCATCGGGTTCGAATCCGGGATCGATGCGCGGCAGATCCGACACCCGCGGAATCGCCCACGGCTCCGACCCGTTGGCAATGGCCCCGTCGGACAGCAGCAGCACCGGGGTGCGGTAGGTCAGCGCGATGCGCGCCGCCTGCACGGCGGTGTCGAAGCAGTCGGCGGGTGAGCGTGGTGCCAGCACCGCCACCGGCGATTCGCCGTTGCGCCCGTAGAGCGCCTGGAGCAGATCGGCCTGTTCGGTCTTGGTCGGCAGGCCCGTGGACGGTCCGCCGCGCTGCACGTCCACGATGAGCAGCGGCACCTCGGTCATGACGGCCAGTCCGACGGTCTCGCTCTTGAGCGCCAGACCGGGGCCGGAGGTGCTGGTCACCCCCAGCGCGCCGCCGATCGAAGCACCCAGCGCCGCACCGATTCCGGCGATCTCGTCCTCGGCCTGGAAGGTGGTGACGCCGAAGCTCTTGTGCTTGCTCAGCTCGTGCAGGATGTCGGAGGCCGGGGTGATCGGGTAGGTGCCCAGGAAGACCGGTAAACCGGCCAGTTGCCCCGCCGCCACGATGCCGTAGGCCAGGGCGGTATTGCCGGTGATCTGCCGGTAGGTGCCGGGCGGCAGCGTCGCCGGGGCAACCTCGTAGGTGCTCGCGAATGCCTCGGTGGTTTCGCCGTAATTCCAGCCCGCCCGAATTGCGAGAATATTTGCTTCCGCCACCTCGGGTTTGGCGGCGAATTTCTCCCGGATGAACTGTTCGGTGCCGCTGATCGGCCGCCCGTACATCCAGGACAGCAAACCGAGCGCGAACATATTCTTGGCGCGCTGCCCGTCTTTCTTGCCGATACCGGTCGGTTCGGTTGCGCCGAGCGTCAGCGAGGTCATCGGTACCCGGTGCACCACGAAATCCGACAGCGTGTCATCGGCGAGCGGATCGCCGCTGTAGCCGACCTTGGCCAGATTCCGCTTGGTGAACTCGTCGGTATTGACAATGACGGTGGCACCGCGCGCCAACTCCTCCAGATTCGCCTTGAGCGCCGCGGGATTCATCGCCACCAGCACATCGGGCTGGTCACCGGCGGTGAGGATGTCGTAATCGGCGATCTGGATCTGGAACGACGAGACGCCCGGCAGCGTGCCCTGCGGCGCTCGGATCTCGGCGGGAAAGTTGGGCTGGGTCGCGAGATCGTTGCCGAAGGCGGCGGCCTCGTGGGTGAATCGATCACCGGTGAGCTGCATGCCGTCACCGGAGTCACCCGCGAAGCGAATTACCACCCTTTCCAATTTCTCTGTGACGCCGCCGTTTCCGGACGCGGGCGCCGGAGATCCGGCCGGTGCCAGGGGTTCATCGTCGTGCTGCGAAACCATGCGCCTGCATCACTTCCTCGTCGCTGTGAGGTATCAACGCCAAACTACTCCGCTGTATTCGCGACACACCCGCGAAATCAGCGGTTGTTCTGGTGAATCTCAGCCGGATCAGGCGAACAGCGCCAGTTGCCGGTCGGGCGTCCGCTCCGCGGCGGGCCGCGATGCGGATTCGGCGACGGCCCGTAGCTCGGGCTCGGCCGGACGTGCACGGTTCAAACGGTGTTTCTCCAGCAGCGGCTCGACACGGCCGCGCAGCCAAGCAGAATACTCGGGTGTCACCGAACTCCCGCGACCGTACAGCTGTCGGTAGCGTCGGATGAGCGCGGGATGCTCGGCGGCCAGCCATTCCAGGAACCAGTCGCGGGTGGAGCCGCGCAGATGCATGGGGAAGGCGGTGACCCCGGCCGCGCCCGCGTCGGCGATGGCCTCGAACAGCGCGTCCAGATGCGCCTTGCCGTCGGTGAGATACGGAATCACCGGTGCCACCATGACATTCACGGCGAATCCGGAGTCGGCGAGCGCGCGGATGAGGTCCAGGCGGGCCCGCGGCGACGGCGTGCCGGGTTCCAGGCCGCGGTGCAGATCCTCGTCGAGGATGGCGAGCGACACCGCCAGATCGATGGGAACCTGCTGCGCCGCCTGGGTGAGCAGCGGCAGGTCCCGTCGCATGAGCGTGCCCTTGGTGAGAATCGAGAAGGGCGTGCCCGATTCGGTGAGCGCGGAGATGATGCCCGGCATCAGCCGGTAGCGGCCCTCGGCCCGCTGGTAGGGGTCCGTATTCGAGCCCAGCGCAACGGTTTCCCGCCGCCAGGAGCGCTTGCGCACCTCTCGGCGCAGGACGGGCACCACATTCGTCTTGACGACGATCTGGCTGTCGAAATCCCGCCCCGCGTCCAGGTCCAGGTACTCGTGCGAGCCGCGCGCGAAACAGTAGCGGCACGCGTGCGAACACCCGCGCATGGGATTGACGGTCCAGTTGAACGGCATGCTGCCGCCCTCCGGGAGCTTGTTCAGCGCGCTCTTGCAGAGCACCTCGTGGAAAGTGATGCCCTCGAACTCGGGAGTCTGTACGCTGCGCACGAGACCAGCCCGCTCGAGTCCCGGCAGCGCGCCGTCATCGGCGTCCAGGGTCTGGTTCTGCCACCGCACGTTCCCAGTCGAACATGTGTTCTAGGTACTGTCAAGCGATCTGCCGCGTGTCGACCTTGCCGAGCTCGTTGTCGGCGAAGGCGATCAGGTCGCGCACCGTCTCCTCGGTCGGACGCGGCTGATAACCGAGTTCAGTCCTGGCCTTGGCGCCGTCCACGACGGGCGCGGAGATGAGCGCGCCCATGGCGGCCTTGGACAGGATGTCACTGCCGAAGAGCTTGCCCATCGGTTCCAGCACCGGCATGACGGCCGAGACGGCCTGCGCCGGAATCAGGAAGCGCGGCCCCTTCCTGCCATTGATGGCCGCGGCCAGCCGGGTGACATCCCACATGGTCTGCATATGGCCGGTGATCAGGTAGTTCTCCCCGGTCCGGCCGCACTCCCCGGCCAGCACCAGACCGAGGGCCACATCGCGCACGTCGACCAGATCGAAGCTGCCGCCGATCATGACCGGGACGCGGCCCTTGGACGCGTCGAGCAGGGTGCCGTTGATGCGCGAGCGGGTGTAGTCGACCGGGCCGTAGACACCGGTGGGGTTGCACAGCACGGCGTCGAGCCCCTTGTCGACGACCTTGCGCAGTTCGACCTCGCCCTGCCATTTGGACCGGTCGTAGACCGGCAGATCCGGGCTGATGGACCGCGCGGTGCGCTCGTCGATGCGGCCGCCGCACTGGTACTGGTTGAACGCGTGAATGGAGCTGGCGTGCACGAACCGGCGCGCGCCGACGGCGAGCGCCGCCTCGGCGACCACGCGCACTCCCTCGGTGTTGATGCGCCAGGCGAGGTCGTTCTTCTGGGCCAGGGTGATGACCGCGACCAGGTGGTACACCACCTCGGCCCCCTCGAGCGCGGTGCGCATGGAGGCGGGGTCGAGCACGTCTCCGGTCACCCAGGTGACACCCGGTTCCGCGACGCCGGTGGGCCGGACCCGATCGATGGCGGTCACCTCGTGTCCGCGATCGGTAAGCAGGCGAAGCAAATTGGTGCCAAGGAACCCGGCGGCGCCGGTGACTGCGACCTTCATGAACAATGAATATAGAACCTGTTCTAAATTGCAACAAGTTCTAGTCATCCTGCCTGTGGATAGGCCACGCGCGCTCGTCGGCCCGGTCCGATATATTCGGAACCGCTATCTGTCCACGACGATCGGGGGGCGAGTCATGACCGAACTCTCGGTGGATCCGGAAGCGGTCCGCGCCTTCGCCACGACCCAGCACGGTGTCGCGGCCGATATCGCTGCTGCGGGCAACCTGGACACTGTAGCCAATGTCGCCGCCATGACGCCCGTCTTCGGGCTCATCGGCGCGGACTATCTGGCCATGTTCGCGGTGGCGGAGCTGCTGCACGGCAAGGACGTCAACGCGCTCTCGGCGCGCTACGCGCACCTGGGGCAGGTGGCCGCCGGAACCGCGACCGCCATCCAGACCACCGACGGCGAGTTCGCGGGCGGTCTGGACCGGATGGACACGGCGATCGGAGGACAGGGATGAGCCCCGTCGATCCCTCGGGCGTGATCGGCCCCGCCTCGACCGCCGTGGAGGCGGTGGCGACAATGCCCGCCACCGGAACCGGCCCGCGCGGGCCGCTTCCCGATGTACCGCTGTTCCAGCTGCCCGCCGATATCGCGCCGTTCGAGCCGCCCGCGTATCTGACGACGCGCAAGGAATTCGAGCAGGGCGCGACACCGGTTCCGGGCGGGCTACCTGCCGGAATGTCGGGCACCGCCGCCACCGAGCCGACGGCGGTACTCGGCGGACACCCCGGTCCCGACACCGCCTCCGGGATGCTCGGGGGGACTTCCGGACTCGACGCCGCCCACGGTGTGCTCGACGGCCGATCCGCCCTGGATTCCACGCAGGGCGTGCTGGACGGCGGACGAACCGCCCTCGATTCCGCCCAGGGCGCGCTGGACGGCGGACGAACCGCCCTCGATTCCGCCCAGGGGGTGCTCGACGGCGGACGAACCGCCCTCGATTCCGCTCACGGCGCGCTGGTCGGCGCGCGCACCGCGCTCGACAGCGCGCTGAACGACCCGCCCGGCACCCTCGCCGACGCGCAGGCCGCGCTCGCGCGGGCGGGGCTCGCGCCGGGCGCGCTGCCGCCACTGCCCGCCGATCCGGTCCAGGCGCTGCTGAGCGGGATGGCACTGCCCGCGATCCCGGGTCTCGACGCACTGTTCACACCGTTCCTCGACCTGCTGAACGGCTTCGGCACCGGAGTGTTGGGCGTGGTGAACCCGACCACCCTGCTGAGTCAGTCCTCGAAGTTCATCGAGGGGGCCGTGCAGATCGGCACCGGTGCGCTGAAGACGGTCGAGACGTTGTGGCAGGGCACATCCGGCACCGCCGCCCAGGCGGCCGGGCAGGAGGCACAGAGCCACGGCGCGGAGACCGCCCAGCGCGGCTTCGACATCTCCGCGCTCACCGAACAGGCCGCCGCGGTGGTCCAGCGCGGCAATCTACAGCTCACCGCCATCGCACAATCCTTCGCCGCCCAGGCGACCGCCATGGCCCCCGTGGCGCTCACCCCGCCCGGTCAGGCCGCTCTGATCGCCTCGGCCACCGAGCATCTCGGCGCGGCGGTGGCGGTGGTCAACGCCACCCGCGGCGAATTGAGCACCTACACAGCGCAGTTGAGCGGCGTACTGGGTCCGCTGCTCGGCCGGGGCGGCGGGCCCAGCCCCGCCGAGGTCGCCCAGTCCCTGGCGCAGAATGTCGGCCAGCCGATCCTGTCGCAGGCTCAGGAACTGCTGAAGTCCGGAATCGACCAGGCCACCACACCCGCCGGTACCGGCCCGATCCCGGCCAATTCGGGCGATCTCGACACCAAGGCCGCCGGTCTCGGCGGCGGAGGCGGCGGAGCCGGAGGTGGCGGCGCGGGCGGCATCGGCGGTGTCGGCGGACTCGCCGCCAAGCCCGGCGGACCCGGCTCCTCCATCCCCGGGGGCAAACTCGCCCCCGCCGCGGGCTCCCCGTTCGGCTCCGGCGCCCCCGGCGCTCCCGGCGTCGGCGGCATGCCCCCGGGTGGCTACATGGGCGCGCCCTACGGCGGCGCGGCGGGCCAGCGTGGCACCGACGACAACCACACCCGCACCGTCCAACCCCACCACAACCACTCCGGCGAAGCCGAACTCACCGGCAATCTCGGCCCGGCCAGCCCCGAAGTCATCGGCGACACCGCCACCGCGGACGGTTCCGGCGACCACGACGCCACATCCTGACCCACCGCAGCAGGGCGGCAGATCCCACCCGGTGAGCGGCGGTCCCGGCCGCCGGCCCGGGTAGGCGGTGCGCAGCCGAACGCGCGGTACCGCACGATCGATCCCCCGCAGCCCGGGCACTCCGACGCAACCGAACTCACCGGCGATCTCGCCCCGCCCACCCCCGAGGGAACCAGCGACTCCACCACCGGCAGGCCGCCCGGTCAGCTCCACGACATCACACCCGGAGACACCGTACGGCTGGGCCGCCGATCCTCCCGGGCGGATGGCGCCCGCGCTATCCGCGGCTGCTTCACCGCGCGAACCCGTGCGGCGAGGGCATAGAGGTCGCTGCGGGTGTCGAGGCGTCCAGGCGACCGACCACCCGACAATTCCGCGCCCCGGAAACGCCGACCGGACGAGCGCTCACCGCACCCTCTCGCCGTTCGCGACCGGGCACGTCGCATCGGATCCGAGCGCCACTCCGCGTCCTTCCCGGTGGTCGCGGACCTGCCGACCGTGAGCGGATCAACCGACCGGCCCGCTCGCGGGAACGTTCGCGGCGGCCGAGCGGCAACGCTCACACGGCTTCCGGTCGGGCCTGGGCGTCGGTGCCGCCGTCGATGACGAATTGCGCGCCGTGGATGAATCCGGCGCGCGGGCTCAGCAGGTAGGCGATCAGGTCGGCGATCTCCTCGGGGCGGCCGTTGCGGCCGACGGGTGAGGTGAAGTTGCGGATGGCCTCGCCGTAGCGGGGGTCGTCCAGACCCGCTTGCAGCAGCGGGGTTTCGACGCTGCCGGGCGCCACGGCATTGAGCCGCACCCCGGCCGCGCCCCACTCGGCGGCGCGGCGGCGGACCGCGACGGTGACGGCGTTCTTGGAGGCGGCGTAGGCGTAGCTGCCCGCGTAGTCCCCGGCGGAGGCGAACGCCTCCGCCCCGGTTCCGGTGGCGATGGGGTTCTGCGCCCAGGCCAGATGGGTCGACGCCACCGACGACACGACCACGGCCGCGGGTGATTCCCCCTGGCGCAGCGCGGGCAGCAGGGCATCGAGCAGGGCGACGGTGCCGCGGTAGTTGATCTCGACAATGCGCATCGGGTCGGGGACCTGCGGCCCGACGCCCGCGCACAGTACGAGTCCGTCGAGCGCTCCCCCGCCGCGTTCGAGGACCTGGTCGACGATTCCCGCCCGCACGTCCGCGTCGGTGAGGTCGCCGGTGAGGTCGGCGTCGGCCAGGTCGATGCCGATGATGTCGTGCCCGGCGGCGCGCAGGACGGCGGCGGTGGCCGCGCCGATGCCCGAGGCGGAGCCGGTGATGGCGATCGTCATGGCTGCGATTAGAACAGGATGCAGATTCACCGGGCAATGCCCGGCGGATCCGATCTCGGACACCGGGACCGCGGTCGCCGCACCCCGGGCGCACCCGCTACGACTGACCATGCGCCCCTGGGCGTGTCCACCGTCCGGATTCGGATCGCCGGTTCGGTCGCGGACCACCGCGGTGCCGGACTAGCATCAGTGCAAGAACTAGAATCTGTTCTAGTTTTCGCCCGCCCACTGTCGAGAGGACGACCCGATGCGCTTCACCTATGCGGAGGCGATGACCGATCCGGACTACTACATCCCGCTGGCCCAGGCCGCGGAGGCCGCCGGATTCCACAGCATGACCGTCGCCGACAGCATCGCCTACCCCGCGGAGTCGGACTCGAAATATCCCTACACCAAGGACGGCAATCGCGAGTTCCTCGACGGCAAACCGTTCATCGAGACCTTCGTGCTGTCGGCCGCCATCGCGGCGGCCACCACCACGCTGCGACTGACGCCGTTCGTACTGAAGCTGCCCATCCGCCCGCCGGTGCTGGTGGCCAAGCAGGCGAGTTCCCTCGCCCGCCTGAGCAACAACCGCTTCGCCCTGGGCGTGGGCATCAGCCCGTGGCCGGAGGACTTCCAGATCATGGGCGTGCCGTTCGAGAAGCGCGGCAAGCGGCTCGACGAGTGCATCGAGATCGTGCGCGGCCTCTCCACCGGCGAGTACTTCGAGTACCACGGCGAGTTCTACGACATTCCGCGCATCAAGCTCACCCCCGCCCCCACCGAGCCGCTGCCCATTCTGATCGGCGGCCACTCCGACGCCGCGTTGAAGCGCGCGGTGCGCCTGTCCGACGGCTGGATGCACGCGGGCGGCAGCGCCGAGGATCTGGACAAGTATCTGGCGCGCATCGAAGAACTGCGCGCCGAGCGCGACCTGACCACCCCGTTCGAGATCCATGCCGTCTCCCGCGACGGTTACACCCCCGACGGGGTGAAGCGCCTCGAGGAGAAGGGCATCACCGATCTGATCGTCGGCTTCCGCAACTCCTATGCCATGGAGCACGACACCGAATCGCTGGCGGACAAGATCACCAAGCTGAAGTGGTACGGCGACACTGTGATCGCCAAGTTGAGCTGACCGGGAACACCCGGCTCAGGACCGCTTGGCGAAGCCGAGCTCGATGACGGCGTCGCGCTCGCTCGCCAGCTCGGCCACGCTGAGATCGATACGCGCCCGGGAGAATTCGTCGATGGCGAGGTCGGGGACGATGGTGTACGCGCCGTCCGCGCAGGTGACCGGGAACGAGCTGATCAGCCCTTCCGGCACCCCGTAGGAACCGTCCGACGGCACCGCCATCGACACCCAGTCCCCGGCCGCGCTGCCCAGCACCCAGTCGTGGACGTGGTCGATGGCGGCGCTGGCCGCACTCGCCGCCGACGACGCGCCGCGCGCCTGGATGATGGCCGTACCCCGTTGCTGCACGGTGGGAATGAAGTCGTGTTCGATCCAGGCGCGATCGTCGATCACCTCCGGCGCGGGCCGTCCGGCCACGGTGGCGTGGCTGATATCCGGATACTGGGTGGCGGAGTGGTTGCCCCACACCGCGATACGGTGGATATCGGCGGCGGGCACGCCGGTCTTCTTCGCCACCTGGGCGATGGCTCGATTGTGGTCCAGCCGGGTCAGCGCGGTGAATCGCGCGGCGGGCACATCGGGTGCGTTGCTCGCGGCGATGAAGGCGTTGGTATTGGCCGGGTTTCCGATCACCAGCACCTTGACGTCGTCGGCCGCACTGGCATTGATGGCCGTGCCCTGATCGGTGAAGATCGGACCGTTGGCGGCGAGCAGATCGGCGCGTTCCATACCGGCGGTGCGGGGACGCGCGCCGACGAGCAGCGCGATATTCGCCCCGTCGAAGCCGATCCACGGGTCATCGGAGATGTCGATCGACGACAGCAGCGGGAACGCGCCGTCCTCGAGTTCCATGGCCACCCCTTCGAGGGAGCCCACCGCGGCCGGGATCTCGAGCAGTCGCAGCCGCACCGGAGTGTCCGGTCCGAGCATGGCTCCGGAGGCGATCCGGAACAGCAGACCGTAGGCGATCTGTCCGGCGGCACCGGTCACGGTGACGGTCACGGGTCGGGCGGCACTGCTCACGACGAACTCCTAGCGCTTGTCGGACACTCCGCTGTTCACCCTAATCACGCTCACCCTGCCCGGTCCCGGTTGGTGAGCCCGACGTGAGCGAGTAGACAGTGGCGGCGTCGGCCAGTTCGGCGAGCATCGAACCAAGATCGACGACGGCCGCGGGCCGGGGTTCGCCGTGCGCGTCGAGGTACAGGTCGCGACGGATCTCGATCATGACGGCGGCGACCCGGAGGTCGCGGCGGTAGTGGGCCAGCGGGACATAGCAACCCGCGTACGGGGTGTCGAACTCGACCGCGCCCGCCGCCCCGAATACGCGCCGCGCGGCGGCCGCGAGCCAGGGCGGGGTGTGGGTCGCGTCGGTGCCGACGCAGATCGGCGGGCGCGGCCGGGCGGCATCCTCGAATGCCGAGGGACGCGCCGGATAGGAGTGCACGTCGATCACCACGGCCGCGCCGGTGGCCGCCAGCCGCTCGGACACCAGGGCGGTGACGGCGGCGGCGTAGGGATGGAAGTATCGCGCCAGGAGTTCATCGGCCGTCGGCCCCGTATCCGTGCGCAAAGCCGCACCGCCGCAGGTGCGTTCGTACACCGCGCCGCGCCCGTGCCGCAGCATCGGTTCGCTCGCGTCGGGGAAGCGCTCCGGATCCACCACCAGCCGCGAGTAGCGGTGCACCGCCCGCCACGGCCGCCGCGCCGCCCGCTCGGTCGCCGCCGCGGCGATCGAATCGGTTGCGGTGTCGGTGGATTCGGCGAGTTCGGCCGCGAGGGCCGGCTCGGACAGGGCGATTCCGGCGCGCACGTCGGGCGGAATCTCGCGTCCCGCGTGCGGCACGTGCAGCGCTACCGGACTCGTCGGGTCGCCCGGATGGATCACGCACGGCTGCGTCATGCGCTCACTCCCTTCGATGTCCCCACGCTTGATGATACGTACATACCATTTTCGTGATATGTTCGTATCATCAAGCGGTAAGGGGAGATCATGACCAAGCTCGGACGGTTCACCGATGACGCGGCGCGGGCCGCCTATCTGCGCGCCTACGATGCCGTGGCGGCGGCGTGGCCGGTGCCGTGGACCGATATCGACGTCGAAACCTCCTTCGGCACAACACGTGTCCGCCGATCGGGAGCAGGGGAAGGAACGCCGCTGTTCCTCTTCCCCGGGATGCAGGGCAACGGATTGTTCTGGAGCCAGTCCATCACCGAGCTGGCACACGACCGCACGGTGTACACGCCCGACGTCATGGGCTGGGCCGGGCGCTGCGCGCAGACCTCTCCGCTGCGCGACGAAAACGAGATCGCCGAGTGGGCAGCCGAGACGATCGCCGGACTCGGAGCCGATCACGTCCATGTGGCGGGCTATTCCCTGGGCGGATGGCTGGCAGCCGTGCTCACGGCCCACCGCCCCGACCGGGTGGCCAGTCTGAGCCTGCTGGAACCGGCTCCGGCCACCTTCGCGCGGCCGAGCTGGCGACTGCTGTGGCGCTTCATGGTCGCCGGATTCCGCCCCACGCGGGCGAAGATGGAGACGTTCAACCAGTGGATCGCTCCACGCACCCGGCTCACCGAGTCGGAGTGGGCGATGCTGTTGGCGAGCTTCGACTTTCGGCAGGGGATGCCGTGGGCGCGTCCGCTGCCCGAGGAGCGCTTCGCCGCGATATCCGCCCCGCTGCTGGTCCTCTTCGGCGGTGACACCGTCGTGCACGATCCCGGGTGGGCGGCCGACCACGTCCGTCGACTGCGACCGGACGCCGATATCGAGACCTACCCCGGCGTCGGACACGACATGATCTGGGCGATCCCCGACCGGGTGATCCCCCGCTTCCTGGACTTCGTGCGCGCACACGAGCCCGCACGGGCCTGAGCCCTCCCGGAATCCACCGGACGCGAGTACCGGATTCTGGTAGGCAGGGACCATGACGAGTCTCGGCGTGGTGTTCCGGCCCCAGCGTCCCCCCGAACGGCTGCGCAATGCGGTTCGGGCAGCGGATGATTCGGGCCTCGAGGAGCTGTGGCTGTGGGAGGACTGCTTCCTCGAGGGCGGCATTTCGACCGCCGCGGCGGCACTGGCCTGGTCGGAGCGGGTGCGGGTCGGCGTCGGCGTGCTGCCGGTGCCGCTGCGCAATGTCGCCGTGACCGCCATGGAGATCGCCACGCTGGAACGCCTGTTCCCCGGGCGCGGGATCTGGGGTGTCGGGCACGGGGTACAGGACTGGATGGGGCAGGTGGGCGCGCGCGCCGCCTCCCCGCTGACCCTGCTGCGCGAGTATCTGGACGCGCTGCGGGGACTGCTGCGTGGTGACCGATTGACGGTCAAGGGTCGCTACGTGCGGCTCGACGATGTCGGCCTGGATTGGCCGCCCGCCGCCGCACCGCCGATGCTGGCCGCCGCCACCGGACCTCGCACCCTCCGGCTGGTCGGTGCGGCGGCCGACGGCGTCATCCTCACCAGTTCCACTCCCGCCGACGGCATTCGCGAAGCCAGCCGGATCGTCGCCGCCGCTCGCCCCGAATCCGTGACCGGCCAACCCTTCCCGATCGTCGTGTACCTCCTGGCCGCGACCGGCCCGAACGCCGCCGACCGGGTGGCCGCCGAACTCCGCGCCCAGGGACGCGATGCCATCGCGGGCATCGGTGTGGCCGGGGACGCCCACGCCGTCGCCGACGCCGTCACCCGCTGGTCCGAGGCGGGTGCCACCAGCGTCATCGTCGAACCCACCGCCGACGAGCCCGATCCGGAGGGTTTCATTCGCTTCGTCGCCGACCGGGTCCGCCCGCTGGTCCCCTGAAGCGCGTCGGTAGCGTCGCGGTCGGCACCGCGGCGTCACCGACGGCCACGAGCTCGCGTCGATCGGCACGCCGCCGCTCCCGGTCAGGCCGGAGCATCGGCGACGCCACAGCGTGCTGTCGCCGCGCGGCCGAGCACGCTGCCGCCGCGTGGCCGGGAACAGCGTCATCGCGCGGTCACGCACCATCGCCCGCGCAGTCACGGACCTTCGACACGCGGCCACGCACACCATCGACACGCGGCCATCCACATCGATATCGCGGGGCTGAACGCGCCGTCATCGCGCCGCGAAAGGACTGGCGTACGCGAATCGTCACCAGGAACAACACCCGGCCAGGCCTGCGCTAGCACGGATCCAGTCCCAGCGTCCGGGCGAGATGGTCTGTCCACCAGCGTATTTGGCGCTCCGGACTATCGGCCGCCCGGCCGGTGAGACCGGCGCTGCGGCGGAACGGTGCGCCGTACAGTGGTTCGGTGGCGAGTGCCTGATGCAGGGCGGCGACGGCCAGCCGGGTGTCGTCGATCGGAATGTCGGCGGCATCGGGTCGCAGCGCGTGCAGCGCGTCGACGACCGGAGTGAGCATGCCCGATTCCGTATCCCGCCAACCGGCGGCGTGCAGGGCGACGGCCAGTTCCCCGTACCCCTGTCGATAGAAACCCGCCAGGGCCTCGACCAGTTCACCGAGGTCGGCGTCGCGGTCGAGCCACGAGTCCAGCACCTGCCGCAGTCCGGCCCGGATCTTGCGGCCGCCGTGGCGCAGCAGGGCCTCCAGTAGCCGGTCCCGATTTCCGAAGTGGTGGTTGACCCCCGCATCGGTCATACCGACCGCGGCCGCGACGGCACGGACCTGGACCGCGGCCACCCCGCCCTCGGCGAGCAGCCGCTCGGCGGCGTCCAGGATCAGCCGACGCGCTTCGTCGGGAGCGCGGCGTACACGTGATGCGGTCACGCCGCCACCTTACCTTGACGCGCCAACGCAACCCGCCTACGGTCTACCTTGACACCGCAAGGTAGGAGGACCGGCCATGACCGACCCAGACATTTCTCGCTCCCGACATCTCACCCGCCCCGACTCGGTCGTACTGCGCGGCGAGGAGATCGGTGCCGGACCTTCCGTCCTACTGCTGCACGCCGGTGGTGAGCAGCGACAGGTATGGACCCCGGTCATGACCCTGCTCTCGGCGGCGGGATTCCGGTGCGTGGCCTACGACCAGCGCGGCCACGGCGAATCCGGCGGCGAGCGAAAGACTTTCGCACCCTGCGCGGGCGATGTCGGCGCGATGGTGCTCGCCGAGCCGCCGGGCTGCCTGGTGGTCGGCGCTTCCCTGGGCGGACTCGCCACTCTGGCCGCCCTCGCGGATCCGGCGGTGCGCGACCGGGTGGCGCGGCTGGTGCTGGTGGACGTCGTCCCCGATATCGACCCCGCCCGCGCCCGCCGCTTCCTCGCCGACGCCGGTGTACTCGACGGCTACACCGAACTCGTCGACGACATCCTCGCCCAATTGCCGCGCCTGCGGCAGCTCACCGCCACCCTCGATCTTCCCCTCCGGCTGGTCCGCGCGGGCACCGACACCCCGCTGTCCGACGACGACATCGCCCGCTTCCGGCACACGGCCCCCCACGCCACGGTGACCGAGATCCCGCAGGCCGGACATCTGGTGGCCCGCGACCAACCCGCGGCCCTGGCGGCCGCCATCGCCACCGAATGCCGCCATCTGAGACTCGGGCGCGGTATGGGCGGACGGGTCGCCGCGCGGAGCCGCGTCGGCGGGGTGTGATCGCCACCGCGACCGCGCGGGTCGACGATGACCACTGCGGCGCGCCCAGACACGGGCCTGCCCACCCGAAGCCCCGTCTCGCGACCGGTCGTGACTACAGACCCAGGCCGCGGGCCAGGACCGGCCAGGAGTCGATGAAGTCGTCGTGCCAATAGCCCCAGGAGTGGGTGCCGGAGGGCCGGAAGTTGTAGGTGGCGGGGATGTTCAGGGCGTCCAGGCGGGTTTTGAGATTGTGGGTGCAGTAGTTGGTCGCGCCCTCGATGACGCCGCCGACGAGCAGTTGGTTGGCGAGGACGCGGGGACCGCTGCCGGCGGAGTATTTGCTGTCCAGGACGTCGTGGATGCCGGGGAGGCCGTTGCCGGTGGACAGGTACAGGTCGAGGCCGCGGAGCCCGTCGGCGTTGACGACCGGGTCGTTCTCGGTCCAGGCGGGGGCGCCGACGGGGCCGTACATATTCTCGACATCGCCGCCGCCCCAGACCTCCACGGCCAGCTTGACGAACTCGCGTCCGACCGGGTCGGCGGACTGCGCGCAGCCGGAATAGGCGGCGACCGCGCGGTACAGGCCGGGCTTGTGGATGGGCAGATTGAGCACGGCGGTACCCGAAGTCGACAGTCCGGCAACGGCATTGACGCCGTTGGTGCCCAGTGCGGCATCGATGAGCGGGGGCAGCTCCTCGGTGAGGAAGGTGCGCCACTTGATCTTTCCGCGCTCCGGGTCGGGTGCGATCCAGTCGGTGTAGTAGGTGAACGCACCGCCGATCGGCTGCACCACGTTCACGTTCTTGTCGGCGAGGAAGCCGGTGACGATATCGGTTTTGGTCTGCCAATTCGCCGTACCCTCACCGCCGTCGGCGCCATTGAGCAGATACAGGGTCGGTCGCGGCACCGAGGCGTCGGCGGGGCGCCGCACATCGACCGGGAAGTATTGCTCCATCGCGGCCGAGTACACGAACAGTCGGAGCGTGCGGTCGTCGGTGAAGGTCACCTTCATGATTCGCGAACCGTTCGGCGCGACCGGATCGGCCAGCAGCTGTCGCGAGTCCATGACCGGATCGCCCGCCGCGGCGGTGGGCGTCACGAGTCCGATTCCGGCTAGCGCGACGAACGCGGCGATCAGGGCGGCGGCCCGCCTGCCGTACGGGAGGTGTCGACGAATCACCCTGGTACCGTAACCGCCTCGCTCAGCCGTGCGGCCCGGTATCGATGCCCGAGGTACGGAGATAGCTTCCGAGCTGCCCGGCCGCCTCGAGCATGGCGACGCCGCGCGCGGTGAGCTGCCGCTGCCACCCTGCCAGGGCCGCGGCCAGCCGGTCCGTGCCGCCCGCCGCGCGAATCTGCTGGACCACCGTCGCGATGGACGCCAGCGGGTATCCGCCGCGCCGGAGCAGATGGGCCAGTTCGGCATCGCGTACATCGGCCGGGCGGTACAGCCGATAGTCGGTGACCGGTTCGCGATCCGGAGCCAGAATGCCCGCCTCCTCCCAGGTGCGCAGGGTCGCCGGGGTGAGTCCGAGCAGTCGGGCCAGCTCGCCGATGGTCCGGGTGCCGGTCCGCCCCGTGGCCTCGCGCGGCGCCGCGGTGAGTTGCTCGACCGCCGCCCGCACCGACACCAGCGTCTCGCGGTCGCGCCGCAACTGTCCGTGGCCGCGGTCGATGACCGTCAGCGCGTCGTCGAGCGCGCCGTCGTGAATCGCGTTCATGATTCGCCCGCTCGCCGCGTGCCCGAAGGCGGGAATCAGCGCCAGGTAGGTGCGCAACGCCGCCGCGTGCGTCTCGGTGTAGACCCGATAGCCGCTGGGAGTGCGCCGCGCGGGCGGCAGGAACCCGTCCCGCTCGTAGTTGCGGACGGCCTGGGTCGAGATGCCGTGCTCACGCGCGAGATCAGCGGGGCGCAGAGTGACCATCGATTTGAGAGTTTACCTGCTGAATACGGGGTAACCGTTGGGCAAGTTTCCACCGAGGTTTCACCGATACGATCGAAATACATGAGCCAGGACATTCGAGACTTCCTCACCCCGTCATGTGAACTCGTGGGCCTGGGTGAACCCACGCATTTCGAACCCGCCTTCGCGCGGCTGCGCAACGACCTGTTCGCCCGACTGGTGGAGTGCGGCTTCCGCTCCGTCGCACTGGAATCCGATCGGGTCGCCGGTTTCGCCGTGGACGACTTCGTCCAGGAGGGCATCGGCGATCTCGATACGGTGCTGCGCGAGGGCATCTCGCACGGCTTCGGCGAGCTGGAGGCCAATCGCGAGTTGGTCGTCTGGCTGCGCCAGTACAACGAGGGTCGACCACCCGAGCAGCGGGTGGCCTTCCACGGCATCGACGCTCCGCTCGAAACCATGAGCGCCCCCAGCCCCCGCCGCTACCTCGAGTTCGCCCGGGACTACCTGGAACTCGATCTGGAGCTGGCGGATCTGCTCGGCGAGGACGAACGGTGGAGCCGCACGGAGGCGGTCTTGGATCCGACGGTATCGCCGGGCGCGACGGCCGAGGCGCAGCAGCTGGCGGCGATCGGTGACGATATGCTCAGCCAGTTGTACGGCCGCTCCCCCGGACTGATCGCGAAAACCTCACGCGCCCGGTGGCTGCGCGCCCGAGCCCACCTCACCGCCGCGCTAGGACTGCTCCGCTACCACCGCCAAGCCGCCCGCCCACTCCAGCCCGAGGCCCGGATCTCCCTGCTCAGCAGCACCCGGGACGTACTCATGGCGCGGAACCTGCTCGAGATCCGCGATATCGAAGCCGATCGCGGCCCCACCCTGGTCTTCGCCCACAACAGTCACCTGCAGCGCACGCAGACGCATATGCCCATGGGCGAACTGGATGTCACCTGGTTCCCCACCGGTGCCATCGCCGCCCAGTTCCTCGGCGACCGCTACACCTTCATCGCGGGCAGCCTGGGCCACAGCGACGCCATCGAACTGAACGAGCCCGCGGCCGACACCTTCGAGGGCTTCCTCCAGCACCGCTTCCCCACCTGGGGCCTCCTACCCACCCGCGACCTCCCCTCCGCCCGCGTCCGCACCGACGTCACCCAACCGCAGGGCTACTTCCCCCTCGATCAGTCCATCCTGGAAGGCACGGACGCGGTGCTCCACATCGCCTGATCCCCCGCAACTCTGTTGTCGCACAATACCACTCGGCGATATCCTGCTTCTGTCCGTGGAGTAGTTCAATTGGTAGAACACCCACCAGCAAGTGGACGGGCGCGGGTTCGATTCCCGCCTCCACGACCCCGCCCGCCGGACACACGGTTATGGTACTGACAGAGTGCGTCGAATCGTCTTGGCGGTAACAGGGTTTCGCCGCAATAGCAGCGATGCTGGGTAGTACCGGCATCCGCATATCGTGCTGGCCGGACAGGCCCGGGCGGAGCGGCAGAGGAGGCATGCCGGTCTCCGCCCGGGCCGCGACTACGCGCGCTCGCCCCGAAGGACCCGTTTCAGCTCGTATAGCCGCTGCTCAGCCATTGGCGGTCGAGGACAGGACCGGTACGCCGGATTGAGCGGAATGAGCCTGACCTGGTGACCATCGTGAGTGTGGTGAACAACCTCGAACTCGGTGATGGCGTCGAGGGCCGGCCACCGGTCGTATCGCGCGATCGGAACGCCACTCGACGGGTACATGGAAGCCAGCTTGCTGGTGAGGGCCATGGCAGACGTCGGCATCGCGGACGCGGTCACCGACGGCTGCTCAACCGGCGGCGCGTGCGTCGAGCTCGTAGCGGTCGCCGATCCGCAGCAGGGCCAGCACGGACATGAAGATCGCTGGTACCAGGACCAGCATGGCGGGGACGAGCGGTTCGCCGCCGTAGCCGGCGGCGCTCACCAGATCGGAGGTCAGGCCGACGAAGAATGGGCCGAGTGCGCCACCGAGGGTGACGAGAAAGGTGAGCAGGGCGAATCCCAGGCCACGGCGGACGGCGGGGACCACATCGGCCGAGACCGCGGTGAGATTGGGGATCGCACCGGCGAATCCGCCGCAGGCCAGAGCGATCAGGGTGGCACGCGCCGGAACACCGGGCGTGAGTAGAGCGCCCGCGAGGGCGAAGGCGCCGGTCAGCAGGAAAACGGTGGCGACGGTGATCCGTCGGCCGGGCCGGACGGCATGGGCGCGGTCACCGAATCTGCTGCCCGCGATGATGCCCACGACAATGCCGGTACCGCCGATCGCTCCCGCGAGCCCGGAAGCGGTGTCGTAGCCGAGGCCCTCGGTACGCTCGAGCAGTGTCGGGAGCCAATAGAACACACCCCCGATTCCGAGCGAGAGCAGGGCTTGGCCGATGATCACTCCGGCCAGCGTCCTGATGCTCAGCAGTTCCCGCGCTTCCCGGAGCAGCGAGACCGAAGGCGTGGGCGTGCCGGCTGTCACAGACTCGCCGATGCGACACTGGTCGAGGCGATCCCCCAAGCCCCGCAACGGTTCCCGGACGGTCAGCACCAACGCCGCGACCACCAGGCCGGGCAGGGCGGCAACGAAGAACACCATGCGCCACCCGAGGGCCTCGGCCAGCACCCCGCCGAGGATGACGCCGGTCGGCAGGCCCAGGTAGTAGCCAGCGCGCTCGAACCCGTACGCCTTGCCGCGGCTGCGAGCCGGATAGTAGTCGGCGAGCAGGCTGGACGCGGGCGGGTTGTAGAGCTGTCCGGCGGCGCCGATCAGCACGCGCACGAGGAAGAACAGTACGAATGTGGTCGCCAGGCCGCTCAGGACGGAACACAGCGACCACACGAGGACGACGATCGATATGGTGGCGACGCGCGGCGCACGGTCGGCGAGACGCCCAGCGGGCAACAGGAGCACGGCGCCCGCGATGCTCGCGGCGGTCGGTATCGCTCCGGCGGCGGTGTCACCGAACCCGAAGTGGGCCTGGATCGCGGGCAGCGCCCCGGCGATCAGATTTATCTCGAACCGATCGATGAACGCGACGAGCCCGACGGCGATGGCGGGCCACCATCCCAGTGGCGCGGATTTCGTCAGATCGACGATGCGGGACGGACGGCCGGCGGATACGACGATGTCGATGGAGCCGTTCGGGACGGGAGCAGCGTCCACCGGGGACACGGTTTCGGCCATGGGATCGGCTGCTGCCCGAAAAGGTGGCCGGTGTCGCCGTTGGGAGGACCGCCCCGTCCAGGCGAATCGCCGAATATCTCTGTTGAACAAGTGATTCCGATTCCTGGCTGTGCTGGCGTCACGGCACGCGTCCGTGACCACGGGACCCGGCCTGCCATCTCACCCTCCGGGCTATTGTTTCGCACGAGGATACTACGTTTCCCAGAAGGAGGTAGCGCGTCGAGAACGATCCGCTACGCCGCGCGGAATGCGATCGGGTGGAATCGATCTCGCCAGATCCGGACCCCCTGCCGACGTAGCCACCTGCGACCCGGCTGGTAGCGGTCGTCCGTGCCCGGCGGCAGCTCGTCCTCGTGGCTGCCGCGCTGAGACTCGATCAGGTCGGAGAGCGCAGACCCGCGACAACCCGTAGCCGGGTCAACCGCCCAGGCTCGACAGGCGATTGCGGCGCACGACCTCCTCGTGCAGCGCCGCCACCCGAGGCGGGAGCGCGCCGGGATCGCGCAGGGTGGGCCGGGGCATGGGGTCGACATCGGCGTCGATCATGGACAGCCGGATCACGGCGCCCGGCCGGTCCAGCGCCCATGAATGCGTATGTCCCGGGCGCGGATAGGTTTTCGCCTCCGAGCCGTAGACGAAGCGGGAATCGTCGGTGACCAGTTTGAAGCGGCTGGCCATGCCCTGGGATTCGGCCTCGCTGCGATTGCCCGGATTCGGCAGGGAGAGCGCGTCCTGCACCGCGCGCAGCAGTTTGTCGCGGTCGGGAGTCTGCATGGCGGGGATGCGGGGCGGGCACTCGGGGTCGAGTCCGGCGATCCGCTCCGACTGGTCCTCGAAGCGCTGCGGGAACGGCAGGGTGAAGCACACGTCGATATGGACCGGTGCGTCGATGGGCCGCCAGCGGATACCCACTCGGAGCAGGGCGTCCGCGGCGATGGTGTCGCGCCAGACGTACATATCCTTGTCGGCGGCCCGGAGCTGACCGGGGCCGATCGCGACCATGGAGCCCTGGGCCTTCGGAACACCGTGGGAGACGATCCATATGGTGCGGTCCGGCACCCCGGCCATACCGCCGAGCCCGTACTCGGTGACTTCGCCGTCCCCGACGGCGGCGTCGAACCGGGCCGCCCGCTTGCGCGCGGCCGTGGAACGCTGGCGGGGCACCCGGCTGGCCGATCCCGTCGGCTGGGCGCTCGTCCTCGGCTGGGTCCTGGTCGTCGACCGGGTCGGTGTCGTCGGCTGGTCCGACGTCGGCGGGGCGGCGGCCGTATGCCCACAGCGCGGACAGCGGGGCGTATTCGTCCCGACCAGGAAACCGCATCCTTCGCAGATGCGGCGCCGGCCCGAATCGATGAGCGCCTGCGCGTCGAACACCGCCACCGTCGCCTACGCCTCCGACTCGCGGGTGCGGCGGGTGGGACTCGGCGGGTGGCTGCGCACGGACGATCCTTTCGACGGGCGGTGATGTGCCGATTCTCCCCCACCCCTGCAACACGGTCGGCCAATCACCCGCGGAGTGTCACATGGCGACCCGCGTCGACTCCGCCAGATACAGTCGATCCGACGACCGCACCTCGAACGCGGTGTAGAACTCCGGCATGTTGCGAACCACCTGGTTCACCCGGAATTCGGCGGGTGAGTGCGAGTCGAGGGCGAGCATGGTGGCCGTGTACTCCGGGCTCGCCGCCGCCCGCCACATGCGGGCGTAGGCGAGAAAGACCGGACGGTAGTCTGGGGTCGCATTGCCGCGCCGCCGTTCGGCCAGTCGGAAGGCGGCCAGCGCCGTGGCCATACCGCGCAGATCGGCCAGATTCTCGATGACGGTGAGCGCCCCGTCGACATGGTGTTCCGGGGCGAGCCCCGCCGGAACCAGCGGATCGTACTGCTCGATCACCAGCCGGGTCTTGGCCTCGAACGCGGCCTTGTCCGCCGCGGTCCACCAGTCGCGCAGACTGCCGCCGGCGTCGAATTTCGAGCCGCCGCTGTCGAATCCGTGACCCATCTCGTGGGCGATCACCATGCCGATGCCGCCGTAGTTCACCGCCGCGTCGGCGTCCGGGTCGAAGAACGGGGGCTGCAGGATGGCCGCCGGGAGGCAGATGTGGTTCAGTTCCCAGCTGTAACTGGCGTTCACGTCGGAGGGGGTCAGTATACTCCACTCGGCACGATCCACCGGTCGGCCGAGTTTGGCCAGCTGCCAGCGGAATTCGAAGGCGTCGGCGGCGCGCAGGGCAGCGATCAGCGAGCCGTCGGGGAAGTCGAGGCCACTGTAGTCGCGCCAGTTCTCCGGGTAGCCCACCAGCGGGACGACCCGGTCCACCTTGGCGAGCGCCTCCCTGCGGGTGCCCTCGGACATCCACGTGGTCTCCGACAACGCGGTGCGGTAGGCGCTGAGCAGGTCGGTGACCAACTCCTCGACGAGTGCGCGGGATTCGGCCGGGAAATACCGTTCGGCGTACCGGCGGCCGAGGGCGTCACCGAGCCGTTCCCGGATCACTCGCAGAGCGGTTCGCCACGGCTGGCGAGGTTGCCGGGTGCCTTCCAGAGTGCGGTCGAAGAACTCGAAGTGGGCCTCGGTGAACGGGGTGGACAGCGTGGGCGCGTAGCGGGTGACGACCAGCAGCCGCAGGTAGTCGCGCAGCGTGGCCGGATCGGTAGCGGCCCAGAGGCGAGCCATCGCGGTGAGGTGACCGGGCTGATCGGCCACGATCGTGTCGAACGCCGCCGGAGCGTCGGTCACTCCGGCCAGCCAGGCGTCCCAGTCGAATCCCGGTGCCAGTTCCGGCAATTGCCGCCACGCATACGGCTGGTAGGAGGACAGCGACGCGATGAGCTCCACCAGTTCCACATGGCCGCGGGCGATCTCGGTCTCCAACGCGAGGGTGCGAGCGGCGATCTCGGCCGGGGCCGCCATACCCGCCGCGGTGGCGATGCGTTCGAGATAGGTGCGGTACGCGCCGCGCTGGGCGTCGTATTCGGCGTCGAGGTAGAAGGATCGGTCCGGCATGCCGAGTCCGGACTGTACGAGGTAGGCCCGGTGCCGACTCGGATCCTTGCGATCGGGCTGGATGCGGACGCCGATCGGCCCGGGTGCGCCGAATGTGGTGAGCTTACCGGCGATCCGCGCGAGATCGGTTTTGTCCGTGGCCTTCTCGATCTCCGACAGCAGATCGGCGAGGGGTTCGATACCGGCACGGTCGCGGGCGGCGGTATCGAGGAAGGCGCGGTAGAGGTGGTGCAGCCGCTGCTCGTCGGTACCCCGCCGCGCCCCCGACGGCTCCTCCAGCAGTTCCCGCAGCCGATCCTCGGTGCCGTCGATGAGTTCCTCGAACGCGCCGTAGGCCGGTTTGTCGGGAGGCAGTTCGACCTCGCGCAACCACGCGCCGTTCACATGCCGGTACAGGTCATCCTGCGGTCGGACGGCCGGGTCCATTCCGGTCAGATCCGGTCCGGTCGAACGGCGCGGTGCGGCCGACGAACATGAGGCCAAGGCCACCAGCAGCGGTACCGCCGCGGCCGTGCCGAGGAACCGACGCCGGTCCAACCGGCAGGGTCTGTGCGGATGCTCGCCCGAAACTCTGTCGCGCCCAGTCATATTCACGACAGTAAGGACGGCGGGTCGCGGTGGGATCGGGCTGCCGGATGATCTCCACCCTGACCCGACCCTGACCCGGCCCCGAGGCCGAGACTGGTTGCGCCACGGCGGCTGGGCTTGCTTCGGTCCCTACGGCTGGGCTGTTCGACTACTTCACGAGTTCGGCGATATCGCGATCACTGAGTACCACCGGCTGCACCGCGTCGCGGTCACGGACCATGCGGGCGGCCCGGTAGAGGGGGCGCTCCTCGGCCACCGCGTCGCGGGCCTCGGCCCGCAGCTGGTGCACCAGCACGCCCGATACGGCCAGCGCGGCGGCCAGCGGGCAGGCCGCCAGGGCGTCGGCCAGGCGGCGCAGCCCCAGCAGGTGGAGTTCGCGGCCACCCCCGGCATCGGTGTACATGGCCAGCGGGATGATGCGGGTGTCGGGCGCGGCGGTGACGCGCAGCACCACCCGGCTGAGGCGGCCGGAGTAGACCAGCACCTCCACACCGGTGGCGGCCGCGATATCGAGCGTATGTTTCCCGCGCCAGGTCTGGGCGTGGATCACGGTGCCCGCCAGCGACATTCGGCGGCGCTGCGCGGCAAGTGCGTACAGGGCGGTCGGCAGCCCCAGCACCAGCGCCACCGCCAGCGCGATCGGCCAGCTCACGAAGAGGGCCGAGAGCAGGCCGACGCCTATCCCCACCCCCAGCGCGGCGAGCGCCAAACGGCGCAGCGCGGGGGCGTACATCTCGGGAGCGATGAGGTCCAGCCCCACCGCCGGGGTGGGCTCGACATTCGGTTGTTCAGTCACGGGTGCGCATTCGTCCAGGTGAGGGTGGGTGTACGTCCGCGCGGACACAGCGGCCCGCACACCGACCGGGACGCTACCAGCATCCCCACCGCCCGCGCCCACCTTCACCCCGACACCACGAAAACCCCACGCCCGCGTTCACCCGGCTCCACGAAACCCGACATCCGCGTTCACCCGGCTCCACGAATGACCCGCGCCCACCGCACCACTCGGCACCACGAAACCCCCGCGCCGACCGCCGGAATATCACTCGGTGGCCAGCGCCGCGGTCACCTCCGCCACCACATCGTCCAGGGCGACCTGGCGCTGCTCGCCGGTGCGCAGGTCCTTGAGGCCGATCTCGCCCTCGGCCACCTCACGGTCGCCGAGCACGAGCGCCAGGCGGGCGCCGGACTTGTCGGCCGCTTTGATGGCGCTCTTCATGCTGCGGCCACCGTAGGCCAGGTCGGTGCGGATTCCGGCCGCGCGCAGTCGCGCGGCCAGCACCACCAGGTGCTGTTGGGCGATATCGCCGAGCGGGACGCCGTAGACGTCGCAGCTGGCGGCGTCACCGGCCGACGTGCCCTCGGCCCGCAGGGCCAGCACCGTGCGGTCGACGCCCAGGCCGAAGCCGATACCGGAGAGCGGCTGCCCGCCGAGCTGGGCCATCAGCCCGTCGTAGCGGCCGCCACCGCCGATGCCGGACTGCGCGCCCAGCCCGTCGTGCACGAATTCGAAGGTGGTCTTGGTGTAGTAGTCGAGTCCGCGCACCATGCGCGGATTCACCACATACGGCACCCCGAGCGCGTCGAGCAGGCCGAGCACCTGGTCGAAGTGCGCCTTCGCCGATTCGGACAGGTGGTCGATCATGAGCGGCGCGTCGGCCACCAGTTCCTGCACCTGCGGCCGCTTGTCGTCGAGCACGCGCAGCGGGTTGATCTCGGCCCGGCGGCGGGTCTCCTCGTCCAAGGGCAGCCTGAACAGGAACTCCTGCAACAGCTCCCGGTACTGCGGACGACAGGTCTCGTCACCGAGGGAGGTGATCTCCAGCCGGAACCCGGTCAGTCCGAGCGCGCGGAATCCGGCATCGGCGATGGCGATGACCTCGGCGTCGAGGGCCGGATCGTCGACCCCGATGGCCTCCACGCCGACCTGCTGCAACTGGCGGTACCGACCGGCCTGCGGCCGCTCGTAGCGGAAGAACGGCCCGGCGTAGCAGAGCTTCACCGGCAGCTGCCCACGGTCGAGATTGTGCTCGATGACCGCGCGCATCACCCCGGCCGTCCCCTCGGGACGCAGCGTGTAGCTCTGCCCCTTGCGGTCGGCGAAGGTCCACATCTCCTTGCTGACCACGTCGGTGGACTCGCCCACCCCCCGGGCGAACAGGGCGGTCTCCTCGAACACCGGCAGCTCGATATGCCCGTACCCGGCCAGTCGCGCGGCGCGGATCAGGCCGTCGCGCACGGCGACGAACTCCGCCGAGGTCGGCGGCAGGTAATCGGGGACACCCTTCGGGGCCTTGAAGCTGCTGGTATCGGTCACGTCTCCAGTCTTCCAAACCGGTATTTCGCAAGTCCAACCGGTTTACCCGGCCCGACCTCGCGGGCTCGTGCGGCGGTTGTACAGGATGGCCTCAGGAACTGATGGCACACTCTTATGCCGATACAACCGACCACGGAGGGACCACCTAGTGCCGAGCAATGAACAGCGACGCGCTGCGGCGAAACGCAAGCTGGAGCGTCAACTGGCCAATCGGGCCGCGCGGGCCCGCAAGCGCAAGCAGCTCACCATCGCGGCATCGGCCTTGGGTGTCGTGGTGGCGGTGGCGGCGGGTGTCGGCATCTACTACCTGACCCGTGGTGACGACGATACGGCCACCACCGCTACCACGTCGGAGACCCCGGAGGCGTCGCTGGCCTCCGCGCCCCCGTCGGCCACGCCCAAGCCGGAACTGGTGAACTGCACGTATCGGGATTCGGGCGAGGCGGCCCGCCCGGTGGACAAGCCCCGCACCGAGGGCATCCGGACCACCGGCGACGACGCCACGCTGAGCGTGAGCATGCAGACCAGCCAGGGCCCCATCGGCCTGACCCTCAACAATGCCGAATCCCCCTGCACCACCAATAGTTTCGCGAGCCTGGCCAGTCAGAAGTACTTCGACGGCACCAGCTGCCACCGACTGAGCACGTCGGGTCTGAAGATCCTGCAGTGCGGCGACCCGACCGGCACCGGCATGGGCGGTCCGGGCTACGCCTTCGACAACGAGTACCCGACGGACCAGTACGCCCCCGGCGACCCGACCGCCCAGTCGGTGCCGGTGAAGTACCAGCGCGGCGTCATCGCCATGGCCAACAGCGGCCCCAGCCCGGACGGCACCGGCACCAACGGCAGCCAGTTCTTCCTGGTCTTCGGCGATTCACAGTTGCCGCCGCAGTACACCATCTTCGGCACCATCGACGAGACCGGTCTGGAGACCCTGGACAAGATCGCCGCCGCCGGCGACGACGGCTCGATGGAGCCCAGCCCGGGTGGCGGTAAGCCGAACCTACAGGTCACCCTGGAGTCGGTGCAGATCGACTGATCCGACAGATCGGTACCGCTCGCGGGTTTAAACGAACGACCCGGTGGGTACTGCGGAATCGACTGACCACCAGCGACATTCGGCCCCGGCGCACCTGGTGCGCCGGGGCCGGTTCTTTTCCGGCGACCCGCCCGAAACCCATGATCGAACCTTCGGCGTAAGGGTTTCCTAACCAAAGAAAATACGAAGTTTTCCGGTTCATGTCGGAATTGTGCGATATATGCTGGATAGCGACGCGCGCGTACGGCGGTATCCGAGTTCTCGCTGGTAACCTCATAGAACGGAGTACGAAGCGGCGTAGTAATCCCATCGGGCGACCCCCACCGGGCAAGTGCCGCGCCTCGAGTGCTCCCGGTGTCCACGTTTGCAGGCGGGACACCGCTACCCGAACCACCGTTCGTGTGGCGATGTCCGTGACGAAGCACCACAATCATCCATAGTGATCACTGCAGCATCGGGGAGCAGGCAATGGCCGAGGAACTCGACGACATCGGCCGCGAAACCGCGGCGATGATGAGGCAAATGTTGCAGCTCGCGACACTTGTCGCGCTGCGCACCCGGGAACGTGGCCAGAAAGAAGCGGAAGCCCGCGTCAAGGTTACCGAGGCCCGTCAGAAGGAAGCCCGTGAGCGTCAGCTCCGGGAGGCCGCTGACTCCAAGGCCAAGGATCCACGCAATGTGGAACTCGCTCGCATGATCGAGAAGCCACCGCTGGACAAGGGCGTTTCGCTGGAGAAGGACCGTTTCGCCGCGCAGGCCGAGGCCACCCGCATGGCCGCCACGCAGGCAGCGATGTCCAAACCGTTGGTTCGATACGACTCCGTGGAGCGGCGTGCCGCCTTGGCGCAGCACCTGACTCGCATGGGCATCGCACCCGAGCTCGCCGCCGTGCGGATGCTGCTCGAGGTTGGGCAGGCGCAGTCGGCGGCCGACGCGGTACGGGCTCGACAGGAGGAGGCCGCGGCGGTACAGCGGCGGGCTCGCGAACAGGAAGCTCGGGGACTACAGCGCGTGCGTTCCTGACGCGGCGCTGATCCTTCTTCGGTTACTGGTCGGGGAGTGCGACGGAGCGCTCAGGCGGATCGGATCCGTTCTCGACAGACGATCCGCCAGTCGGCGACGGCGCTCGGTCGCATGATCCCGGCTCCGGCTCAGATCCGGAAATCTCCCATGGTCGGATCGCTGAACAGGCCCTGCTGCGGCGACTTCAGCGGCAGCGGCGTCAGCATATCCTTGTGCCCGTTGCGCACACTGCAATACTTGAACGGCCCCTTGGGGTCGAACAGCTTCGCCATATGCGGGTCCGCGTGATCCAGAAACCACACCGACAGACCGGTCTTGCCGTCCAGGCGGTAGTGCTCCCATGCCCGCCACATGGCGTCGAGCCGGGCCACCGCCTCCGCGTGCTTCCACCACTCCGGGCACCAGACCGTATCGCTGATATCGGTCACCTGCCGCCGGTACACCAGGGATAGGTAGTTCTCCACGAACTCCACCACGCTGGAGTAGACCATCGGCTGTTGCTGCTGTTCGTTCACAGCGGCCTGACCTCCTCAATCTGTCCGGCGTCGTGCCCCGGAGGCGCTTTGATCAGCGAGGGAGCGCCGATGAGGTCGGCGATCTCGGTCTTCTTGTGCGGAGACGGATCGTGGTGAGCGATCGACTTCTTCACTTCGGCAGCGTACTCGCCCTCCCACCACGGCACGGTCCGAACGAGTACCGGCGGTGTGCCGGAGGAGAATACGATGGCGCGCCCACGTGGCAGAGTGGCCAGGGCGTGCACATTGAAGGTCTTGGACGAGCTCAGCGAGCGAGAATAGCTCTTGCCGCCCTTGGATTCCGAGACCGAGGCCGAGATGGTCTCGTACTCGCCGATCTGCTCGGAGCGCTCCTGCAGGAACTTGTTGTCGTCCACGCCGCTGCCCAGCACCTTGATATTGGCCGCGGCCCACAGTGCCTCCATGCCGTCGACGCCCCAGCAGCGCGCACCCTGCGCCCAGGACTGCAACACCGTCATCACCACGATGCCGCGAGATCCGAAGTGCGAGTACTGCTTCGGCAGATCCTTCCAGCGCACCACGTTCGCGGCCTCGTCGAGCACCGCCAGCATGGGAATGGGCAGGCGACCGCCCGGCGAGCGCGACGCCTTGTGCGTGGCCACGTCGATCACGGCCTCGGTGAGGGCGCTGACCAGCGGCGCCGCCGACCCGCGGCCCTCCAGGGAGAGGCTGTAGAGCGTGCCGTTGCCCTCGATGAACTCGAGTTCGTCGAACTGGATCCGGTTGACGGTGCGGCCGTCCCGGGTACGGGTGTCACCCGGCGTGATCCACGGGTGCACATTCGACAGCTTCAGACAGCGCACCATCTTCTTGGCGGAACCGAAGATGCCGCTGCGGGTGCGGTCGTCGACGTTGAACTGCTGCGCCAGACCGGAGGCCATGAAGTGCTGGCCCGCGCGGCGCAGCAACTCCACCGGCTCGGTGTCACGCCAGTTGTTGACCCAGTCCCACACCTGGATGATGGGTCGGTTGTCCACGGCGGCGGCCAGGAACAGGCCGGCGAGCAGGTCCTCGGCCTCTTGATCGAAGTAGGAGTCGGTGGTGACCTGCGGCCCGGAGCTGTCGTCACCGTCGGCGAAGTGACCGGCCAGGCGTACCGCGCGCACCTCACACCCGGGGCTGTGCGCGTCCACCCATGCCAGCGGGTCCCAGTACCAGGTCGGTTCCTCGTCCGCGACGCCCTGCGGGTCGAAGACGAACGTACGACTGCCCTTGCCCTCGCGCACATCCCGGGTCGCGTCCACCACGTCCCGCTTGTTGGAGGTGGTGAGCACCGGACCGATGGCGGTGAGAATGGCCGGAATGACCCGCGAGGTCGTCTTGCCCTGGCGCGGACCCCAGATGTCGACGTGCAGGTCCTCGTAGGAGCCGTACACCATCTGGCCGTCCGCGACGGCCACGCCGATCGGGACGCCCGGCGTGTCGTCGCGCCCCAGTCGCATGCCCAGCTGCTTGGCCTTGTCCCGCACCCCGGCCTCGGTGAGCGGGCCGATGGCGCTGCCGCTGCCCATGTGGTCGGCCTTGTCGTCCACCGCCAGTCGGCCGACGGACTTGCGCGTCTTCATCTTCCGCTTGACCACGAGGTAGGTCACGGCGGCGAGCACCACCAGCACCACGATGACCGTGGACGCGGTGGGCCAGGTCAGCTCGCCGCGGCCCAATCCGAACCCGAGGGCGATCGGGTTGATCGGGAGATCCTGCGGGGGCGTGGAGAGCTGATTGCCCAGTTGCAGGGCCACCCACAGGGTTCCGAACAGCGCGAAGCCCGCGTAGATCAGATACAGGGTCGCATCCGGACCGGGTACGGCCGGATCCTGCACTTTCTTCTTCGCCATCTCTGCCTCCTGGGATGACCTGTCAGTCGTTGCCGCTCAACGGAATTCGTCGAGCCGCCAGCCGTCCGCGGTGCGGACGACGGTGGCGACGACCGTCGTCGGCGGCAGCGGTTCGCGCCGCCCGTCCGGGTACACGACGGTCTGTTCGATGCCGATCTTGTACTGCTGCCGGTTCGGGTCGGTGCCCGGCGCCGCCACGCCGGAGGCGAAGGTGAATGCCTCGACGGTGGCGCCGGCGCTGCTCCACTCGGCCCACCGCACGGTCGCCTTCGGCGTCTCGACCGCGGTCGCTGTGCTGTCCAGGGTACGGATCAAGCTGGGACCGAGCCATTCCCGCGCCCGCGCCAGCGCCGCGCCCTCACCCTCGGTGGCGGGATGCCAGGTGAAGATCTCGTGCAGCGCCGTCACCGCGACCCCCTCCGGGGTCGACGGGTCGGGAGCCGGGGCCTCCTCCAACAGCCTGGTGGTGGACGTGGGCGGACTCCAGCCCGGCGCGGATCCGGGATCGTCGCCGTCGGAACCACAGGACATGACCAACACCGCGACGCTCGCCACCAGCATCACCACCAGGTTCGCGCGTTTCACCGGACTACCGTTCCAGGCTAGTCGTCCCCGCCGGTCGCGGGGCGATACCTGCGGTTTTCCCGAGTCGGCGTGTCCGGTGCCGGATGCCGTCATATGCCGCGCTTGGCGTCGTTGAGGGTTTCGACCAGGGTCCGGTTCATCTCGGCGGCGGCGGCCAACTGCTGTTGCAGCAGCGCCACTTTGCGGCGCAGCGCGGTGGCGTCCATGCGCTCCAGGCCCGGTCCCTCGGCGGCGCGGACCCAGTTGCGCACCGAATTGGTGTGCACGCCGATCTGATCGGCCACCACCCGGCACGCCTCGGATTCGCTGCGTAGCTTGCCCGTCAGCGCGATGACCTGTTCGACGGCGGCCTGCCGGACCTCCGGGGAGACTCTTCGGTACGACCGATGCGGCATCATGCGGCACCCTCCTCGTCCGAGCCACGGTGCGAGGTGGATTCGGTGAACTCGCTGAAACGCTGGTTGGTGTCGTGGATGCCGCTCTCCCGCTCCGAGGGCGTGAACTCCATATGGAACGGGATGCCGGGTCGCCGGTCCTCGCCGATCTTCAGCAGGAACTTGCCGGTACCGGGTGCGGACGGGCGGTGCTGGCCCGGTTTGAGCGCCTCACCCGTCAGCGCCTGCGGCGCGGACCAACTGGTCACCATCTCCTCCTCGGCAGCAGTGAAGGGCACCGTCGAATCCAGCCGCGCGATCTCCTCCGCCGGCAGCGCGCCGAATATCTTGGCGCGCGCCCGCTCCAGGAAGCCGAGTGCCTTGGCGATGGCCGCCTCCGAACCCAGCGCCTGCAGATCCTTGATGGTGTGGCTGATCATGATGAGCGCGGTGGCGATACTGCGTTGCAGACGGGTCAACTCGTCCACGCGGTCGACCATGAAGTCGCCCAGGCCGAGCACCTGCCACAGCTCGTCCATCACCACCTGGAAGTAGCGCTGCGGACCCATATCCGCGTCGGCCAGCACATGGGCCGCCTCCACGGAGGCGAAACCGTCGGCCCAGCAGGCCAGCATGACAGCGGCCTTGAGCTTCTTGTCCCCGTTGGGGATATGCGAGACGTCGATGCAGACGGCGGTGGCCGCGGTGTCGATCGGCGTGGTGGTGTGGCCGTTGAAGACCGCGCCGAAGGGACCCTGGGTGAGCGCACGCAGCGAGCGGCGCAGCCCCTTGATGGCGTTCTGGTACTCGGTGTCGTCGTCCGCGCCCGCATCGAGTTTCAGCTCGTCGCCGCCCGCCACGATGACCTCGAGCAGGTTCTCCAGGATGGGCGGCTGGTCCGGGGTGAAGCCGCTGCCCTCGCGGTAGAGGATGCGCAGGCCGGTGGAGATGAGGGTTTCCTCGTAGTCGCGTACCCGGGCGCCGCGCACCAGTTCGACCAGACCGGCGATGAGCGTGACCTGGCGGGCGCGCATCTCCTGCACCACCTGCGTTTGCAGAGCGGGCAATTCGGACAAGCGAGGGACGATGGAGCCGAGCACGCCCGCGGCCAGGGGATTGAGTTTGCCGTGCCCGTAACCGAGATCGATGACCTGGCCGCCGACCAACTCCACCAGTTTGCGGTAGTCGGGCTTGACATCGGCCAGGATGAGCGGGGTGATGCCCTGTGCGACACCGCCCAGCACGATGCGGCGCACCAGCGAGGATTTGCCGAAACCGTTGAGGCCCAGCACGAACAGGCTCGGCGCGGTGATGAAGCTGCCGCGCATGAACCAGTTCATGGGGTCGAAGCAGACCGGAGCGCCGGTGTGCAGGTGCGACCCCAGCGGCGTGCCGATCAGTGGCGCGCCCGCGCCGACCGACCACGGCCACAGGCCCGCGACCTGCGCGGTGGTGGCGCGGTATTCGACCGGGCGGCCGATCACGTTCATCCGGCCGCCGCCCTCACCGAGATAGCCGCGGTCGGTGAGTTGGGCTGTGGTGCGGTCGAATTCGTCGTGGCTGCCGTACTCCATGCGCTCCACGCGGGCGGCGAAGTTGCGGCGGCGCAGATCGTCGGTGTGCAGCCGGAACGCCGCCCAGGCCGCGCCGAGGCCGTTCTTCTCCCGGGCGACGGCCTCGAGCCGGGCACGGGTGGAGTCGTCGAGCAGTTTCGGACCGGACTGCTTCTGCTTGCCGCCCTTGCGCGCCTTGGCTCGCTGCCGCTGCTCGGCGCGCTCAGCCGCCAGTGCGGCCCGGTCGGGTTTGTCCGCGCCCCGGCCGGTTCGGCGGCCGCGGCCGGTCCGTTCGACCGGTGGGGTTTCGTGGCGGGGCCGTCGCGGTCGTCGGGGTGTCGCGGCGCGTCCACCCAGGTGCACGCGGTCGCCCTCGACGGCCCGCCCGCGTCCGTTCTCGCGGCCGGGCTGTCGATCCCCCTCGACGGGGCGTCGCCCACCGGCGTCCTTGGCACGATCCCGCCCCGGTTCCGCCTTGCGCATGCGCTCCCCTTCCGGCAGATCCGTACCCCGCCCGCGCTCACGCACCGGGTGTTCCGCTCGCGGCCGCTGCCGGGTTTCCCCGTCCCGCCGCTCGCGAGCACCGTCGTCGGCTGCACGCCGCTCCCGTGCCCCGTCCTCCCCGCGCCGTCGGGACGCGAGCTCCGCCTCCCGACGCTCCCGTCCCGGAGCAACGGCCCGCCGCCCTTCCCGCCGCGCCGGCTCCTCCTCCCGACGCTCCCGTCCGGGCTGTTCACTCACACGCCGATCACGCACAGCGGCCTCCACCTCTCGATGCCCACGACGCTCCCCCACACGCTCCACCCGCCGCGCGCCCTCGGTACCACGCCCCCCGGCCCCGGCAGCACCGGCCTCGTGCGCGTCGGAACCGGAAGCATCCGCCGCCGGACCACGCGCCACGGAACGGGATCCGTCAGCCACCACCTCGCGCGACTCGGGACCGGAGCCGTCGGCCACCGGACCACGTCCATCGGAACTGGAAGCCTCGGCGACCGCCTCCCGTCCGTCGGGACCGGTAGCGTCGGCGACCGCCTCCCGTGCGTCGGGACCGGAAGCGTCGGCGACCGCCTCCCGTGCGTCGGGACCGGAAGCGTCAGCGACCGCCTCACGTGCGTCGGGACCGGAAGCGTCAGCCGCCGGACCACAGGCGTCAGAGGCGGCCTCGCCAGGCGCCACCTCGCGCGACCGGGGACCTGAGCCGTCAGCAACCGGGCCACGCGCATCAGCGCCGGAAACCTCGGCGACCGCCGTGCGCGCGGCAGAGTGGGATACGTCAGCAGGCTGCTCCGATTCCGAATCCATGCCGGTATTTCCGTGCCCACGCCGAATCGCACCGGAATCGCGGCACTCTCGGACGGAGAACTCCGCCCCGCCCGTGGGCTCGTCGTCGCGCTGCCGCCGCACGGCGGGTGCGGCCGTGCGGTTCTCATCGAACGGTGCGGGTTCCGGCTCGCCGCGCTCACCACCGACGAGCTCAGCATCATCGGCACCGGAATCGGCAAGTTCGGTATCGAGGCGACCGGAAGCGCGCTCGGTATCGATGCGACCGGGATCGGCAAGTCCGCGGATATCGCGCTCGTGACCGGTGGGAGCGGTTTCGCGGCGGCTGTCCCGTGCTGTCGGTTCCGGGTTCACTGCGCCGGTACGGGCCGGTCCGATTCCCGCCTGGTCCGCATCGGTTACCGCCGCATCGCGCGCGTCATCGCGGTCCACGGTCGCCGCGGTACCGAGCGCGATCGCGCCGTGTGCGGCCCCCGCTGCCGGACCTACCTCGATCTCGCGTTGGGCCACAGTGGGTTTCGCTGCCGCACCAGCCGAAGCCGCTGCCGCACCAGCATGTTCCGCTGCGGTGTGTCGCCGATGTTCCCTCCGCACGCCCTCCGCTTCCGGCGGGGTCGCATCCGATCGCCCGGTCGCGCCTCGCGCACGGGTCTCGTCCCGGACGTCGGTATCCGATGCCGCACCGCCCGTGGCGCGATCCGCGCGCCGCCCGGGCCGCGCGGCGTCATCACCGCCGGTGTCACGCGGTGCGGGCGCAGGGTTCGCGGGGTTGACGGCGGGCGCAGGGTTCGCGGGGTTGACGGCGGCCGCAGGGTTCGCGGGGTTGACGGCGGCCGCAGGGTTCGCGGGGTTGACGGCGGCCGCAGGGTTCGCGGGGTTGACGGCGGCCGCAGGGTTCGCGGGGTTGGCGGCGGCCGCCGTTCGGGCGCGTTCGGCACCGTCGCGGCCACGCTCCTTGCCGGACGATACCACTCCGCGCCGCGTCGGGCCGCCGGAGCGCACCGCGCCGCGCGATGCGTCTTCGGGCGAGGGTGCCGCTCCCCCATCGGTTTCCGACCATGGGCGCATCTCGGATTCGCCGCTGGCACCGGCTGCCTCGTCGTCCCACAGCGTCGGCGGGCTCAGCTTCCCCCGCCGGGGCGGAACGGTTCCCGCAGCGGTGCCGGCGGACGCGGCCGATGCCGCTCGCGCGCTCTTCCCGGCGCGACGCGAAGATGCGGCATCGGAGGTGTCCGCGCCCTTCGAACCCGGGGTGCGAGCGGCGTGCTCCGGATCCGCTCGAGTGCGGTCGGCGTGCTGACGCTCGGCATCCGCGGCGCGCGCGGCGGCGCGATCCGCGGCGTCGATCGGCTTCGGTTCGGTCGCAGCGGATTCCAGCTCGGCCCGCCGCGCCCGCACCGCATCCTCGGACATGCCGTGCGCGCGCGGTGAATCCGACGCCGACGCGTCCCCACGCGAACCCACGGTGTCCGCCGCACCCTCCGCGAGCTCTCGGACAGGCTCGGGTCGGTCCGCGTGGAACGGGTCGAATTCCCCGGCGGCCGTGACGGCCTCGGCCATGTCCAGCGGCGGGTACGACGCCGGATCGCGCTGCGCGGATTTCCGGGCGGCACGCTTCGGCAGCAGGGCGCGGCGAACACGCGCCAGGCGTGATTCGGTAGGAGTCGCGGTTGTCTCGGATGAATCGCCCGCCGGCCGTGCCGAACTCGCGGCGGGTCGCGTCGGTATGTCGAGGTCCCCGGTCTCCCCGGCGGCAATCACCTCGGCGCGCCCCGGCCGCCCGGCGGCCGCGTCACCGTCCGCCGGACGCGCCGCAGGGCCGCCCCGCGGCGGACGCGCGGCGGCACCATCACGCGCTACGCGTGCCGACCCCGTGTGGTCAGGCGATACCCGTCCGGATGCCGCACCGTCACGCGAGCCCCGCGCGGGCATCACATCGTCGCGCGCACCGCGTGCCGACCCCGCGTGGTCAGACGGGACCCGTCCGGATGCCGCACCGTCACGCGAGCCCCGCGCGGGCATCACATCGTCGCGCGCACCGCGGGTGGGGGCCGAGCTTTCGCGCGGGGGCCGCTGCGGTGCGGCGGCGTCGCGGGCCGCCTTTGCACGGGTGGCGGGGCCGGCGTCTCGGGGGGCGCTTGTCGCCTCGCGTGGAACGGACTTCGGGTCGGGCGCAGCGGTCTTCGCGTCACGCGCGGGGGGTTCGGCTCGGCGGTCGGTGCCGGAGGATGTCCGCGCGGGGCGACCGGCTTCCGAGGTGCGGCGTGCTCGGGGCTTCGGTGCGGCGGGATCCGACGTGGCTGGGCGCGCGGTGGTCGGCTCCGAAGCTACCGGGGCACCGGCGGATTCGCGGCGCGACGGCTCGCGGGGGACGGTGCGGGCGCCCGCTGCCGCCTCGCGGGCACGTTCGCGTTCCAGGGCCTCGGGGTCGGCGGGGGGTTCGCGGCGGAGCAGGCGGCGGTCGGGCAGGGTGCCGCGGCGGGGGCGTTCGTGGTCGCGGCGGCGGGGTTGGCCCTGGCGGAGGTCGGCGGGTTCCGACGGCGCGCGGTCCCGGGGCGTCTCCGCGGGTTCCACGGGGAGGCTGGGGATGTCGCGGCGACCGCCGCGCCGGGTGGGCGCGGCATCGCGTTCGCGGACGGGTGGTTCGACGTCACGGGCCATGGTGGATTACCCCACAAGCGCTTTCGGGATGGTGGCGTGCTCCGGCAGGATGACGCCGCAGCCGAGCGAGGCCGCGAACGCGGCCGCCTGGTAGCGGTAGCAGCGCCGGATCTTCAGTCGGGCCTGGGTGGACAGGTCGCGGGTGATGGCCTCGATCCGCGGCAGGTCACCGCGCAGCGGCTCGGTGATGGTGACCAGCGCGCCGAATCGGGTGACACCGTGTCCGCGGGCCTGCTCCTCACGCGCCTGCTGCGTCGCGCCGACCCGCAGCGTGGCCGCCGCCGACACCACGCCGCGCTCGCTCTGCTGCGCGACCAGCGCGTTCTTGTAGTCGTCGTCCACGATCTGGGCGGCGTCACCGGCGGAGTGCGGCCGGTACACGATGGCGATGCGCTTGCGCGGCACCTCGGGATTCGGTGCGAGCAGCCGTTGCAGCACCCGCTCGTCCACCGCACCCTCGGGCGCGGTGTCCATCTCCCAGGTGACCGACCGGCCGCCGTCGTGGATGAAGTGGTCCCAGCGCTCCTCGTGCGACACCGGCCCGGCATCGGCCCAATCCAGCCCGTGCCCACCGGGTTCGCCCGCCGCCACCTCCAGATCCGCCTGCGCGGCCGGATCGTAGCTGCGCCGGATGAAGGAGATCACCTCGTCGGCCGACATGGGCTGCGCGCGCACCCCGGCCTCGGCCAGCGCCGCGCAGATCCCGGGCAGGCGACGGCCGATCTCGACGGCCTCCTCCGCGGGATTCTTCCGCCGCTCCGCCGTGGTGGCCTTGAACGTAATGGCCACCCGCGGCAGCAGCTGCACCCGCTCCTGCGGCAGTTCGGTGGCCAGCTCGTACATCACCTGCTGTGCCAGATCCGGGGCTTCCGGCCGGGTGATGGCGGAAACCTCGGTGAGCAAACGGTTTCCGGTCTCGGGGACGGTGTCGATGACGGGCACCACCGCGACGATGTCGGAGGTCTGCCCCAGCGACGCCAGGAAGGTGCCCCATGCCGACACCCAGCGGTCGATGACGGGCTGGTCGACCGCCTCGTGCCCCTGCGGCCAGGCGCGCAACACCACCGTGTACTGCCCGAATTGCGGTAGGTGGATCATGCCGAAGCTGTAGCCGCCCGCGTCGATGCCCTCGTAGAGCCGCGACGGGGCCATCAGACCCGGCAGTCGGGTGACGCCGCCCGGAATCCGGGAGAACCGACCGCCCCGGTACACATGCTCACCCTTGCTGCGGCCACGCAACCAATGGAACATCATCAATCCGTTCTCGTATCCGGAGCGGCCCCCCGTCCGCCAGACCAGTGGAACCATCACGACCAAACCGAATCCCGCCACCACGAACGCGGGTTTCGGCCCCGCGACGAGCGCGGTCAGCAGCGCGGTGATGACGACGGCGAAGCCGACCACGGTCTCACCCCAGCGCAGGCCGAACAGGCCCGCGCTGCGCGGCTTCTGCCACAGCCCGTAGGCGCGGCGCTCGTAGCTCTCGGTGGTGGTCATCGCGGAATGGTGCTCCTGCCGAGGTCGGGTGAACGGTTGGTCCAGCGGTCACCGGCCATATCGCCCATGGCGGTTTCGGCACGGTTGGCTCCGGCGGTCGCGGATCGCATGGACGCGACCCGCCCCGCCACGCGGGACGCACCGGACGGTACGCCTGCCTGCCCGCCGCCCTGCGGATTGCCCGCGGCGGCCCCGCCACCACCACCGCGCGGCGGCGGTGTCGGCCGCGGTCCGCCGCCTCCGGGTCGCGGTCCGCCGCCTCCGGTTCCGCCCGGCGGCTTGCCGCCGCGATTCACGTATCCGGCGGTGCCGGGTGCGGCGGTGGACTTCACCGCCACCGCACGGCTGCCGACCGCGCCCAGGGCGGCCACGCCGACCAGGGTGCCGGTGGTGGCGGTCAGACCCGAACCGCCGCTGCCGACGATGGACACCGCCGGGGTCACCAGGCGCATGAGCACCGGCAGCACGAACGCGGCACTGCACAGCAGCACGATGGCGACCAGCATGCGCTGCGCCTGGTCGGCGTCCGGCAGACCCGCGGTGGTGGTCAGTTCGTCCACGTGCCCGGCGGTGGTGAAGGCGATCATGTAGACGATCGCCGCCACCGGTTTGTAGAGCATGAAGGCGATGATCCACGCGATCAGGCGTGGATACGCCTGTTTTCCGGTATTGGTCCCGGAGGAGGCCGCGGCCAGCGGCAGCACGCCCGCCGCCACCACCAGCAACCCCTGCCGCACGATGGCGAGCACGATCTGCGCCAGCGCGCCGAGCAGGCCGACGATGGCGATGATCAGCACCAGGCCCGGCGAGAACGCTTGCAGCTTGGCGGTTTTCACCATGAGTTCGGCGAGGTTCTGGGCATTGCCGTCGGTGGCGTCGTTGATCACCCACTCGGAGAAGCGATCCGATGCCTGGGTGCCCGCGACGATCACCGCCCCCAGCATCCAGGAGCTGAAGATCACGCGCGCGAACATGCGGAAGGATTCGGCGGCCTCGCTCATGGCCGCCCCGCGTTTGGCTTCCGCGAGTCTGGCCCCGGAGATGATCACCGACACCATGAGCAGGAGTATCTGGGCCTGATAGGTGTAGTCGTTGATCTTCGTGAACAGCGCCCCGGAGTCCGAGACCCGTTCGTTGGGCACCTTCATCCAGAAGGTCAACGCCAGGATCAACGCTTCGCCCAAACCGTTCATGAGCGAGTCCACCACCTTGCCGAAGGTGGAGTCCCACGCCTTGTCCCGGACGGCCGCGGCGGCGTCGCCCGGGTGCGTGGCCACATTGCCGGCCTTGCAGGCCGCCGACGCGGCATCACCGAGGGAGATGCCGGGGATGCCGAGGCCGTCGAGGGAGTCGTGTAATTCGTTGCAGGCCTGGTCGAAACCGTACTGAGCGTGCGATACCGTCGGAGTCGCGACCATGACGGTGAACACGACCGCGAGGATCGTGACGATGCGCCTCAGCATGTGATCCACCTCTCCTGATCTGCTGCCAGGTCATTCACCATTTCGTCCACCCCGCAAGCGAATCCACGTATTCGGTCTGCGAGCCGCGCGCCGTCGCCGGTTTGAGCCGCCAGTCCCCCGCGTCCCACACCATGATCAGGCGTACCGCCGCCCACAGCTGTCTGCCGTCCACCACGGGACCGCGCGCCGCCAGCCGCACGATCGCCATGTCGTCGGCATAGTTCTCCACCTGGAAGGCATCCGGCGCCACCAGGTAGCGGGTCACCTTCTCCGGCTGCTGTTTCGGCAGCCGTTCGTCGGCCAGCGCCTGGTCGTAGGCGGCGACCTGCTGGGCCGACACCCGCACCTGGCGCACGTACAGGGTGCGGTCGGCGGGGCGAGCGTTGAGCCGATAGGTGATCTGCGCCGCCGCCAGCACCGCACCCTGCGGTGTGTGCGAATACCCCACGGCCAGACCGTCTTCCAGGCGGGTCGGGCCGTCGGAGGTGGAGAAGGGCACCGACGCCCCGAATACCCGCTGCCAGCCGCCCGGTCCGGTGGTGCCGCGCGGCGCGGCGGTCAGCCAGTCCGGATCGGAGGGCTCCCGCTGGGCGGAGGCGTCCTGCGTCAGCGGTTGCCCCGCCGGATTGTTCGGCACGTCCACGCGCCGTCCGAAGATGTCGACCTCCGGCTGAGCGAATCCGGTGGCCCCGGTGTCGCCCGCCACGGCCGGGGGTGCGTCGCCCGTCGCCGCGGGCTCGCCGGGGTCGTCGTCGCGGCCCACCCACATGACCACGCCCGCGATCAGGATCAGGGCGAGCAGGGCCGCGGACGCGATGACACCGAACGAGACGCCGCCGCGCTCGGACGGCTCCTTCTCGCTCATTTCGGTGCCTCCACGGTCACTATGTCGGTGGGCAATTCATCGATGGCCTCGACCGTCGGGGCGGTCGAGTCGGGCTCTGGCAGCCGCAGCCGCCAATCGTCTCGGAACCATTCCACGGTGGTGTGGTTCACCGCCCGGGAGCTGTCGGCGTATTCGGTGTAGACATCGACGGTGGATCTGTCCTCGGTGTAGCCGGTGATGCGGAAGCCGAGCAGCCGCGGCGCGTACTCCGGTGCGGCGGGCCCGGCAATGGACAGTTGTGTTCTGGTGACCGCCCAGCCGTCCCGGGCCGGGCCGGGTATCGCCGCGGCGTCGAGCACGGTCGGCCACTGGGTGTCGGTGGCCACCAGCAATCGGATGGTGTGGGTGATCGCCGCGACGGCGGCACCGGCTCGGGATCGTTCGAAACCCGTTGCGGCGCCCCCGGAGTCGCTGCTCGGACCCTGGTCGGTGTGCGGCAGCGACACCCCCTGGTACACCTGCCAGCGCACCCCGGAGGGCGCGGACGGGTCCGCCACCTCGCCGTCGCAGCCGGCGGTGGCCAGCACGGCGACGCCGAGAACGCCGACGGCACGGCGCAGGCGGGCGGGGGCGAGGGTGGGAGCCATCGGAATCCGTTGCGTCCCTACGTTGGCAGCAACGCGAGGGCGATGCCGCTGGCCGAACTCGCCATGATGGCGCCGATCAGACTCATCACCACCCCGTGCGTCGCCTCGTTGGCGGCCATGTCGCCGCGGAACGCGTACCACAGCTTGCCCGCGGACAGGATCATCCACGCCATGCAGAACAGCAGTACGCACCACAGCAGCCAGTCGATCAGCTGCATGATCGGCCGGATCACGTCCGCCGGCATCTGCTTGTAGGCCAGCACGGTGACCACCGCGGAGGCGGACATCAGCCGATCGCCGCATTCATGATCGTGCCGGCACTGGTGGCGATGATGCCGCCGATCATGGCGCCAGCCACCATCTTCGGGGATTCCAAACCGCCTCCTGTCCACTTCTCCCACGCGAACTTGCCGCCCGCGTAGGTGATTCCGAGGATTCCGGACAACAGCACGAACCAGGTGAAATACCGAACAAGTTTCAATAGTTTGTCCGACGCGGGCGGGGCCTCCGGGGTCGGATTCCCGACCTGCGCGAGGACGGCACCGTACGCGTCGTGCACGGCGAGGAGCATGCTCATGATCTGTCCTTCTCCACTAGCACATCGTCGATCACACTGTCGCGTACCGTGGCCCGCGCGGCCCCGGCAGCGACCGACTCGATGGTCTTATCCAAATGCGAAGGGACGCTGCGGGTTACAGCATCCCATGACCCCGGTCGGGGCGAAAGATCGAGTGTTCGGCGCATATCGCTCTCCCGGGGTCTAGTCGTCGTCGTCCAATTCCGGGTCCGGTTCGGCGAGCGCCTCCCGGACCGCCGCCACGATGCCCGCACCGAGCTCGCGGATATCGAGCGGAACCTCGTGCAGCGGATCGGATTTGCGCTTCCGCTGCTGCGGCAGGGGGTCACCGGGCGACCAGACCGGCAACTGGTCGGCTTCGACCAGCGTCCACTCCTCGTGCCACGGCACCTGCCACACCTGACCGGCCAGCGAACCCACCAGATCGCGGTAGCGCCGGATCTCCGCGGGAATGCGGCCCGGGCGCGCCGCCACGGTCACCAGGCCGAGCACCTCACAGGGACCGGCGAGGTCCGCGAGGTGCTGGCGCAGCAGGTCGTGGGCGCGGCTCAGGCCGGAGATCGTTTCGCGGGCGACGAGTACGACGAACGGTGATTCGCGGTCGAAACCTCCGGGCCAGCGGCGATGCGAATCCGCCGCGGGCGCGAGCACATGCGCGAGCGTGGACGCGCCCGCCCCGCCGTGCACACCCAGCAGCCAGACCAGCGGAGCACGTCCGGCGCCGGGGACCGGTCGGTCCCAGATGGGTGCGCGAAGTGGTTCGGGCGGCGGCACGACACCTGCCGCCATGGCGGGTTCGGATCGGTGTTCCTTCATGGCTGCGGTCATGATGCCACTCCAGCAAGCAGGCGGCGATACGCACGGCGTGTCTCCGGCGCGAGGTCGCTGTGCCGCACCAGTTCACCCCGCGCGAGGTGCGGATCGTAGGGAATCTCACGGATATCCCGCACCCAGCCGGTGAGATGTTCCCGCAAATGATCAGCGACCCGCGAGTCACCATGGGGCAGCTGATGGGAGACGGCCACCACGGTGTCGCCGACGATGCCGTCGCCCTGCCCCTCGCCCTGTCCGCTGAAGTTGTCGTCGAGCCACTCCAAGGTCAGGCGCAGCCGGTTGGCGGCGTCGGCGCGCGCCGGAATGGCGAGCACCAGCGCGATATCGGCGTCCTCCAGCAACGGCCGCAGATGGCGGCTGGCAATGGGATTGCCGCCGTCGTACACCCCGGTGTAGCCGGAGTCGTGAATGCCGCGCGCCACGGTCAGGTAGGTGGCGCGGCGGCGCAGCGGGGCGGCGTCGCGCCAGAGCAGTCCGATGCCGGAGGTGGCGCGCGACAGGCATTCCTTCAGCGGCGCGGGTTCACCGTCCCCGCGGCCGTACAGCCACGCCTGCAGACTGATCGGGCTCAGGTGTTCGTCCGCGCCCCGCAGGGCCAGATCGCTTCCGGCCGAGGTGGCGTCCACGGCCGCCGCCTGCGCTCCGGCCGAGCTCAACTCCCCGGCCAGCCCGAGTGCGGTGGTGGTGGTTCCGGCCCCGCCGCAGCCGCCGACCACCAGGATCGGGCGCGGGTCGGGTTCGCCGTCGCCGGAGTGTTCGCGCCGCTTGCGCAGGCGTACCACCGGAGCGCGCGCGGGCCGACCCGACGGCTCACCCTCCTCGGGGGTCTCGTCGAGCCAGCGGCTCCAGTCCTGATCCATGTCCGTGCTCCCTCTTATCCCGCCGGGATCACCGGCGTGGTGGTGCGACCGCCGACAACCATGGTGCCCACGGATTGCGCTGTGGCGCCACGGGAATGGAGCACATAGAGCGCAACGCCGCCCGCGAGGGTCAGCAACAGAACGGCTATCAGGACGGCGGCCAGGGCGACGAGGCGGCGACGCCGGAACTTCGCCGACGCGGCAGCGGCTTTCGCGCCACGCGCGGCGGCGGGGTCCGACGCCGCCCGCGATAGCGCCGCGTCGTCCAATTCCCCGTCCCCGCTGTCGCCGCGCCCGCCGTCCAGGTCGGCCGGGAAGGGCAGTAGATCGGCCGGACGTTCGCGTGGCCGGAAGGCCGGAGCGCGATCGGTCACCCAGTCCGACCAGCGCCCGGTGTAGTGGCTGCGCCGGAACAGTGACTCGTCGACGGGGGGTACGACCTCCACATCGTCGTCGCGGATGTAGTGCGGGAATCCGCCCGTTCCGCCGTCGTCGCCGAATACCGGTGCGACGTGCGCGTCCTCAGCGCCGGCCCCGTCCTCGGGGGGCAGTGCCGGATACCAGCGCGACATCTTTTTGTACGACTTCAACATTTCCGCGGAGCGAGGCGCGTCGTGCGGCATCGTCGTACCCTCTCGGCGGTCGGTGAAGCTTCGGTGTGGTCGCGGCGGGGCGCACCGTCCTCGGGCACGGTCCCGACTGGAAATTCTCTCGTATCAGGCGGATTCCCACCTCCCGACGCGCCGGAAATCACCCCCAGAAATTCGACGGATCTCGTGAACCGACCGGTACCATGCTTCACCCTCGGTTTGATACTCACCGGTAACCACCGCCGTGAAAGGGGTTGTGGGGTACCCCCCTTCCACACCAGAAGCCGAGAATCTACATTAACAAGACCTAGTAACAGGAGGTTTTGTGAAGACAGCAGATACCGTCGCGGTGGTGACCGGCGGCGCTTCCGGACTCGGCCTGGCCACCGTGCGTGAGCTGCACGGCGCCGGAGCCTCGGTCGTCATCCTCGATCTTCCGTCGTCCGACGGCAAGGCCGTGGCCGAGGAACTCGGCGAGCGCGCGACCTTCGCACCGGGCGATGTGACCAGCGAAGCGGACGTCACCGCCGCGCTGGATGCCGCCGCCGGACTCGGCACGCTGCGAATCGCGGTGAACTGCGCGGGAATCGGCAATGCCATCCGCACGGTGAGCAAGAAGGGCGCGTTCCCGCTCGACGCCTTCACCAAGGTGGTCAACGTCAACCTGATCGGGTCGTTCAATGTGATCCGCCTGGCGGCCGAGCGCATGGCCGCCACCGAGGAGGCCGAGGGCGAACGGGGCGTCATCGTCAACACCGCCTCGGTGGCCGCCTACGACGGCCAGATCGGTCAAGCCGCCTACTCGGCCTCCAAGGGTGGAATCGTCGGCATGACCCTGCCGATCGCGCGCGACCTGTCGGGCTACAAGATCCGCGTGAACACCATCGCGCCCGGCCTGTTCCGCACGCCGCTGTTCGCGACGCTCTCCGATGAGGCCATCGCCTCGCTGGAGGCACAGGTGCCGCACCCCTCGCGGCTGGGCAACCCCACCGAATTCGCCGCCCTGGTGCGCCACATCGTGGAGAACCCCATGCTCAACGGCGAGACCATTCGCCTCGACGGCGCCATTCGGATGGCGCCGCGCTGATCCGACACCCGTCGGCTCCGGACGCTAGGTCCGGAGCCGACGAGTCCGGAGCCGACGAGTCCAGGAGCCGACGAGTCCGGAGCCGACGAGTCCGGGAGCCAACGAGTCCGGGAGCCAACGAGTCCGGGAGCCAACGAGTCCGGGAGCCAACGAGTCCGGGAGCCAACGAGTCCGGGAGCCAACGAGTCCGGGAGCCGGCGGGTCCTGGGCCGACGACTCTCGCGACACAGGTCGAGTCGGACCGACGCCAATCCGGACGAGTCCGACCGACGCACGGTGGTCAAGGAGCCGCCGCCGGGACCAACTCGGCGCGGCGGTCCTTCGGCGCTGGCGTGGATGGTGCGTCGAACCGAGATTTCCTGGAAGACGTCGCGACGCCGAGAGCACGGTCCGACTCGACCCCTCGTCGGTCGGACTCGACCCGAGCCGGCGCGACCGCGATCCCGCTACGCGCGCACCGATATCGGCTCCGCATCGAGCACGGCACCGCCCTCGGCGGGCACGGCGCGCGCGGCGAGCGCGCTCGACCAACCGACCACGGCCAGTGCGGCGGCACCCAGGGCCACGCCGATCCAGGCGAGTGCCGGATAGTCCCAGTGCGCGCCCAGCGCCAGGCCGCCCAGCCACGGGCCGACGGTGATGCCGACATTGAACGCCCCCACGTTCCCGGCGGCACCCAGGGTGGACGCGCCCGGGGCGAGGGTGAAGACGCGGCTGTTGAGCACCGGATTGACGCCGAAACCGAACGCGCCCAACAGGAATACCAGCAGCACGACCGGCACGACGTGGTGTGCGGTGAGCGCCAGCAGCGCCGAGGTGACGGTCAGACCGGCGATCCCGACCGTGAGACTGCGCAGCGGGTGGGCGTCGGCGGTGCGACCGCCCACCATGATTCCCAGGCAGCTGCCGATCCCGTAGACGGCCAGGACGACGGGCACCCACCTCTCGGCCATCCCGGTGGTCTCGGTGAGGAAGGCGGCGAGGTAGCCGAAGGTGACCATCAGCGCGGAGATGGCCAGCGCGGTGGTGAGGTAGAGCAGCCAGACCGGCAGGGTGGCCAGCGCACGCACCTCGGTGCGCACGCGCGGCGCGACGGCCGGACGCACGTCCGGAACCTTGGCGATGACACCCGCCATGGCCGCGATCGACAGCACCGCCACCGCCCAGAACGCGGCCCGCCACCCGAGATGCTGTCCGATGACCGTGCCCGCGGGCAGGCCGACGACGGTCGCCACGGTGAGACCGCCGGCCACCACGCTCAGCGCGCGCCCGCGCGCGTTGTCCGCCACCAGACCGACCGCGGTCGCCACGGCCACCGACCAGAACCCGGCGTAGACGAAGGCGGCGACCACGCGCGTCGCGAACAGCACCCCGTAGTCCGAGGTGAGCGCGCCCAGAACGTGTGCGGCGGCGAAGACGGCGAGGAAGGCCAGCAGTGCGGTGCGGCGCGGCCAGCGCAGGGTGGCGACGGCCAGGATCGGCGCGCCGAGCAGCATGCCCACCGCGAAGGCGGAGATGAGCAATCCGACCTGAGGCATGGAAACACCGAGGTCACTTGCCATTTCGGTGAGCAGCCCGGCGATCATGAGTTCGGATGTGCCCTGGGCGAATATGGACAGGCCCAGGATGTAGACGGCCACTGGCATCGGAATTCCCTTCGGTTGTCGGACAGCAAGTTTTGGATCAATTGGTTCAAAATGAGGGCGGCACGATCCGCGCGGGTCGCCACGGGGCTAACCGCGCCGGGCGCTACGTCGGATCGAGTGACATCTCCGTCGAATCGGGCCGATGAGCCGCCCTGTCGCCCCGGAACGGAGCGAGAATCAGAGCTGGTTCACCAGCCCGCGCCACCAGCGACTCGGCTTCACCGGCAACTCGGCTTCACCAGACACCCAGCTTCACGGGTAACACGGCTTCACCGGCGCTCAGCGCCGAGCGCCGGTTCACAGGCAACCCAACGCCACCTCGGCAATGGCGGCCAAGGCCGACCGATCCGCACCGCCCCGGGCGGCCACCCGCATACCGCCGATGGTGGCGACGACGAACCGGGCCAGATCGCGGGGGTCCCGGTCGCCGCTGATCTCCCCCGCGCGTTGCCCCTCGGCGATGGCGGCAGCGAGGGCACGCAGCCGACGCTCCTCGTCGGAGCGCAGCAACCGCGCGATCTCCGGATCACGCTCCCCCAGTTCGACGGTCGCGTTCACCACCAGACACCCCAGCGGATCCCCCTCCGGGGCATCGATGATGAACTCCAACAGCCGCGCGATCCGGTCCCGCACCGGCCCCGGCCCGTCGAGCACCGCGAACGTATCGGCGTTCTTGTCGGCCATGTACCGCCGCAGCGCCCGCTGGAACAGATCATGCTTACTGCTGAAGGTGTTGTAGATACTGCTGCGCCCCAATCCGGTAGCGGCACAGAGTTCCTGGGTGGACGTGCCGTCGTAGCCCGCACGCCAGAAGGCCCGCATGGCGGCATCCACCGCCCGCTCCTCATCGAACTGCTTGGGTCGCGCCATGCGACCGACGCTAGCACGTTTTGTATTGACCAGTCCAAAAAGGGGTGTCGGAGCCCCGGTCGTCCCGACGGGCCGCGGTGGCGTTCCCGATCGTCGTCGCTCATGCGGCCGGACACAGGCGACGCGCGGTGGTGTCGCCCGTCAGCGCGGCGTCCACGCAACCACCCGGCAGCCCGTCGTGCTCGGCGGTGCCGAAATTGGCCGTGACGGTGAGGGTGCCGTCGCCGAAGACGGTGCGCTGCACCAGGTGGTCGTCGGTGAGCCAGCGGAAGTCCGTCATGGGGAGGGTGCCCGCGGCCTCGTGCAGGGGTGCGAAGAAGCGTTGCAGGCGGGCGATGTCGGGGCCGCGTTCGGCCAGGGTGTCGCCGTCGAGTACGAAGTTCAGCGGGGTGTTGTTCAGGATGGCGGTCAGGGCCCGCATCGTCTGCTGTTGCGGCAGTTTGTCGTAGGACAACTCCCAGCGGTCGGTGTTGACGATCGAATCGTGCAGCACGGTTTCGTACAGGGGCACCCGGTAGACCGGATCGAACATGGCCCGCGCCAGCTGGTCGGGCAGCACGACCGGCTGGAAGTAGGTCCGCGGCGCGTTCGCGGGCGCGTAGCCGCCCCAGACCGTGCGATCGCGCTGGAATGCCCACAGCCGGTCCGAGACCGGGGTCTGCGCGCCATGGTCGAAGTCGAGCACCGGCGCCGCCCACGCACCCGCGGATTCCGAGCCGAGCACCTGGCCGCGGTCCTCGGCGAGCCAGCGCAGGCGGGCGAGCCGATTGTCCCGGTCCCGGCGCGCGGTCATCGGGTGATCGACGCTGTGGTCGTCGAAGAATTCTCCGGCCGCGTCCACATCGAGGAAGTAGGTGTTCGCGCCATTGCCGGTGACCTGCGCGTAGCGGTCCCGGTACAGGTCCGGATCCTGGTACAACGCTTGGGAACTCAGGTAGCAGCCCCGGCCGCCGAAGCCCGTCTCGGGGGTGCCGTCGGCCGCGCGGACGCAGCCGTCCGGCCAGGTGGAGCCCGGCCAGCGCGAGCCGGGATTGTCGGCGGTCGCCGGATCCTGCGCGTTGGCCCACGAATCATAGGGCCCGGCAAGGTATCCGGCGTTCTTCGCGGCCGCGACGGCCGCCGCGCTCATGGGCGACTCATCGGAGTCGTAACCGAGCCACATCCGGGTGATGCCCAGCTGCCGCAAGCGCTCGACGGCCTCGGGCGTGCGCGCCTCACCCCACACGTAGGCGTGGAACGCACCGAGCAGCCGGGCCACCTCCGGATTGCGCGCGATCTTCGCACGCAGCGAGCGGAATTCGCCGTGCCGCAGCAGCCAGTCGCGATAGTCCCGCGCGGCTACCACGGGGGAATCGTCGGTGAGCGCGAAGGTGACCGTGTAATCGCCGGTGTCGCCGCGATCGTCGAAATCGTGTGCGGCAGCGGCTGTCAGGCGGCCGTCCACCGACCGCACCGTGAGCGTGCTGCCGATATCGGTGGGCACCAGGTAGCTGACACCGCGCCCGTCCAGCCGATAACCCCAGAACGGCATGGTGAGCCCGGAGGTGAGCGTGAGCGAGCTGTCCACCAGCCCCGCGTCCGGCCCGTTCCAGAACGGATCCCGCACCGGCAGCGACAGGCCCTCGCCCCGCGGGATCTGCAAGGACCGCGCGGCGGGGTCACCGCCGGTGACCGGCCAGATCAGGCGGCCCGGGCGCGCGCTGTGCACGGTGACGCGCAGGCGGCCGTCCTGTCCGCCGGCGGTGACCGTCCAGCCTCGGTCGGGGTAGGTCCACTGCGCGCTCTCGCCGTCCGTCCGCACGCCGCCGGCCGTCCCCAGCCCGGTGACGGGACCGGACAGCTCCACACGCTGCCCGCCCGTCCGGGCGCTGACGGCCAGCGAGGCCGTATCGATCTCGGCCGTTCCGCCGGCCACCGTGATAGCCACCCGATTGCCGTCTACACGCGGCGCGTTCGTCTCCGGGACGCGCGAGCAGGCCGCGGATCCGGTCACGACCAGTCCGGACAGCATCAGCAGCACCCATATGCGTCGAGGTTTCCGCCATCTCATACCCGCCACGTTCACGGTCTCCGATGAGAGTTGGATGAGAACGCCCAGTTCGGGGCCGTCCGTATGATGCCGTGGCATGCGGGTGCTGGTGGTGGACGACGAGGCCGCGGTGCGCGACGCACTGGCGCGGGCCCTGGCCGCGGAGGGCTACGACACGCGCGGGGTGGGCGATGGCGCGACCGCTCTCACTGCGATTGCCGACTGGCAGCCGGGAGTGGTGGTGCTGGACATGGTCATGCCGTTCCTGGACGGCCTGACCGCCTGCCGCACGCTACGGGCGCGTGGCGACCGCACCCCGATCCTCATGCTCACCGCCCGCGACGCCGTCGCCGACCGCATTGCCGGATTGGATGCCGGCGCCGACGACTACCTGGTCAAACCCTTCGATCTGGAGGAGTTGCTGGCGCGGGTGCGGGCGCTGGTGCGGCGCACCCAGCCCGCGGACGGTGCGGTGCTGTGCTGCGCCGATCTGGTCATGGACACCACCGCCCATACGGTGCGCCGCGGCGGACACGTCATCGAACTCAGCCGAACCGAATTCGCGTTGCTGGAGGTCCTGCTGCGCAATGCCGAGCAGGCGCTGCCCCGCGAAATGCTGGTCGAGCGGGTGTGGGGGCGGGTGGCCACCTCGAATTCGCTCGAGGTCTACATCCGGTATCTGCGGCGCAAACTCGATATCGACGAGCTGCCGCCGCTCGTGCACACCGTGCGCGGTATCGGCTACCGCCTGGGGCGGATGTGAGGCGGCTCGGGCTGCGCGGCCGGATCGCCGCGTTCTTCGTGCTCGCCATGGCCGGGGCGCTGGCGGGCATGGCGGCGGCGGCCTATCTGGTGGTGGGCCACCAGTTGCACAGCGCCCTGGATACCGGTCTGCGCCGGGAGGCCACCCGGATCACGCGGCAGTTCGCGACCGAGCCCGCGGTGGCCGCCCTCTCCGGACCCTGCCGCTACCTCGCCGCCCCGAGTTGTGTTCAGGTGGTGACGGCCGACGGCACCGTCGAATCGGATACCCGGCCCGAGGACACGCTGCCGGTGGACGACCGCACCCGCGCGGTCGCGAAGGGTTCCGCGGCGGCGTACTTCAGCGATTTCACGATCGACGGCCTCCCCATGCGCATGTACACCGCGCCGCTGCGGCCGGGCAGTGCCGTCCAGGTGGCGCAGCGCGCCGATACCGTCCCCACGGGACAGCGCCGGGTCGGTCTCGCTCTGCTCGCGGCGGCGGGGGCGGGCACGCTGCTGGCCGCCGGAATCGGGACCATGCTGGCGCGCCGCGCGCTCGCCCCCGTGGAAACGCTCACCCGGGCCGCCGAGGAGGTGGCGCGCACCCGAAACCCCGACCGGCACATCGTGATCACCGGATCCGATGAACTGGCCCGGTTGGCCGCCAGTGTCAACACCATGCTCGACGAACTCGACGCGGCCCTGACCGCGGAACGGGATGCCCGTGCGGCACAACGGCGTCTGGTCGCCGACGCCTCCCACGAACTGCGCACCCCGCTCACCGCGCTGCGCACCGATATCGATCTGCTGCGCCGCGCCCGGCGGCTGTCCCCTGAACACCTCGACGAGACGGCGGCCGCGCTGCGCGTGCGGGCGGAGGAACTGTCCGGCCTGGTCACCGACCTCATCGACCTCGCCCGGAACGACGATCCGACCGCACCCCGGGTGCCGTTCGAGGACCTGCGCGCGGACACGCTGGTGCGCGACTGCCTGGACCGGGCTCGAAGGCATTGGCCCGCCATCGCTTTCCACACCGAGCTGGAACCGACCACCGTGTACGGCAACCCCGAGCGGCTCACCCGCGCCGTCACCAATCTGCTCGACAATGCCGCCAAATTCAGTCCGCCGCACGGCACGGTCCGGGTGGAACTGACCGGCCGGTGCCTGTCGGTGCGCGACAGCGGCCCCGGTATCGCAGCACCGGACCTGCCGCATGTCTTCGACCGCTTCTACCGCTCCTCCACCGCCCGCTCGACACCCGGCCACGGTCTCGGCCTGGCCATCGTGGCCCAGGTCGCCGCGGCACACGACGCCGAGCTCACCGTCGCCTCCGAACTCGGCCACGGCGCGGAGTTCCGGCTGTCCTTCCCCGCTGCCCGCACCGAGCGCTGACCGCCCGCATTATGCTGGGGCGGCGCGAGATTCGGCCGGCCGCCGTGTCGGGTGCACCAGGGATATACCGCGAATTCACTCCGGATGGCTTGGATCACTTACTCCCCCCGCAGGGGCCGCGGTACCGGACAGGAGTTCGCCATGCTCGCCAGAATCACGCTGCGCCGCACCGTCATTCCGGATTGGCATGAGCTACTGGCGGCCTTCTGCGGCCAGATCGGTGAGCAGCCCGGCACCCACCCCGTCACCCGCTGCGCCTTCGCACTGGCGCAGCTGCACCTGGTATCGCAGGGTCATCCCCAGCACTCCGGTGAGATCGACGGTGTCCGTGCCGAACTCATCGCCGATATCGACGAGTGGGTGCGGCGCAATGTCCCGCGCGCCGCGCAGCGCCGGGAGTCCTTCGGCACCGCCGTCGATCGCATGGCGGCGGCGCAGGTGCACGCCAGTACCGTGCTGCGCACCGCCGCCAGCGCCTCCGACGAACGGGTCCACACCGCGTGGCATCGCCTGGCGACCCTCGCCGACGCATGGAACGACCGCATCCACGGCCTCGCCTGAACGCGCTACACCAGGGCCGGTGTCCGGGCGGCGGCGCGCGGGCCGCGAGCGCGGTATTCCTGTGGCGGACAGCCCTTCCAGCGCCGGAAGGCGCGGATGAACGAGGCGGCCTCCGCGTAACCGAGGCGGGCGGCGACCTGTTCGGTGGTCATATCGGTGTGGTCGAGCAGTTCCTCCGACAGCGTCTGGCGGACCTCGTCGAGCAGCGCCCGGAAGGAGGTGCCCTCCTCGTGCAGCCGCCTCGACAGCGTGCGCTGGCTCATGTACAGCTGGGCGGCCACGGCGGTCTGGTCCGGGATCTCGGCCGGGTCGCGCACCAGCAGATCCCGCACCGCGCCCGCGACCCCGGTGCGGGCCTGGCGGCGGGACAGCAGTTCACGACACAGCTGCTCGCAGGTGCTGCGCGCCCATTCGTTGGCCCGCGGCGGCGCGCTGTCCAGACACGCGCTGTCGAAGGCGATCTCGTCGACCGGATGGTCGAAGGTCGGTTCGGTGCCCAGGATGTCGCGGTAGCGGGTGGTGTCGGCGGGGCGGCGGTGCCGGAATCCGATGCGGCGGACGGGGACCCCCGTGGTGAACAGTTCGCGACCGAGCAGCAGCACACCCGTCATGACCCGTTCGACGAGAAAGGATCGCACGTCGGCGGGCACCTCGTCACCGTCGAACCGCAGCCGCGCCTCACCCTCGGACTCCTCGAAGGACAGCCCGCCGCCCACGAAGGACTGGTCCACATAGCGCAGCGCCACGTCCACCGCATCGCGCGGGGTGCGACTGCCGATCAGGCTCAGGCCCCACGGGCCGTGCAGGCCGACGTGGTCGAGGGCGCCCGCCGCCACCCCCAGTCCCGGTTCCCGACCGAAGCGCGCGAGCAGGGCGCGCATGACCGCGAGTTCCTGACCCGCCGTGACCTCGGCGCTCGGATCGACCAGCGCCGTCGTCGGCAGCCCGGTGCCCGCCAGGCAGTCCGCCGCGGGCATCCCCCGTTCCTCCGCCAGTCGTGTCAGAACGCGTACCCCGGAGGTATTCCGCAGCAGATCCCAGTCACACATGTACCCGTACCCTCATCGCCGTCGAACTGTCCCAGCGGGTTGGCGACAGATATCAACACCAACCGTTCCCTGTGACGAAACCTACAAAATGAACGGTGGTGTACACAAGACCGAACGCCAACTGACCCAGACCGCTACACCGCCAGTGATACCGGACAGAACCGATGGAATCCCCCCGAACAGGGGATACGGCACGGCACACCGACACTACTGTCTCAGTCACCACCGTTCGCGGGAGAGATGCGTCGCCGCGCCCAGTAGGGTGGGGCGAACATCAGAGCACGAGGAGGTCGCGGTGCAGGAAACCGCCGTCGTCACCGGCGCATCGTCCGGAATCGGGAAGGCAACCGCGGCGGCGCTGGCGGCCCGCGGCTACCGAGTGATCGGCACCAGCCGCAGTCCGGAGGGCATTCCGGACGCCGATCGGGTGCCGAGCGTGGAGTACCGCGCCCTCGACCTCACCGACGACGCGTCCATCGCGGAGTTCGCGCGCGGACTCGGCCCGGTCGACGTGCTGATCAACAATGCCGGGGAGAGCCAGGCCGGGCCGCTGGCCGAACTCCCCGGCGACGCGGTGGCGCGGTTGTTCCGGCTCAATGTGCTCGGCCCCGTCGCCCTCACCCAGGCCGTGCTGCCCGGAATGCGCGAGCGACGCCGTGGCCGGGTGATCATGGTCGGCTCCATGCTCGCGAGTTTCCCGATGCCGTACCGCTCCTCGTACGTGGCGACCAAGGCGGCGCTGCGCGGCTTCGCGACCGCCGCGCGATTCGAGGAGTCACCCTTCGACGTCTGGATCACCACGGTCGAACCGGGGCAGATCGATACCGGCCTGCGCGAGCGCCGCACCAGATACCTCGACGAAGGTTCCGCGCACACCGCGGATTTCACGCGCTTCATGACCGCGCTGGATCGCAAGCAGTCCGAGGGCATCACGCCCGAGCGGGTCGCGGAGACCATCGTCCGGGCCGTCGCGGCCGATCGCCCGAAACCGCTGTACGCCGTGGGCAGCAACGCCCCGCTGTTGTTCGCGGTGCGGCGGCTGCTGCCGCGCACGGTCATGGAGAAGGCCATCGCCACCGCCTACGGCCTGAAGCGCTGACCCGGCCCGGACTCAATTCGACCGCACGTGCCGCTCCAGGAACCGGTCGAACGCGTGCCGGGACAACTGCGTGCCCCAGTCACCCCAGTTGATGTCGTAGGCGTGCTCGCCGTACGGAATCGACAGCAGTTCGTGTGCCACACCGGCCGCCGCGAGCAGCCGGGCCAGCTGGGCCGACTGGGCGTGCGGCACCACGTGATCGCGGGTGCCGTGCATGAGCAGGGTCGGCGGCAGCCCGGGCCGCACATAGCTCACCGGCGCGGCCGCCGCGTAACGCTCGGGCACCTGCTCCGGGGTGCCACCGGTGTAGTCGCGCAACAGTTCCCGCGTTCCCGCGACCAGATCCGGATCGTGCCAGCCCGCCCGCAGGTCGGTGGCCGGGTAGAGGGCGGCGACCGCCCGCACCGCGGTATCGGTGACCGCGCAGCTGGGCTGGACGCGGTCGTCGGAATACGCCGCCACCAGAGCCAGATTCCCACCCGCCGAAGCGCCCGCCACCACCACCCGCTCCGGATCGAGACCGTAGCGTTCGGCGTGCTGTTTCACCCAGCCGATCGCGCACTTCACGTCGGCGGGCGCCTGATCCCAGCGCGGCGGCGGACTCAGCCGGTAGTCGATGGCGAAGACGGCGTAGCCGCGCTCGTTGAGCCACTCGTGCCAGCGCGGTGACTGCGCGCGATCACCCTCGGCCCAGCCGCCGCCGTGCACCCACACCACGGCCGGACGCGGCGAATCCGAGGTTCCCGACGGCAGTTTCACATCGAGCAGCAACTCCCGGCCGTCGACGACGTTGTAGCCGACCCCGAAGCGCGGATCCAGCGATCCGGTATTCGATCCCGCCGTGATGTACTCACCGAACGACAGGCTCGCCCCCTGCCGCTGCGCCTCCCGCCAGGACGCCACCAGCGGCACGACGGCCGCCGCCGCACCGACCACGCACACCAGCGCGGTGAGCGCACCCAGCCAGCGAACCACGGCGTGCCCGCGCAGCCGGGCCAGCAGCGCCAGCCCCGCGCCCGCGATGCCGAGCGGAATCAGGAACAGCCCGTAATTGCTGACCACCGCCGACAGCCGCACCAGCGGATCGGATATCGGGTAGCGGGCGATGATATAGGTGCTCATTCCCATTACCGCCGCGATCAGTACCGCCACGAAGGCGAATAGCCAGCGAACGATCATGCGCGCTATTAATCCATGCCGCGCCGCGCCCGGCGCGACGGCACGCCGACAGAAACCGCCATTCCGGTAACAGTGTCGAATTGCGCCGCGCATTACGGCAATAAGCTCCGAACCTCTCCGTTAGCCTCGAAAGCGGATACCCCGCGCGGCCCGCCGGAGCACCGGCGCATGACGGGTCCGCGCCTGCGTCGGCCGTGTCGCCATCCTGCCTCCTCGCCGACGCCTGCCCAGCGAGCGGGTGTCGAGGAAGCTACACCGCCTCGACACGGGAACCGAGGGAGGGAGCGGCCGTGCAGCCCGAGTCCGCATCCCCGCGCGGCGAGACCGCCTCGGCCCCGCACATCATCCGAAAGAACCTCTCCGCCACCGCGATATCGAGTCTGCGCACCTTCGGCCGCACGGTGGACCTGGCCGTCGAATCGGTGCGCGGCGCGGTCACCGACATGGTGGCGCGCACCTTCCCCTGGCGCGAAATGCTGCACCAGGCTTGGTATCTCATCACCGTCACGGCACTGCCCGCCATCCTCATGGCGATTCCCTTCGGCGTGGTGGTGTCGGTGCAGGTGGGCAATCTGATCCACCAGCTCGGCGCGGATTCACTGCTCGGCGCGGCGGGCGGTCTGGGCGTCATCCAGCAGGGCGCGCCGATTGCCACCGGACTGCTGCTCGGTGGTGCGGGGGCCTCGGCCATCGCCTCCGATCTGGGGGCGCGCACGGTGCGCGAGGAAATCGACGCCCTGCGCGTCATGGGTATCGACCCGGTGCACCGACTCGTCGCACCACGGGTGGCGGCCATGCTTTTCGTGGCACCGCTGCTCAATATCCTGATCGTATTCGTGGGCATTCTGGCCGGATACGGGGTGGCGATCGGCGCGCAGAATGTGACGCCCGGAAGTTACTGGGCGACATTCGGCGCGTTCACCGTTCTCGCGGATGTCTGGATTTCCCTCGGCAAGGCAATGCTTTTCGGATTCATCGTGGTGATCGTGGCCTGTCAGCGCGGGCTGGAGGCCCGGGGTGGGCCGCGCGGCGTCGCCGACGGCGTCAACGCCGCCGTGGTGCTGTCGGTGGCGGCCATCATCGTGGTGAATCTCGCCATCACGCAGGTGGTCACCATGTTCCTGCCGATGCGGGTGGCATGATGCGCCCACTGGAGAACGCCGGATTCGCGGTCGGCTTCGTATGGCAGGCACTCGCCGGGATCCCGGTGACGCTGGCGCGGTATCGCGCCCAGACCATGCGCACCATCACCGATATGACCTGGGGCCGCGGCTCGTTCATCGTCGGCGGCGGCACGGTGCCGATGCTGGTGGTGCTCGGCATCGCCATCGGCGCGGGGGTCGGCATCCAGTCCTTCGCCGCCCTGGACCTGCTCGGGCTGGGCTCGGTCACCGGCGTGGTGTCGGCCTTCGCGAATACGCGCGAACTCGCTCCCATCGCCGCGGCCGTCGGGTTCGCCGCGCAGGCGGGCTGCCGGATGACCGCCGAGATCGGCTCCATGCGCATCTCCGAGGAGATCGACGCCATCGAATCCTTCGGCCTGCGCTCGGTCCCGTTCGTGGTCACCACCCGGGTGATCGCGGGGGCGGTGGCGATCGTGCCGACCTTCCTGATCGCGCTCATCCTGTCGTATCTGGCCTGCGATACCGTGATCGTGCTGCTGCACGGCCAGGCGGGCGGCGTCTACGACCACTACTTCTTCCAGTTCACCAGCGGCTACGACATCGTCGCGGCGGTGGTGAAGATCCTGGTGTTCGGCGTCGCGGTCATTCTCATCCACTGCTACTACGGCTTCTTCGCCTCCGGCGGACCGGAGGGCGTCGGCATCGCCTCGGGGCGAGCGGTGCGCGCCAGCTTCGTCGCCATCGTCGGCCTGGACATGGTGCTGACGCTGCTGCTGTGGGGCGTCGACTCGGCCATCGAGTTCCCGGGGTAGCCATGCCGAACTACGCGATTCCCGGGGTGCGGACCACACGGCCCATGGCCCGCGGGCTCGGCGTGCTGCTGGTGATGTGCACGGTGGCGGCGGTGCTGGCCTGGAACGCCTACCAGCGGCGAGCACCCGCGGACACGCTGCGAATCCAGTTGCGCACCGAGCAGATCGGGGCGGGCATCGGCGTCGGCACGGCGGTGCGGTTGGACGGGGTGGCGGTCGGCCGGATCGCGGCGGTGCGGCCCGTCGAGCGGGGGCGGCAACTGCTCACCCTGGAACTGGACCGGTCCCAGACCGCCGGCCTCACCGATACTTTCGGCGTCGACTACGCGCCGGAGAATCTCTTCGGCATCAGCACGCTGGCGCTGCGCGCCGAAGCGGGCGGCGCGCCGCTGCGCGACGGGCAGCTGATCGATGTGGGCGGACGCGTCGAGGACGTGACCATGGGCGCGCTGCTGCGCACCCTCACCGGAACCGTCACCGAGGTGCTCACTCCCGAACTCACCGAACTGCTCACCCGCATCGACACCGATCTGCGGGCCTTCACGCCGATCATCGAGGCGGTCGTCGAGCTGGGCCGGATCGTCGCCGACACCCAGGTGTACCCGTCGTCGTTCCTGATCGACCAGTACGGGTCGTTCCTGAACGGGTTCGGCGCGTTCACCTCCGCCACCTTCCGGCTGGCGGCGGCCCTGATGGATATCGAGATCTTCCGGACCGAACGGGAGCGCTACGACACGTCCATCACCGTCATCCGCGACGGGGTGCTGCTCGGTCTGGCCGATACGCTGCACACCCTGCGCACCCACCTCGGCGGACTGATCGGCGCGCTCACGCCCACCGTCGAGGCGCTGGCGGGCACGGTGCCCGATCCGGCGACCTCGCGGGCGCAACTCACCGAACTCATCGAGCGCCTGGACCGCGTCTTCGCCGACACGCCCGACGGTCCCGTGGTGTCGCTCGAGGTGACCCTGCGCGGCGTCCCGGCGGTGGGCGTACCCCTGCTCGGGCAGCAGGCGTTCACGGCTCTCACACAGCCGGAGGGGGTGCGATGACGAGAGGGGCGACGACGAGATCCGCCACGGTCGGGGTGCTGGTGCGGCTCGGCGTGTTCACCGCCGCCATGCTGGCGCTGCTGTTGGTGGTGATCACCGCCATCCTGCGGCCGGTATCCGGCGACACCGTCGGATACCGCGCGGAATTCACCGATGTGAGCGGTCTGAAGCGCGGTGACGACGTGCGCATGTACGGGGTGCAGGTCGGCGAGGTGACCGCGATCGAACTCAGCGGCGCGACGGCAGTCGTCCGGTTCACGGTGCGCACCGACCGGCCCGTCTACGAGAGCAGCGGGCTGGCCATCCGGTATCAGACGCTCACCGGGCAGCGGTATGTGGATGTGCGGCAACCGGATCGGCCCGGCGCGCGGCTCGGGGCCGGTGCCACCATCGGGCTCGACAAGACCATCCCGTCGTTCGATATCACCCAGCTGTTCAACGGCCTGCGGCCGGTGCTGGAGGAGTTCTCCCCCGGCGCGCTCAACCACTTCGCGGAGAGCGTGCTGGCGGTGATCCAGGGCGACGGGTCCGGTATCGGGCCCGCCCTGGACGCCTTCGAACGACTCAGCCGCTATGTGAGCGACCGGCAGGCCGTGCTGTCGCTCATCGTGTCCAATCTGCAGGACATCTCCGACCAGATCGGCGGCAAGTCCCCGCACCTGGTCACCCTGCTGCGCGGGATCGCCGACGTGTTCACCGCCCTGAACATCGAACTCGACGGGCTGCTGCTGTTCGCCGACACCGCGCCCTCGGCCCTGGGCCCGCTGAACAGTCTCATGGCGACGCTGGGATTCACCGAGCGCAGCAATCCGCTGCTGGTGCGGGACCTGCGGCTGCTGTTCCCGGATCCGGACCAGGCCCTCGACGTGCTCGGCCGCCTGCCCGGCCTGTTGCAGACCCTGGCCGACCTGCTGCCACCGGCCGACGGCACACCCGGCCGGGCCGACCTCACCTGCTCGCGCGGACCGGCCCCGGTGCCCGCGCCGTTCGCCGTGCTGATCGCCGGACAGAGGATCGCGATATGTCGGAACTGACGCCCGCGCGGGAGCTGCGGCTCGGCCTGTACGGGGCCGTGGCGCTGGTCGTGCTGCTCATCGCCACCGGCATCGTCTACGTGCTGCCGATCGGCAAGCGCGTCTACACCGCCGAACTCACCGAGGCCCGGTCGGTGGATGTGGGTGACGAGGTGCGGATCGCCGGAATCGGGGTCGGCGCGGTGAAATCCCTGGAACTGCTGCCGGATCGGGTCCGCATGACCTTCACCGTGGACGACAACGTCCGGCTCGGCGACCGCACCGCCCTCGAGGTGCGCATGCTGACCGTGGTGGGCGGACACTACATCGCCGCCTTCCCCGCGGGTGACGAACCGCTCGGCGACCAGGTCATTCCGCCGGAGCGGGTGCGCCTGCCCTACAGTCTGATCCGCGTTCTCCAGGACGCCGCCGCACCGGTCGCCGAGGTGGACGGCGATACGCTGCGGGCCAACTTCGCCGCGCTGGAACAGGCCCTGGAGGAGAGCCCGGACGCGCTGCGGCGCATGGGTATCGCCGTGGAGAGCATCGTGGGCGTGCTCGATCGGCAGAACGCGGAGATCTCGCGGGCGCTGACCGTGATGGACGAGTACCTCACCGTCATCGACGCCAACACCGCCCTGCTGGGCACCTTCGTCCGCAAGCTCGGGGACATCGAAACCCGTGGGCTGGCGAAGAAGGCCGAGATCGCGGAGGCGCTGCTGGTGACCAGCCAGCTGCTCTCGCGCATCGCGGCCGTCGAACCCGCCTGGCGCGAGGTCCTGGAACCCCTCGCAGACCAACTCGTGCGGGCCGTACCGCAATTGGAGGAGCTGGGACGGCGCATCGACGCGTCGCTGCACGGCCTCGGACTGCTGCGCACCCGGCTGCGGGCGGCGATCACCCCCGAGCACGGACTGAGCGTCGACCAGTCCGCCATCACCGTCGAGGCCCCGCCGGTATGTGTCCCGGTGCCGGGAAGGCGGTGCTGAATGAAACGCTTCCTCGGCTCACCGGGTTTCACGACCGTGGTCGGCGTCGCCCTGGTGGTGCTGGTCGCCGTGGTCGGCTACCTCGTCGCCTTCCAACCCGGGAAACGGATGCTCACCTACTGCGCCCTCATGCCCGACGCCATCGGCCTGTACCCGGGCAATGACGTGACCATGCGGGGGCTGCCGGTCGGTGTCGTCGACACCGTGCGTCCCCAAGGCGATTCGGTGCGGGTGGGCTTCCGGGTGGACGCCGAGCATCCGCTGCGCGGCGCGGTCACCGCCACCACCGTCTCCGATACCGTGCTCGCCGACCGGGAGCTGGAAGTGTTGGGCGACAACACCTCCGAGCAGCTCTGGGACGCCGGGACCTGCGTTACCGAGACCTTCACGCCCAAGAGCATCAGCCGCACCCTGGAGGCGTTCTCCACCCTCGCCGATGAGCTGACCGGGCACGGCGACCCCGCCGAACGGGAACGACTGCGCGACAGCGTGATCGCCTTCGACCGGGCCACCGACGGCACGGGGGAACGGCTCAACCGGGTCATTCGGGAACTCGCCACCGCACTGCGGCAACCCGCCGCCGCCATCGGACATATCGGCGATCTGATCGACGCCTTCAGCTCCATCGCCCGCAGCATCGCGCTCAACTGGGGTGACATCAAACTGGCGCTCACCCAGGCCGGGGAGGGCTTCGACTTCGTCAACCAGATGTGGGACCGCACGGTGCAGATCGTCGATTCCCTGCTGGTGATCCTGCCGTGGCTCAACCGCATGACTCTCGAGTACGGGCAGCCCGTGCTGCGCGGCCTCGACGCACTGGTGCCGAAACTGCGACTGCTCTCGGCGCACATCGGATCGCTGCGCCAGCTGCTGGAGCTGATCCCGGCCCTGGTCGGCGCCTTCCGCGACACCCTCGACCCGGAGACCGGACAGGTCCGGATCACCTATGCCCCACCGCGCGTCGCGCTCCCACAGCAGCTGGCCGACCAGGTGTGCGGGGCCGTCAACGCGGTCGCACCCGGACGCTGCCGCGACGCCGAGCACGGCATGGCGACGGCGGACCTGGTGCCACTCGTCCTCGGATTGGCAGGTGCGCGGTGAACACACCACCTCCCCGTCGGCGACGCGCGGTCGCCGCCATGGCCTGCGCGGCGGTCGCCGGCCTGTCGGGCGCGTGCGGTGTCGACCCGGCCGCCGTGCCCGTGCCCGGCGCGTCCGTGGCCGGGCCGACCTACGAGATCCACATCGAATTCGCCAACGCGCTGAATCTGCCCGCCCAGGCCAAGGTGATAGCCAATGGCGCGAAGGTCGGCAGTCTGCGGTCGGTCGCCGTCGTCGATCCGTCGGGGGCGGGACCGGGGCGGATCGACGCCGTGGTCGAGATCTCCAGTGCGGTACGGCTACCGGTGCGCACCACCGCGCAGCTGCGACAGAACACGCTGCTCGGTGATGTGTACATCGGACTGACCACGCCATCCGGGGAGACCGGCGCGACCATTCCGCCCGGCGGCACCATCCCGCTGGAGCGGACCCAACCCGCCCTGCAGGTGGAGGATCTGCTCGCGGCACTGTCCGCCTTCGTGGGCGGCGGTGCGCCGCAGCGGATTCAGGACATCATCGACCAGGCCAATGCGGTGCTGCCCGCCGCGCCCGAGGAGACGGCGCGCATCGCCGACCGGCTGGGCACCGACGTGCGCGATATCGCCGACAATCTGGATGCCGTCGACCGGTTCCTGGACGGCTTCGAACGCAATCTCGAAGCGGTGCTGGCCAATCCGCGCGAACTCGGGACGCTGCTGAGCGAACGGGGCTCCCGGGAGCTGCCCGCGGATGTGCGGTCGCTGGTGTACACCCTCGGCATCCTCAGCTCGCTCGGGGTGATCGGGCAGTCGTTGCAGTGGACCGCGCCGCTGCTGCGCGCGGGAGATGCCGCCGCCAAGGCTTTCGTGCCGCTGCTGCTGGGCGGCAATCCGCTCGACCTCAGCGCACCGTCCAATCTGAACCGCCTGGTGGCGCTGCTGCGCGAGAAGATCATTCCCTTCGTGGAGCGCGGACCGAAGGTGAATGTCACCGGGGTACGGGTGGAGGGCGCGACCCTGCCCGCCGAGGAACGGATCGACGGGATCGTCCGGGCGCTGCGCATGATCGGAATGGTTCGATGAAGGCGAAAACCCCGCTCTCACTGGCCAGTATCCTCACCATCCTGGTGGTGGGCAGCGCCTACCTGGCGTTCGGCGTGGTGCGGGTGACCTGGTTCTCCGAGCAGGTGCACGCCACCATGTACGTGCCGGAATCCGGTGGGCTGCTGCCGCGTTCGAAGGTGCTGCTGTCGGGGGTGGAGGTCGGCCGGATCACCGCGGTCGAGCATGTGCCGGGGGCGGTTGAGGTGCGCTTCCGCGTCGACGCGGACTACCCGATTCCCACCGCCAGCGCCGTGCGGATCGAGGGGCTGTCCGGACTCGGGGAGTCCTATCTGCTGTTCGACCCGCCCTCGGCCGAGGGGCCGTACCTGAGCGACGGACAGGTGGTGCGGGCGACGAAGATCAGTGCGCCGGTGTCGATTCCGGATATCGCCCGCACCACCACCGAACTGCTGCGGCAGCTGGATCCGACGGCGCTCGCCTCCATTGTCGAGACCCTCACCGCGGCGACCGAGAACACCGAGGCGGTGATTCCGCAGCTGTCCCGGGCCACCGATCTGCTGGCGGCGACGCTGCTGGCCCGCACCGACGTGATCCGGCAGTTGCTCATCGCGCTGCAGGCCAATGCGAGCGATATGGCATGGTCGGGTCCGGCGCTCATCCAGGCATCGGAGCCGTGGGCCGAATTCGGGCCCCGGGTCATCGATGTGGCCGACTCCATCGCCCGCGTCATCCGCGCGGGCAATCTGCCCGAATCCTTCCTGGTGCACACTCCCGACACCATCGGTCTCGCTCCCTTCCTGCGGGAGCTCACCGTCCGCGTCGACCGGATGGGACCCGAACTGGCACCGCTGATCCCGCTGCTGGAACCGGTGCTGGCGCTGGTTCCGCCGCTGGTGAGCCAACTCGATCTCGGCAGCCTCATCGCCCAGGCGCTGCACGCCACCACACCCGACGGCACGCTGCGCCTGCGAATCACCGTCAACTGACCGACAGGAGTCCGTCATGACCGTCGATCTGACCAAGCGCACCACCCCGCGACGCCGACGTGAATCCGCCGGGGCGCGACCGGTTCCGCGCACGGTGGCCATTCCGCTGACCACGCTGCGCTGGGCCGCGGCGGTCGCGGTGGTCACGGTGGTGGCCGCCGCGTTCGGGGTGCTGCTCCTGGTGGCGCGCAACGACATCGCCGAGCGCGACGCGGTCGCCGCCGCCACCGACCGCGCCGAACAGGTGGCCACCGACTACGCCGTGGGGGCGTCCACGGTGAACTTCGCCGACTTCGATGCCTGGGTGGTGCGGCTCAAGCACAACACGGCACCCGCGCTGGCCAACAAGTTCGACGCCAGCGCCCCGGCCCTGCAGGAGATCATCGCGCCGCTGCGGTGGACCTCCACCGCCATGCCCATCACGGCCAAGGTGGTGTCGGAATCCGGTGGCATCTACAAGGTCAACGTCTTCGTCAATGTCAGCTCCACCAATGCCCAGAACCCCGACGGGGCGCAGACGACGGTGACCTACAACGTCACCGTCGACCGCAATGCCGACTGGAAGGTCACCGATGTGGGCGGCATGGAGGGCGCGCTGCCGTTGAAGTGAGCTGCCGTTGAAGTGAGCTGCCGTCGAAGTGAGCCGCCGTTGCGGTTAGCCACGAGCGCGCCCCGCGTCCGACGAGCGCACCGCGCGACGGAGAACTATTCCGGGACAGCGCTGTTCGACGCTTCATGGCGGGCGGCGAAGGCGAGTATCCGCGCCGCGACCCGCTGCGGAATCTCGTAGAACACCCCGTGTCCCCGGCCGGGATACACCTGGGTCTCACCGTTCGGAATGTTCTCGACGATCCTGCGGCTGGCCACCTCGGCATCGGTGACCAGGGAGTCGCCGCCGAAGACGACCAGGGTCGGCACCGTGATCGCCCGCAAATCGGCGTCTTTCAGCACCCGCGCCCACCCGATTCCCATCCGGTAGCGCAGCGCCGCCTTGGCGACCGCGAACTCCTGCTCGGTCACCTCGACCCCGGGGCTGAGCCACGCCATCATCTTTCGCATATTCGCGTCCGAGCGTCCGCCCATTCCGAAGCGGATCATCTTCAGCAGCACCCGCCACGGCGGCTTGGTGAACATCCCACCCGGCTCGACGAGCGTCACGCTGGCCAGCCGCCCCGCGTCGTGCAGCGCCACCAGACTCGCGTGCCAGGCTCCGTGCGAATAGCCCACCAGGTGCACGCGTTCCAGCCCCAGCCCCGCCAGCACCTCGTTCACCCACACCGCGAAGTCAGCTTCCCGGGTCAGTGGTGCCCTCTGCACGCTCCGACCCGCGGTGCCGATGGTGTCCAGCGCGTAGACCACCCGATCGCGAGCCAGATCCTCGATGACGTAATGCCAGGCCAGGCCGTTGGATCCGACACCGTGCAGCAGCACGATCGGAATCCCGTCCCCCTCCCCCGACCACCGCACATGCGTCGAACCGAATGACGTCGCGATTTCGGCCTGCGTCACCGGCAGCGGCCACAACCCCTCCGCCGCCTCGTACATCGCCAGATACTCCGCCCGTGCCGCGTCATTGGCGAATCGCCCGATCTTGGCCATGACCACCCCTTCATCCTCGTTGATGGTATCAACGTACCACGTATTTGGTACGCACATACCATCAAATGCGGCGCCGCTAACGCCTGTGAGAAGGCTCATGAAACGGGGGCAACATCTAGCCCGAACAACGAGCGTCAGCAAATATCTAGCTACCGCTCGTTCGGGGCGGCGATCTCATCGACTCGCACAGGGGAGTTCGAATGCACAAGAAATCCGCAGTACTCGTCCTACTCGGCACGGCGGGCATCGCGACCGCCATCGGCGGCGGAACGGCCTCGGCACTGACGGTGGATCCGCAGCCCGGCGCGGCATCGGTGACCCTGAACCAGGGCGAAGCCGCCGCCGTCGCGTCCATGAACCTGGGCCCCGCCCTCGCTCAGGTCGCCCTCCCGGGCTGGTCTCCGGCCGGAAAGAACGAGGTCGGCAATACGATCAGTTCCGACGCCGCCATCGCGGGGTCGATGCCCGACGGCTGGATGCGCATCACCCTGCACGGCCCCATCCAGATGCCGACCCAGGTATCGGTCTCCCGCCCCGCCACCGAGGCCGAGATGCAGCAGCGGTCCGGGTCATGAAACGACTCGGATACGGCCTGCTCGCCGCCGCGGCCACCGTGTCGGCGGTAGCACTGTCCACCGCGACCGCCAACGCGGGCATCCCCGCCGGCGTCTACTGCGCCGGAGCGTTCTGCTACAACACCACCGACCAACCGCAGACCGTCACCGGCACCGAGGTATGCCCGAACGGCCCCCAATACGCCGTATCAGGCCTCATCCCCCCGCACGGCGCGGGCGCGGTCGGCGCCTTCGCCTGCCCGAACGGCGTTCAGCCCCAGGGCATTCTGTACTGACGGCCCACTCCGGACCGGCCAACCGGATCGGCGACAGCCGGCCGTGCGCCGCCCGGCCACCGTCCTCGGACGGCGAAGCGATCCGTGCACCGGCGGCCGGTCCGGCGAACCGCGAACCGACCTCCGGTGCACGATGCGGCCGGTCGATGCTCACCCGCATGCAGCGCGCAGCACGTCTTGGCCGCAGCGCGGGCGGACAGCTCACACGGTTGTGGAGGGGCGGTGGGTTCCGCCGCGCCGGTCATGGATACGCCGTTCGGCCGTATGGCGCACGCCGAACGCACGGCCCGATGAACCACGAACGCACCGAGGGCGCGCCACAGCGCTGGTCCGAATCCCGCCCTTCAGCACGGGGGAGGACGTCGACCTTCCCCTGCCCGTGCGCCCCGCAATCCGCGGCCGGTGCCTGTACTCGGCTACGCGAGTGACGGCACGTCCGCTGCACACACTGGTGCCTGCGGGCGACCTGCCGCTCGAGTCAGCGGTGCCCGGTCTGCTGGGCTCTACGCTGACCCCGCGCAGCGCATGCGCTGCGAGCGGTCCGCACGAGCCAAGGCTTCCGAGCGAGCGCGGAACGACTTCGACAGCACGCGTGGCGGACCGGTCGGCATGGCGCGCGCGCTGCGGGCGGCCCGAGCCAGCGAGCGCCTCTCGAATCAGCGGCGGCCGGTTTGGCGGGCGGCGGCCTGGCCACCGGTGCGCGCACGCTGCGGGCGGGCCGCAGACTGTGACCGCGTACGACCCGGCTCAGCGGCGCGGTCGGCGTGTGGCGACCCCTGCGGCCGGACGGCGCGCCTCGGAGCTTGCGACCGAGTACCGCTCGAATCGGCGGTGGCCCGGTCGGCATGACGCGGTCGGCCACCGCGAGCCGGTGTCTCCGAGCCGGTACGGGCCGACTCGGCAGCGCGCGTAGCCGACCGGTCGGCGTGACGCGTGCGCGGTGGACGGGCCGGAGCCTGGGGGCCACTGCCGCGCGAATCGGCCGTGCGGGTGGCGGTTCCGGTACCGGTGTGGCGGCCGCGGCCGGAGGATTCGCCCGTGCCGCGGGTGCGACCGGAGTGGGCACGGCGGGCATCGGACGCCGCGGCCTTGCGGGCGGCGGGACGCCGATCGCGTTCCGGCGATGTCGCGGCGGGCTCGGGGCGGGCGGTCACCAGCGGGGCGATGGGGCCGACCAGGGTGGTCACCTCGGCCGAATTCCCGGTCACCCGTTGCGGGGTGGCGGTGATGGCCGCCTTGCGAAGCAGGGCGGCGACGTCCCGGCGCTGCTCGGGCAGGACCACGGTCACCACATCGCCGGAGCTGCCCGCGCGGGCGGTGCGACCGGAACGGTGCAGGTACGCCTTGTGTTCGGCGGGCGGGTCCACGTGGACGACCAGTTCCACGTCGTCCACGTGCACACCGCGGGCGGCGATATCGGTGGCGACCAGTACGCGCGCGGTACCCGCGGCGAAGGCGGCGAGGTTGCGGTCGCGCACCGCCTGGGAGAGGTTGCCGTGCAGGTCGGTGGCGGGAATGCCAACGGCCGTCAGCTGTTTGGCCAGGCGGCGGGCGTGGTGTTTGGTGCGCATGAACAGGATGCGGCGGCCGGTGCCGGAGGCCAGCACCTGCACCAGATCGCGTTTGGCGCCGGCGTCGGTGACCTCGAAGATGTGGTGGGTCATGGCCGGAACCGGCGAATGCGCTTCATCCACGCTGTGCGACAGCGGGTTTCGCAGGAAGCGTTTGACCAGTTTGTTCACGCCGTTGTCCAGGGTGGCGGAGAACAGCAGCCGCTGGCCGGTATCCGGAGTGGCCGCGAGAATACGGGTCACGCCGGGTAGGAAGCCGAGATCGGCCATATGGTCGGCCTCGTCGAGCACGGTGATGCGCACCGCGTCCAGCGAGACCAGGCCCTGCTTCATGAGGTCCTCGAGGCGGCCGGGGCAGGCCACCACGATCTGCGCGGTCTTCAGCGCGCGCGCCTGCCGATTCTGCGGGACGCCACCGAAGATGGTCGTCACCCGCAGTCCGCACGCGGTGGCCATGGGTTCGAGGGTGGCGGCGATCTGGGTCGCCAGCTCACGTGTGGGGGCCAGGATCAGCCCGGCCGGACGGGCGGGCGTGACAGCCACGCCGGCGAGCCGGTGCACCATCGGAATGGAGAAGGCGAGGGTTTTGCCGCTGCCGGTCTTGCCGCGCGCCAGCACGTCGCGACCCACCAGGGTGTCGGGCAGCGTGGCCGCCTGAATCGGGAAGGGCGCGGTGATCCCGTTCGCGGACAGCGCGTCGATCAGGTCGGTGCGCAGGCCGAGAGCGGCGAAGGTGGTGGCAGGGCTCGATGAACGAGTCGTCATGGGTATTGGGGGTGCCTTTCGAGCATCTGGGGTGACCGCAGCGGTGCACGAAAGAAAGACATCCACGACGGAATGAGCACAAGATCAGTACTCGACTCCAGCACTATAGCTCATCGCGGCCACCCGGGACGGATACTGTGTCCCGTCCCGCAGTGGCCGCGCGGCACGGACACTCAGCCGTAGTGGCAGACGTAGTGCACCGGCGAGAGCACCTCGATCTGGAAAGAGCTGTTCGCGGGCACGTCGAAGGACTGCCCGCCCCGGTAGGTGACGGCCTCGCTCGCCCCGGCGAGGGTGATCCGGCACTCACCGTCGAGCAGTTCCATGACCTCGGGCGCGCCGGTGTCGAATGTCAGCGTGGCCGGGAGAATCGTCCCCACGGATTTGCGGGTGCCGTCGGCCAGCTCGATATCGTGGCTGAGGCACTTGCCGTCGAAGTAGACATTGGCCTTCTTGGTGACGGTGACATTCTCGAACGTCGTCATGAACTCTCCTCGTTCCGGGGACGAGCCAGCCTAGCTGGCGTCGTCCCCGGATCGGACGGGGAGGTCAGGCCGCGGAGGTGACGCGGTAGACGTCGTAGACGCCCTCCACATTGCGGACCACATTGAGCAGGTGGCCCAGGTGCTTCGGGTCGCCCATCTCGAAGGTGAACTTGGAGATGGCCACCCGGTCGCCGGAGGTCATGACCGAGGCGGAGAGGATATTGACCTTCTCGTCGGCGAGCACCTTGGTGACGTCGGAGAGCAGGCGGGTGCGGTCCAGGGCCTCGATCTGAATCGCGACCAGGAAGACCGAGGACGGGGACGGGGCCCACTTCACCTCGATGATGCGTTCTGGCTCACTGCGCAGCGAGTCGGCGTTGGTGCAGTCGGTGCGGTGCACCGAGACCGCGCCGCCGCGGGTCACGAAGCCCATGATCTCGTCGCCCGGCACCGGCGTGCAGCATTTGGCCAGCTTGGCCACCGTGCCGGACGCGCCCGGAATTTCCACGCCCGCATCGCCGGTGCCGCGCTGGCGCGCGGGAACCGTTGAGGGCGTGGACCGTTCGGCGAGTTCGTTCTCCACATCGCCGACGCCGCCGAGCTGCGCCATGAGCCGCTGCACCACGTGGTGCGCCGACACCTGGCTCTCGCCGACCGCGGCGTACAGCGCCGAGATATCGGCGTAGTGCAGTTCGTGGGCCAGCGCCGACATGGCGTCGGCGCTCATCAGGCGCTGCAACGGCAGGCCCGAGCGGCGGACCTCCTTGCTGATGGCCTCCTTGCCCGCTTCGAGGGCCTCCTCGCGGCGCTCCTTGGCGAACCACTGCCGGATCTTGGCCTTGGCGCGCGGGGAGACCACGAAGTTCTGCCAGTCGCGGCTGGGTCCGGCGTTCTGCGCCTTGGAGGTGAAGATCTCGACGACCTCGCCGTTCTCCAGCTGCCGTTCCAGCGCGACCAGGCGGCCGTTCACGCGCGCGCCGATACAGCGGTGGCCGACCTCGGTGTGCACGGCGTAGGCGAAATCCACCGGGGTGGATTTCTGCGGCAGCGTGATCACATCGCCCTTGGGGGTGAACACGAAGATCTCGGGCGATTTCAGATCGAAGCGCAGCGACTCCAGGAACTCGGCCGGGTCGGCGGCCTCCCGCTGCCAGTCCAGCAGCTGCCGCATCCACGCCATGTCGTCGACCTCGGTCGAATCGTTGGAGTGCTTGCCCTTGGTCTCCTTGTACCGCCAGTGCGCGGCGATGCCGAACTCGGCGGTCCGGTGCATGTCCTGGGTGCGGATCTGCACCTCCAGGGGTTTGCCGTCCGGACCCACCACGGTGGTGTGCAGCGACTGGTAGACGCCGTAGCGCGGCTGGGCGATGTAGTCCTTGAACCGGCCCGCCATGGGCTGCCACAGCGAGTGCACCACGCCCACCGCGGCATAGCAGTCGCGCACCTCGTCGCAGAGGATGCGGATGCCGACCAGGTCGTGGATGTCGTCGAAGTCCTTACCCTTGACGATCATCTTCTGGTAGATCGACCAGTAGTGCTTGGGGCGGCCCTCGACGATGGCATTGATCCGGCTGGCGGCGAGGGTGTTGACGATCTCGGCGCGCACCTTGGCCAGGTAGGTGTCGCGGGAGGGCGCGCGGTCGGCGACCAGGCGCACGATCTCGTCGTACTTCTTGGGGTGCAGGATCGCGAAGGCGAGATCCTCCAGCTCCCATTTGACGGTCGCCATACCGAGCCGGTGCGCCAGCGGCGCGATCACCTCGAGGGTTTCGCGGGCCTTCTTGGCCTGCTTCTCCGGCGGCAGGAACCGCATGGTGCGCATATTGTGCAGCCGGTCGGCCACCTTGATCACCAGCACGCGCGGGTCGCGGGCCATAGCGATGATCATCTTGCGAATGGTCTCGGCCTCGGCGGCCGCGCCCAGGTTCACCTTGTCCAGCTTGGTGACGCCGTCGACCAGGTGCGCGACCTCCTGACCGAATTCACCGGTCAGCTCGTCGAGCGAGTAGCCGGTGTCCTCGACGGTGTCGTGCAACAGCGCGGCCACCAGCGTGGTGGTGTCCATGCCCAGCTCGGCCAGGATATTGGCCACCGCCAGCGGATGGGTGATGTACGGATCGCCGGATTTGCGGAACTGATGCGCGTGCTTCTCGTCGGCCACGTCGAAGGCCCGCTGCAACAGCTGCAGGTTGGCCTTCGGATACAGCTCGCGATGGACGGTCGCGAGGGGTTCGAGCACCGGCTTGACGGCGGCGATTCCGCGCTGGCCGGTCATGCGGCGGGCCAGGCGGGCGCGCACGCGCCGGGAGGCGGAGGTCGGCACCGCGGCGGGCGCGCCGCCCTGGCGTTGCGCCACGGGGACGCCCGGGCGCTGTGCCGTCGCACCGGCCTGGCGCTGAGCGGCCGGATCGCCCTGCCGCTGAGCCGCCGGATCGCCCTGCCGCTGTGATGTCGGATCGCCCTGGCGCTGGGGCATGGAATTAGGGGTGGGCGGGGTGGCCGATGCGTCATTGTTCGATTGCCCGGCATTCGCCTGTTCCAAATGCTGAGTCATGCCACACCACCTCTCCCGGCCGCGATCGGAACACCATATCGGACCGTGCAACCACCCGGACCACCAACTTTAGTCCGGGTTTCGTCTCGGGGTCGCCGACGGTGACTACCGCCCGTCCGGACGTGCCCATACCGACGTGATCACCCCCCCTTTCTACCGTGTTCGGGGCGGCGTTGCGTACGGATTGCTCCGCACCCGACGCCGCCCCTCTCCTCGGAGCCGCAGCACCCGGCCAAACCTCGCTACTCGGACGGGATTTCGGCCAATCCGTGTGCCGACAGCTCCATGCGGCGGGTGACCCCGATCTCGTCGAGAAAGCGCGGATCGTGGCTGACCACGATGAGCGCACCCTGGAACGCGGCGAGGGCCTCGGTGAGATGCCGCAGGCTGGGCAGGTCCAGGTTGTTGGTGGGCTCGTCGAGCAGCAGCAGCTTCGGCGCGGGTTCGGCCAGCAGCAGCATGGCCAGCGCCGCCCGCAGCCGCTCCCCACCCGACAGTGCCTCGGCGGCCACATCGGCGTCCGTGCCCCGGAACAGGAAGCGGGCCAGTTGGGCTCGAATCCGTTCCGCGGACGCGTGCGGCGCGGCGGCGGCCACATTCTCGAACACCGTCTTCGACTCGTCGAAGATATCGAGGCGCTGCGGCAGCATGCGCCAGGGCACCTTCGGCGATTCGTCCCGGATGCGGTGCAGGAGCGTGGTTTTGCCGGAGCCGTTGCGGCCGGTGAGGGCGATCCGCTCCGGTCCGGAGACCTTCAGGGTCACCACCGGGCCGTTGGCGAGGGTCACCTCCTCCAGGTCGATGACATCCTGTCCGGGGTAGAGCAGGGTGGCGGGCAGATCGACACGAATCTCCCGGTCGTCGCGCAGCAGTTCCTGCGCCTGGGTGAGCTGATCCTTGGCCTCCTCGAGCTTGCCGATGTGGTTGTTGCGCAACTTGCCCGCCGACACCTGGGCCTGGCGTTTGCGTTCGGCCATCACGACTTTGGGTTCCCGCTTGGTATCCCACATCTTCTGGCCGTAGCGCAGGCGGCGGTCGAGTTTGATCCGCGCCTCGACCAGTTCCCGCGCCTGCTTGCGCACATCGCCGCGGGCGTCGCGGACGGCCGCCCGGGCCGCCGCCTGCTCGGCCGCCACGATGCGCTCGTACTCGCTGAAATTTCCGCCGAAGCAGCGGATCTCGCCCTGACGCAGTTCGGCGATGCCGTCCACGCGCTCCAGCAGTTCGCGGTCGTGGCTGACCGTGAGCACCGTGCCCGAGAACTGCCCGATCACCTCGTAGAGCCGTTGCCGGGCCACCCGGTCCAGGTTGTTGGTGGGCTCGTCGAGCACCAGCACCTCGGGTTCGCGCAGCAGTTCGGCGATCAGGCCGAGCAGGACGGTCTCTCCGCCGGAGAGGGTGTCGAGACGCCGGTCCAACTGTGTGACATCCCCGGCGACATAAGGCAATCCGAGCTTGCCCAACAGGGCAACGGCCTGCTCCTCGACATCCCAGCGGGTGCCGATCAGCTCGAAGTCGGCCTCGGTGCCCGTACCGGATTCGATGCGGTGCAGCGCTTTCCGCACCGGGGCGATACCGAGCACCGCGTCGACGCGCTGTCCGGCGGACAGTCCGAGATCCTGCCGCAGATACCCCAGGTGCTCGGGTGTGGTGATCGAGCCACGCTGCGGGAGCAACTCACCGGTTATCAGGCGCAACAGCGTGGATTTACCCGCACCGTTGCTCCCGACCAGACCGATGTGCCCCGGTCCGAGGCCCGCGTCGAGACCGTCGAAGACGGGTGTGCCGTCGGGCCAGGTGAAGGCGAGATCGGAAATGGAAACGACAAACGTACTGGACATGCACACTCCTGGAGGTAGGCGACAGCGAACGCGGCGCGCGAGTGCGGGCCACCGGGGCGCTACCTCAGAAGATCAACGTGCACAACTCCGATCGTGCGGCAATGAGACGCTCCCAAGCTATCCAGACCGATCCGACCGCGCAAGGGATTATTTCGAGACCCAGCTCACGACGTGGCGGCGAATCGATAGCGACACGCGCGCGGCCGGTTCTGCGGCTCGGCGTGGCGGGAATACCCTGCGCTATGGCCGCTTCATATCGCACCAATGAGGGCACCGCCCGCATCATCGGCGGCGTCGGAACACTCTTCGCGGTCGTCGAGGCCGTCTACATCCTGCTGTTCGTCCTCGAGGCCGATCCGGCCAACAAGCTCTACACCTTCGTCAAGTCCTGGGCGGACCCCCTGGCGTTGTTCTTCCCCGGTCTCTTCCGCACCGACAGCGCCAAGCTCGACGTGGTGTTGAACTATGGCCTGGCCGCCATCTTCTGGCTGGTCGTCACCAGTTTCCTGGCCCGGCTGGTGGCCCGGCTCTGAACTGCCCGGCATCGACAACACCCGGCAACTCGACCGTGAAGCGGGTACCACCGTTCGGCCCGTCATCGACTGCGACGACCCCGCCGTGCGCCGCGGCGATCTCCCGGACGATGGCCAGGCCCAGACCGGCCCCGCCGTGTGATCGGCGGCGCGCGCCGTCGACCCGGGTGAAGCTCTCGAACACCCGCTCCCGATCCGACGGCGCGATACCGGGGCCGTCGTCGGCGACGACCAACCGCGCCGCATCGCCGCGCACGGTGAGCTCCACGGTGACCCGCTCCACCGCGTAGCGCACGGCCTTCTCCAGCAGATTCGCCGCCAGGCGACTCAGTTCCCCAGGCCTGCCCTCGATTTCGACCGGCAGCAACACCGCCGACCACTCGACTCCGGGCGCGAGTGCGCGCGCACGTGCCATCTCGTTCGCCACCACCTCGTCCAGATCCACCGCCGTGCCGGGTTCGCGCACCGCCTCGATTCCGGCCAGCAGCAGGAGATCCCGCACGATGCGCTCCATGCGCCGGTTGTCCGCGAGCAGCTCGGCGGTGACGCGCGACCAATCGGTGGCACCGGGATGCGCGCGGGCAAGCTCGAGTTCGCCGCACCGGCCGCGATCCGCTCCCGCATCTCGGACGACCGCGCCCCGGCGAGCAGGTCGGCCATCCCGGCCGCACGGGCGCGCACGTGGCCGTCCAGCAGCTGCCCCACCGCGAACAGCGCCGCCGTCAGAGCGGTGATCAGCACGAGCGCGATGGCCGCACAGGCGATTGCGGTGATCCTGGCCCGTATGCTCGGGCGCGGCAACCTCAACCGCCGTACGGATGGCACCGGTACCCCACCCGGCGGAGGGTTTCGATCGCGCTGCGCCCGAACGGAAGATCCACCTTGCGACGCAGGCGGCGGGCGTACACCTCCACGATATTGTCGTCGCCGCGGTAGTTGCTGTCCCACACCTGGTCCAGGATCTCGGTTTTCGACACCACCTCTCCCGCCCGCCGCATGAGGCATTCCAGCAATGCGAACTGCCGCGCGGTCAGCACCACCTCCCGATCTCCCCGGCGGCAGCGGTGCCGAGCCGGATCGAGGACCAGGTCGCCCGCCACCAATATCGCAGGCAACGGGCCTGGCGGGCGGCGCAGCAGGTGCTCACCGATCCCGGGCGGTGGCGTGCGGCGCTGGCCGCCGAGGCCCCCGATATCGTCGGATCGTCCGCGCTGTTCGCCCTCACCGCCACCATGGCGGTGACGCCGGTGGCCACCGTGACCGGCTGGCGCTGGCACGTCCCCCTTCGCCGCGATCTGGGGCTGTGGACCTGCGGTTTCGCACTCCTCGAACTGGTCGTGGCCGCCACCTCCGGAAGCATCCTGGACGGGGTGGCGGGCAGCGCGTTCCTGGCCGCCGGCACCGCCGCCGCGATACTCACCATTCCGCTGGCGCTCACCTCCCAGCGGTGGTCGCAACGCCTACTCGGCCGCCAGTGGACGATGCTGCACCGGCTCACGCACGGCGTGGTGCTGTGCGCGGCCGTGCACGTCGCCTTCCTCGGAATCGGTCCGGCCGTGCTCGTGGCGGTGCTGTTCGGCCGTCGTATCTGGTGCGGGTGCCCGACGTACGCCGCCGGATCCGCGCCCGCCGGACCGCATCGAGGGTCCGGCCATGAGCGGGCGTGCGCACGACCATCCCCCGCCCCGGCGCCCGGTACACCTGTCGCCGCGCGCCCGCCGGGTCACCGTCCTGGTCACCGTGGTGGCCACCCTCGCCTTGGCGGCGGCACCGGCGGCCGTCGGCGTCGACCGCTACGGCTGGGAGGTGTGGATCATCGCGCCCAGCTCGGCGGACTGATCAGAACGTTTCGGTCTCGATGCCCGTCAGGGGCTGTTTCGACCGGCGCGAGCGGGGAATTTCGAACGTATGCCGTACACGTACTACCGCGAGAGCACCGCCGCTCGGATCATCAGTACGGTCGGTGCGGTCTTCGCACTGATCGAGGGCATCTACATCCTGCTGCGGGTGTTCGATGCCGACGAGACCAATCCGTTCTATCGATTCATCGAGAACCTGGCCGAACCGCTGGCGCTGTTCTTCCCGGGGCTGTTCGAGACCGGGAACGCCAATCTCGACATCGTGCTGGACTACGGACTGGCCGCCGTCTTCTGGCTCGTCGTCACCGGCATCCTGGCCCGGCTGGTCTCCGGCACCAGGTGACGCCGATTCCGACCGTCAGAGCTTGACCACGGAGGTCAGCGGATAGTCGCCCTGACGATCCCGCCCGCCGAGGAAGCCCAGTTCGAGGACCACCGCGGCGGCGACGACCTGCGCCCCGGCCTCGGTGAAGATGTCCGCGGCGGCCGCGAGCGTGCCACCGGTGGCCAGCACGTCATCGAGCAGCAGCACCTTGCGCCCCCGCAGTTCCACGCCGTCGGCGGGAATCTCGAGGGCGGCGGAACCGTATTCGAGCGAGTACTCGCGGGAGAACACCGGCGGCGGCAGCTTGCCCGCCTTGCGCACCGCGATCACGCCGGTACCCAGCAGCGCCGCCACACCCGCACCCAGCAGGAAGCCACGCGCGTCCACGCCCGCCACCAGATCGGCGTCCGGCGCGCACGCGGCCAGACAGTCCAGGACCGCCCGGTAGCCCTCGGCATCGGCGAATACCGGCGTCAGATCCGCGAACCGCACACCCGGGGTCGGGAAGTCGTCGTGCCAGCGGGTCAGCCGCTGCACCGCCGCCTCGGCCCGCGCAGCCCGCTCACCGACCCGCTCGGGCGTCTCCACCAGTTCGTGCTTGCTCATCTACACCCACTCCTCGTCACCACGCCGCAGCCTCACCGCTTCAGTACCCAGCGGTCCATGTTCCAGCCCGCACCGGCCCGGGTGGGGTTGGCGATTCCGTTCTCCATACCGTCACCGAAGGCGATGGTGCGCGGTGTGGCGAACAGCGGGATCGACGGCATCTCGTTCCACAGCAGGTTCTCCTGCTCGGTCAACAGATTCAGCACTACCGTCGAGTTTCGCTCCGCCGCAAGCTGATCCGCGATGGCATCGTAGCGGGGGTTGACGAAACCGCCGAAATCGAGGCCCTGGCCGCTGTGCAGCGCCGCGACGGCGGCCACGCCCGGCAGCGACCCGGCCGGGCCCGGTGCGGCCGCGGTCCCGGCCAGTACGGCGTCCACCGCGCCCTCGCGTAGCCGGGCCGCCGTGAAGTCCGGCGTCGAGGCGTCCACCACCGTGATGCCGGCGGCCTTGCACGACTCGGCGATGAGCTGGATGGTCCGCGCGCGCCGCTCGTCGGGCGCCGAGTAACCGACGCGAATGGTCGGATTCTGGAGGTTCGCCGCGCCCAGGGCCTTCTTCGCCGCGGCGACATCGGGATTCTCGTACCGGTCCGCCGCGCCGGTCACCGCCGAGTAGTACAGCGAATCCTGTTGCAGGGTGCGCGAATCCAGCGGTCCGGCACCCAGCCCCGAATCCACCTCGAAATCCGGATGGCCGAGCTGGTTGTAGAGCTCCTGACGCGGGGTGCACAGCGCCAGCGCGCGCCGCGCCTCCGGCGAGGTGAGGACGCCGCCGGTCGACAGCACCAGCTGTTCGGCGCCGCGACTGGGCATGTTCCCCACCGTGAAGCCGCTCAGGTCCGCGTCACCCAGCGAGCCGGCACCGATGTCGAGTACGCCGACCTCCTTGTCGGCGACCTTGGACTTCAGGTCGAAGTTCTTGGGCCACACCACGATCCGCGGCGTCTTGGCGGCATTGCCCCACCACTTCTCGTTCTTCACCAGCACCAGGCCGTCGTCGGCGGTGAACGATTCGATCCGATACGGTCCCGACGACGGGAGCAGGGTGGCGTCGATCTTCCCGGCGGTGAGGGTCCAGCCGGTATTCCAGAACTCGGCGATCCGCTCGGCCGCCGCGGTGTCCCCGGAGAGCAGCGCGGTGGCCGCGTTCGGCACGTTCGCCGCCTGCGCCGCCACGTGGGCGGGCATGAGTTCACCGGCGCTGAACAGCGTCTTCCAGTCGGCGTAGGTGCGGCCCGGCCGGAAGGTCACGGTGGCGTCCTTGGAGCCGGGCTGGCATTCCACCCGCTCGATATCGGAGTAGCCGAGCGTGCTGGCGGCGTCGAAGAGCGGAACCGGCCCGCCCGGACCGGGTTTCGTGAAGCGGCCGCCCCGCGCCGACCAGGCCAGCACCAGATCGTCGCAGGACGTCGGGGTGCCGTCGGACCAGACACCATCCGGATTGAGCCGGTACTGGATGGTCTGCGTCTCCCCCGGCACCTCCTTGGCGGTGCCGGTATCGGTGTCGGCGACCGGCTGCCCGTCCGGACCGGTGTAGAAGAAGCCGGTCAGCACGCGCGAGAACACCGCCGCCGTACCGCTGTTGGCCCCGAGGGTGGTGCCACCGTTGTAGGAGGCCACCACCGCGTCGACGCCGTAGCCGATGGACGGCACCTGATTCTTCCCGGCGCAGCCCACCAGCGCCCCGGCCGCCACCGCACCCGCGGCCACCACGGCCGCACCGCGCACCGACCGACGCGCCCGCGCCGGACGTCCGACCCGCCACGCGCGCCCGCCGGTCAGAGCTGCCCCGGTGTCGGTCGGGTGCACCGCCTGTTCCACGCCTCCGGCCGCGGTGCGCCCGGCGGATTCCGTCTCGCACGCTGCGGACTCGGATGCCCGCGCGCCCGGCTCGGTTGCCCACGCGCCGATCTCGGTTGCCCGCGCACCAGACCCGGACGCGCACGCACCAGACCCGGACGCCCGCGCACCAGACCCGGACGCACACGCACCAGACTCGGTCGCGCCAGGCTCAGCTGCACTAGTGGCGTTATCTGGCGCGGGAGGCACCACCCAGGCAGCAGTGCCGCACACGGCGGTATCGGCCGCACACTCCGCATGTTCCGGTGCCCCACCAGCGGTGCCGCGCGGGGCGGATTCCTCAGCGTGCGTTTCGGACTCGGTCGCGCGGGCGGCGGTATCCGCCCGGGGGGGCACCGGTCTGGGAAGCCGGTGCGCGCCCTTGTCCCTCTCGTGTTCCGCCGCTCGGGTTTCGCGCCGTCCCACTCCTGTTACCCCCTGCGCTCAGTGCCGTCGCTTGTGTCGTTTTCCGCTCGGCCGGGCGCCGGGGCGCGGTCCCTCCGACGTCCGCGAGCGCGGGGCCGATGCTTCGCGCGCGGCGACGGGGCGGCTCGCCACTCCCGCGCGCTGGGCGGCGGCGGAACCCACCCGGGTGGTCGTCGCGCCGGAGCGCTTGGCGAGCACCTTCCTGGTGTGCGCGGCCACCGGCCCGAAGCGTTCCTTGATGCTCACCAGCAGCGGCACCGCGAAGAAGATCGACGAGTAGGTGCCGACGATCATGCCGACCAGCTGCACCAGCGCGAGATCCTTGAGGGTGCCGACGCCGAGCATCCACACCGCGATCACCAGCAGGCCGATGATCGGCAGAATGCCGATGACGGTGGTGGAGATCGAGCGCATCAGCGTCTGGTTGGCCGCCAGGTTGGCCTGTTCGGCATAGGTGCGCCGGGTCAGATGCAGAACGCCGCGGGTGTTCTCCTCGACCTTGTCGAAGACGACGACATTGTCGTAGAGCACGAAGCCCAGAATGGTGAGCAGACCGATCACCGCCGCCGGGGTCACCTCGAAACCGACCAGCGAGTAGATGCCCGCGGTCACGATGAGGTTGAAGAACAGTGAGGTGATGGCCGCGACGGACATATCGCGTTCGAAGCGGATCGCGATATAGATCATGGTCAGGGCCACGAACACCAGCAGCGCGATCACCGCCTGCCGGGTGACCTGACCACCCCAGGTCTCACTGATCTCGGCGATGCTGATGGCCGCCGGACTGGGATTGCCCGAGGTGTCCTTCGGCTGGAACGCCTCGAACAGCGCGTTCTGCAGCCGCGCGGAGTCGGCGGCGTCCAGCGTGTCGGACCGCAGCTGGATGGTGGAGGTCGCCCCGGAGCCCACCTGCTGCACGACCACCGGATCGTGGCCGAGGGTGTCGCGGTACACCTGCTCCACCTGCTCCACGCTGGTCCCCTCGGCGGGCAGCTGGATGCGCGAACCACCGGCGAAGTCGATGCCGAGGGTGAAGCCGCGCACCGCGATGCTCAGCAGCGAGATGAGCACGAAGGCAGCGCTCAGCGCGTAGAAGAACTTCCGGCGGCCGACGATCTCGAATCCGCCGGTGCCGGTGTAGAGCCGTTCGAAGAATCCGTGACGCGGCGCGTCGGTCGGTTCCACGTAGTCGATGTCGGAGTCCATCACCGAGTTGCTCATCCTCACGCCTCCCTGGCCGCGACGGCGGCAGCGGCGGCCTTGCGCTCACGGGCGATCTGCGACACCACGCCGAGACCGTTGACCGAGGGCTTGGCCCAGAACGGTGACCTGGACGCCATCATCATCAGCGGCGCGGTCACCAGGTACAGCACGATCACGTCCAGCACGGTGGTGACACCGAGGGTGAACGCGAAGCCCTTCACCTGACCGGCGGCCAGGATGTACAGCACGACGGAGGCGATGAGGCTGACCGTCTTACCGGAGAGGTTGGTGCGCTGGGCGCGCTGCCAGCCGCGCGGCACCGCCGAGCGGAAGGTGCGGCCCTCGCGCATCTCGTCCTTGATGCGTTCGAAGAACACCACGAAGGAGTCGGCGGTCAGACCGATGCCGATGATCAGACCGGCGATACCGGCCAGATCGAGGGTGAAGCCGATCCACCGGCCCAGCAGCACGATCAGGCCGTAGACGGCCGCACCGGCCATGAGCAGCGAGAACCCCGCCAGCAGACCGAGCAGTCGATAGACGAGCAGGCAGTACAGCAGCACCAGCACCATGCCGATCGCACCCGCGATCAGACTTGCCTTGAGCGAGTACAGGCCCAGCGTGGCCGAGACGGATTCGGCCTCGGAGGTGGTGAACGACAGCGGCAGCGAACCGTACTTCAGCTGGTTGGCCAGCTCCTTGGCGGACTCGCCGGTGAAGTTGCCGGAGATCTGGGTGTTGCCGCCGAACTGGTTGGCGGCCTGCACCACCGGGGCGCTCACGACCTGCGTATCGAGGGTGAAGGCCAGCTGCTGCTGGTAGAACTCGTTGGTCAGCTTGCCCCAGGTGTCGGAGCCGCCGGACTTGAAGTCGACGTTGACCACCCAGCGGGACTGCTGCGGATCCAGCACCGCGGAGGCGTCCTTGATCTCCTGGCCGTCCAGGCGGCTCGGGCCGAGCGTGTAGACGAGCTGACCGTCGGTGCTGCACGTGACCAGCGGCAGGTTCGGATCGTCGTTACCGGCCAGCGGATCCGGCTTGCCGCAATCCATGGACAGCATGGCCAGCTGCTGGGTCTGCGGATCGGTGCTCTGCCGCAGGGCCTTCGCGGCGGCGATCTCCTGCTGCACGTCCTGCGGGGTGCCGCTCGGCTCCGGCGTGGGGGCGGGCTCGGTGGTCGGCGCGGGTTCCTGCGTCGGCGCGGGCTCCTCCGTCGGCGTCGGCTCGTCGGTCGGGGCCTGCGCCGGGAACACCCGGTTCTGCGGGGCGGGCGCCTCCGCGCCGTCCGGCGCGGGAGCGTCGGTGGTCACGGGCGCGTCCGGGGACACCGGGGTGTCGGCGGGAGCGTCGGTCGCCGGGGTCTCACCCGGTGCGGGCGTGTCCTGCGGCGGGGCCTGCTCGCCCGGCGGCTGCTGGCCCGGCTGCTGCGCCGGAATCGGCTGGCCGACCACCGGGCGCACATACAGCTTGGCGGTGGTGGCGAGGGTCTTCGCCTGGGAGCCGCTGTCACCCGGCACCGTGATGACCAGATTGTCACCGTCGATGACGACCTCGGACCCGGAGACACCGAGACCGTTGACGCGCTGCTCGATGATGCTCTGTGCCTGGCGCAGGCTGTCCTGGCTGGGCTTGCCGCCGTCGGGGGTGCGCGGGGTCAGCGTGACCCGGGTACCACCCTGCAGGTCGATACCCAGTTTCGGGGTGGCGGCCTTGTCTCCGGTGAAGAAGATCAGCAGGTAGATCACGGCCACCAGCGCGGCCCAGACGCCGAGCAGGCGCCATGGATGCGCCGATCCCTGGGAAGGTGGCACGGTTCGTATCTCCTAGGCGGGAAGAGTTGCGGGGGTGGGCGGACACACCTCGGCCCCGCTGCCCACCCCTGACGGGCGGGCAGCGGGGCTCGGGGCGATCAGTCCTTGGTCAGGCGGGTGGTCTCGTCGGACGGCGTCGACTCGATGCGCTCGGCGGTCTGCGCCGGGGTCTCCTCGACGGTCGCGGTCGCGGCCTCGGTGAGCTCGGTGGATTCGGTGGTCTCCACCTCGTCCGCGCGAACCTCGCGAATCGACTGCCGTAGCCAGGTCGTGACGACGTCCTCGGCGATCTCCAGATCGACGGTGAGGTCGTCCAGATCGACGACGGTGCCGTACAGACCCGAAGTGGTGGTGACCCGATCGCCGACCTTCAGGGAGTCCTGCATCTCGGTGACCTTGGCCATCTCACGCTTCTGGCGACGAACGCCGAGGAACATCGGGACGAGCAAGGCAACCAACAGCAGCGGAAGCAGAAGGTCCATTCTCGAAGTCAGCCCCTAGTCATGGTCGGATGGGTGCGTATCCCCCACAGTCTGCCAGCTGTCGGAGCCACTGCCACATCGGCACCACCTTTTCCGGCGGCGCGCGCCGCGCGGCCGGCGCCGACCCGCCGACCGCGCGGGCCTCCGCGGGCTTCGCCCGGCGAGCGGCTGTGCCCCGACCGCCGCCGTGCCCGCACCCGGAGGTGCGCTGGGCCTGGCCCTCGAAGTCCGGGTCCGGATGCCCCCGAACCCACCCCGCCGGGGGTTCGGGGGCTCCGCTGCCCCGATCCCCCCACCCCGCGCTAGGCGGGGATCCGCTCATAGGTGTAGTCGTCCAGCGGGAAGCTCACCGCGTGGCGGTGCGTGGTCAACGTGCTGTTGGGGCGCAGCAGCGCCGCTTCGCCGTGCTGGTTGAAGTAGTAGCTGCGGGCGGTCGAACACCGGCCGCCGTAGAACACCGAGGAGCCCAGCTTGTCGGTGACGGACTCCAGGAAGGCGGCGTTGGCCGCCTCGGTGACCTCGAAGACCTGGGCGCCGCGGCGGAACATCTCACCGAACAGGCGACCCATATGCTTCATCTGCGCCTCGATGGTGGTGAAGTACGACAGGCCGCTGTAGGAGTACGGGCTGTTGAGCGAGATGAAGTTGGGGAACTTCGGGATCGAGATGCCCTCGTAAGCCTGGAAGCGGTTGTCGCGCCAATACTTTCCGAGGTTCACCCCGTCGCGGCCGATGATCTCGATGGCCGGGAAGTTCACATCCCACAGATTGAATCCGGTGGCCAGCACCAGGGTGTCGATCTCGGTCTTGTGCCCGTCCGCGGTGACGATGCCGTCGGGTTCGATGTGGTCGATGGAGTTGGTCTCCAGGCGCACATGCGGTTCGTTGAAGGTCTTGAAGTAGTGGTTGGAGAAGGTGGGCCGCTTGCAGCCGAAGTCGTAGTCGGGGGTCAGCTTCGCGCGGGTTTCCTTGTCGCGCACCTGCGCTCGCAGATGCGCCTTGGCGAGGGCGGCGGCGGCCTTGTTCAGCGGCTTGGCCTGCTTGAAGTGCAGCACCCCGACCACCATGAGCGCTTCCAGCATGGTGGTGTTCACCAGGCGCGCACCCTGCTGGGTCACCGGGAAGCGCTCGAACAGCTGCCGTACCGGCGCGGGAATGGGGGCGTCGACCTTGGGCACCACCCAGATCGGGGTGCGCTGGAAGACGGTGAGTGCCGAAACCCGTTTGGCCAGTTCGGGAATGAGCTGCACGGCGGTCGCACCGGTGCCGATGATGGCGGCCCTGCGGCCGGTGAGGTCGTAGTCGTCCTCCCACGCCGTGGTGTGGATGATCTTGCCCGCGAAGCCGTCGATGCCGGGGAACGGCGGGGTGTAGGGCTGGGACAGGAATCCGGTGGCGGCGAGCAGGTAACGCGCGGTGAGGGTTTCGCCGTTCTCGATCGACACCACCCAGTGCTGCTGTTCGCCGTCCCAGCGCGCGCCCCCGACCACGGTGTCGAAGCGCATGCGGCGGCGCAGGTCGTACTTGTCGGCGACGTGCTCGGCGTACTTCTTCAGTTCCGCGCCCGGCGCGAACAGCCGCGACCAGTGCGGATTGGGTTCGAAGGAATACGAGTAGGTCACCGAGGCGATATCCACGGCCAGCCCCGGGTAGCGGTTGACGTGCCAGGTGCCGCCGAGGTCGTTCTCGCGCTCCAGGATCACGAAGTCGCTCAGCCCGAGCCGATCCAATTCGATGCCCGCGCCCATTCCGCCGAATCCCGCGCCGACCACGATGGCGTCGTACTGAGGTGCCACGCCGAACCTCCCATTGAAAATGATTCACGTATCACGGAATGACATCTCATTCCGTTTGTGAACACCGTATCATCGGGGGCGTGACGAAGCCATCCTCGAGAATCGAACGCCGCAAGGCCGAGCTCCGGCAGGAGATCATCGACACCGCGTTCGCCTGTTTCGCCGAGCGGGGCTATCACGCCACCGGCATCGCCGATATCGCCACCGAGCTGGGCATCGGCCACGGCACCTTCTACCGCTACTTCGCCAACAAGCGCGACATCATCGATCACGTCATCGACGATCTGGCCACCCGCATCGTGGAGGCGCTGGGCACCGAGAACGCCCCGGACGCGCCCACCAGCCTGCAGGAGTACCGGGAGCAGACCGAGCGCATCGGCGCGGCTCTGAACCGCATCTTCCTGGAGGATCGCCGGGTGGCGCAGCTGCTGCTGTTCCAGGCCACCGGTATCGACTCCGAACTGACCATGCGGCTCTACGGGTTGCTCGACACCGCCGACATGCTCACCGCCGGATACCTGGAGCACGGCGTGGAGCTGGGCTATCTGCGCGAGGATCTGGACACCCGCAATACCGCACGCGCCGTGACCGGCATGATCCTGGCCGCCATCCTGCACGGGCTGCGCGATACCCGTGACGGCGAGGAGACCGATATGTCGGAGATGACCCAGGCGATCCGCCGCCTGCTCATCGACGGCGTCCGAAAAGACTGAGCCGTCCGAAAAGACCTAGCCGTCCGAAAAGACCTAGCCGTCCGGAATGAACCGCGCCGCCCCGAAAGACCGATAGATCCGATCACCACCGTGCGGAATCACGCTGCGAGGCAGGCCATCCCACCTGACCGGACCTCGCTCGCGACCGGCTCCGGCCCGCCGTGCACAATGACCCGCGTGACTCCCGAGGAAGTCCGCCGCAAGCGATTCGGCAAAGCCCGCCACCACGGCTACAACCCGGCCGAGGTGGATGCCTTCTGCGCGCGCATAGCCGATACCATCCTCGGCCGCGACCACCTCACGGCCGCCGATATCCGCCAGGTCCAGTTCGGCGCACCGCCATTCGGGCACCGCGGCTACGATCAGGAACAGGTCGACGACTTCCTCGACCACGTGTGCATCGAGCTGGAATACCTCCGCCGGGGCCGCCGCCGGGTGCCCACCGCGAACGACGCGCAGGCCCTCACCCACGACGACGTGCTGCGCATCCAGTTCTCCGCTCCCCCGTACGGCCTGCCCGGCTACGCGGCCGCGGAGGTGGGCGCGTTCCTGGACCGCCTCGCGGCCACCCTGGCCCACGACGGCCCCAGTCGACTCACCGCGGACGAGGTGCGCCACACCGAGTTCCACACCGTCGCCCACGGCTACCCCGCCTACCACCGCGAGGAGGTGGATGCCTTCCTGGACCTGGTCGTCCGCCGGCTCGACCGACAGCGCTGACCCGAAGCCCTTGGTGGACAAGGCTATTCGGGCGTTCGCGGTCTACAGCGAGAAGCGCTGCCGGACAGCCTCGGCCATGCCGGCTTCCTCGCCGACTCGGCCCCGGCCGTGGCGGCTCCGGTCAGCGGCGCACCCGACGCCAGCTCCAGGACCGACCGCCCAGACCCGAACGGCTGCCGTTGCCGTATCCGGCGAGGTGCAGGGCGACGAGCAGGAGCCCGACGATGACGAGCGTGCCCGAGGTGACGGTGTCCCCGAGGGTGGCGTCGACCAGATCGAAGACGAGCGCGAGACCGAAGGCCACGGCGGCGGCGATGGCGAGCATGGTGGGTACCTCCTGTGTTCGCCGACCGGATACCCGCTGGTGGTGCGATCAATCAGACCCGCGATCGCAGCACCCGCGCTTCGTTCGAGCGCCGGAGGTCGGGGTGCCACACTCCCGACGCGCCGTCCGACCAACACGCCGAACTCGCGATAATCTGATGCCATCCGTGCCCCCACCACCAGGCAACCTCGTACCGTTAGGACATGACCGCCGTGCACGAGTCGATCATGACGACCGAGGAGTTCGAGAAACTCGCCGAGGCGGCGGACCGCATCGCGGAAGGCGTACGACTCGAATTCATAGACGGGCAATTGGGGGCCAAGGCGATGCCGGACGGGGACCACGGTCGAATCATCCAATGGCTCATCCGTCTCTTCGTGTCACTTCGCCCCGAGTTGTTCCTCACTCCCGAGCAGGGTCTACGGGTCGATCGATACCGCAAGGGCCGTGCCCGACCGGATGGCGTCCTGGCCGCCGCCGATGCGTTCGTAGGCCAGGGCGAGTGGGCAGACCCCGAACCGGTGCTGATGGCAGTCGAAGTCACGTCCGGAGACCAGGACACCGAACGCCGCGATCGCCGGGAGAAGCCGAAGGCGTACGCCGACACCGGTATCCCGGTGTACCTGCTGATCGACCGGGCGACATGTGAACTGGTCGTCTACAGCGAACCGAATGGCGAGCGATACGAGCGAGTACTGTCCGTCCCCTTCGGCGCATCGGTACATGTGCCGCCCCCGGTGGATGTTCACCTCGAGACCGAACCGTTGAAGGCGTGGGTTCGGTGAGACGCGTCGGGGTCAGCGGTCGACGGCGAATCTGACCTCGATCGCCGTGCCGGTGGCGTCCAGACGTCGGACGACGCCGTTCAATTGCGCCGCCAATGCCGTAACCAGGCGCAGCCCAAGGGATTTGGTGGTGCGAAAGTCCAGTTCGGGCGGCATGCCCGCGCCGTCGTCGCTGACCAGCAGGCGCAGGACGCCACCGTCGAGCGGGCAGAGCTCGACCAGGATCTCTCCGGCGCGATCGCCGGGAAAGGCGTGCTTGAGGGCGTTGGTGACCAATTCGCTGACCAGCAGTCCGCACGGTACCGCGATGTCGACGCCCAGCCGGACGTTCTCGACCTTCGCTCGGAGCTGGATCCGCTGCTGGTCGAGACCGTAGGAGCGAATGAGGTTGCCGGTCAGGGTGTGAATGTAGTCCCCGGCGTCGATCTGCGCCGAACCCTCGGACTGGTACAGCTTTTCGTGAATGAGCGACATCGAGCGGATGCGGTCCTGGCTCGCCGTGAACGCGTCGCGCACCCGGCGATCGGTCAGGCGGCGGGTTTGCAGGCTGAGCAGGCTGGTGATGATCTGGAGATTGTTCTTGACGCGGTGGTGGATCTCGTCGAGCAGAGTCGCCTTCTCCTCGAGTGCGGCCCTGATTCGATCGTCGGAGTGCTTGCGGTCGGTGATATCCCGGAACACCTCGATGGTCAGGGCATCGGCACCGGCTCCCATCGAGTTCAGCACGACGTCGATGGGGAACTCGGAGCCGTCCCGGCGGCGGGCGCGGAACTCGGCGTCGGGTGAGCGGCCGTCGGGGGGATCGGTGAAGTTGTCCCGGTGCGCGCGGTGCCGCTCACGCAGCCCCTCGGCGATCAGTGATTCCACCGAACGGCCCACCAGCTCCCCGGTCGGATAGCCGAACATGAGCTCGGTGCGCGAGTTGGCCTGGACGATGCGGCCCGCGGCGTCCAGGACAACGACACTGTCGGGAGCGGATTCGAACAGACCGCGCAATCTCGACTCACTCGACCGCAGCGCCTCCTCCGCCTGACGCCGTTCGCCGCTCTCCTGCCGCAATTCGATGTAGAGCCGCTCCACCTGGGCCCGCACGGCCTCGGTCTGTTCGGCGCGCCGCTTGGTGGTGGCCGCGAGCGAACCGACCGTACCGGCCGTAATGACGAAGACCGCCAACAGAATCCAGTCGTCGAGATATGTCGGGGCCTCGAACCACCCCAGATCCGGTGAGAGAAATACCGAATTCCAGACGAGGACCGCGGCGACCGAGGTCGCCAGTGCGGGAGTTCGCCCCCATCGCAGCGCGACCAACAGGACGACGAGCACATAGACGAGTGCCGATGTCCCCGGATTGTCACGGATCAGATCGCGCAACGGCCAGAGGACAGCGGTGGCACCCACTAGCCCCGCCAGCGCGGCTAGGTAGGGAATCACCTTCCCGTCCTTCAAGATCGGCGCCCCCCATCACAGTCGGACTCACCGCCCATCCTAAGCGCCCCGGTCGCTCCGCAGTATCGCATGAGGTGTCGCCACGGCTGAACAGTCCCCACGACATACCTGCTGGTCGTCCGCGCGACCATGTGGCGAACTAGTCGAAGAGGTCCAGGGTCGGCTGATCTTCGCGGGCGCGCACCTCGATGGAACCGAAGACCAGATCGGGCGGCGGCACCAACCCGAGATGCTCCCAGGCCGCGGCGGTGGCGACGCGGCCGCGCGGGGTGCGGGCCACCAGTCCGGCACGCACCAGGAAGGGTTCGCAGACCTCCTCCACGGTGGCGGCCTCCTCCCCCACCGCGACCGCGAGCGTGGAGACGCCGACCGGCCCGCCGTTGAAGCTGCGGACCAGCGCGCCGAGTACCGCCCGGTCGAGGCGGTCCAGGCCGAGCACGTCCACGTCGTAGACCGCGAGGGCGGCATGGGCGATCTCGCGGGTGACCAGGCCGTCGGCCTTGACCTCGGCGTAGTCGCGGACCCGGCGCAGCAGCCGGTTGGCGATCCGGGGCGTGCCCCGGGAGCGGCCCGCGATCTCGGCGGCGGCATCCGTGTCGATGCGCACACCGAGGATCTGCGCCGAGCGCAGCAGAATCCGTTGCAGCTCTTCGGGTTCGTAGAAATCCATATGCCCGGTGAAGCCGAAGCGGTCGCGCAGCGGGCCGGTGAGCGCACCCGATCGCGTGGTCGCGCCGACCAGGGTGAACGGGGCGATATCCAACGGAATCGACGTCGCCCCCGGACCTTTGCCGACCACCACGTCGACCCGGAAGTCCTCCATGGCGAGGTAGAGCATCTCCTCGGCCGGTCGGGCGATGCGGTGGATCTCGTCGATGAACAGCACATCGCCCTCGCCGAGATTGCTGAGCATGGCCGCCAGGTCGCCCGCGCGTTCCAGGGCCGGGCCGGAGGTGATGCGCAGTGCCGAACCCAATTCCCCGGCGATGATCATCGCCATCGAGGTCTTACCCAGACCCGGTGGGCCGGAGAGCAATACGTGATCGGGGGTACCACCGCGCCCTTTCGCGCCGCGCAGCACCAGCGCCAGCTGTTCGCGCACCCGGGGCTGACCGATGAAGTCATCCAGGGACTGCGGGCGCAGGCTGGCCTCGACCTCACCGTCGGTCTGCTGATAGCTCGCGCTGACCGGGGAGTCGCTGTCGTCGAATTCGTCGGAGTCGTCGAACATTCGGGCGTCCTATCGGTTCTTGCCCAGCACGCTCAGCGCCGCGCGCAGCGTCTGCGAGGTGCCGAGATCGGGCTGCTCGGCCAGAATGGCGTCCACGGCGGGTTCGGCCTGTTTGACGCCGAAACCCAGCCCGACGAGTGCCTCGACGACCTGCTCGCGCACCGGCGTGACCGCCGGCGCGGGACCTGATCCGGGCGGACCCGATTGCACCGGAACGAGATTCACCTTGTCACGCAGTTCCACCACCATGCGCTCGGCCCCACGCTTGCCGATACCGGGCACCCGGGTGAGCGCGGCGACATTGGATTCGGCCAGGGCCTTGCGCAGCGCCTCGGGTTCCAGCACGGCCAGCACCGCCATGGCGAGTTTCGGACCCACGCCGGACACGGTCTGCAACAGGCCGAACAGTTCGCGCGCCTCGGTATCGGCGAAGCCGAACAGCGTCATGGAGTCCTCGCGCACGATCATGGCCGTGTAGAGCCGCGCCTCCTCCCCACGGGTGAGCGTGGCCAGCGTGGCGGGCGTGGCATTGAGCCGGTACCCGACCCCCGCGGCCTCCAGCACCACATGGTCGAGCCCGATCTCGAGCACCTCACCGCGTACCGACGCGATCACCCGGATACCGCCTTCCGTTGCCGGTCCAGCCTGTCCTGTACAGCCGCCGCGCGGCCAGCCCGAGAATACGCGCCACCCCCATCCGCTCACCGCACACGAACAACTGTTCGAGAGTCTAACGGACCGGCGCGGGCCGACCGCGGACCGACACGGGCCGCAGGCGCATTCGCCGGGCACTCTGTTGTTCAGGGGCTGCTGTTCAGGGGCCGCTGTTCAGGGACCCGCCCCGGCGGGCGCGTTGCGGAACTCGGGCGCGCGCGCCCGTCACCGCTGCGGCAATTCAGGTCGCGCCGCTCAGCGCCGCCTCGAACACCCGGTAGGCATCCTCGCTGAACAGCACGAACCGCACTTCCCGCACGGACGTTCCGGCCGTGCGCACGGTCTCCACCGCGATGCGCGCGCCGTCGTCCATGGGCCACCGGAATATCCCGGTCGACACCGCTGGAAAGGCCACCGACTCCGCGCCCAGCTCATCCGCGACCCGCAGCGATTCGCGATAGCAGGACGCCAGCACCGCCGACCGATCCTCACTCGCCGACCACACCGGCCCCACGGTGTGAATCACCCACCGCGCGGGCAACTTTCCCGCCGTCGTCGCCACCGCCCGCCCCTGCGGCAGCCCCCGCCCGTACTTCGCCGCCCGCAACGCCCGGCACTCGGCCAGAATCTCCGGCCCGCCCTTGCGATGGATGGCCCCGTCGACCCCGCCCCCACCCAGCAGCGAGGAATTGGCCGCGTTCACCACGGCGTCCACTTCCTGCTCGGTGATGTCGCCGCGCACGATCAGCAGATCGACCATGCCGCCGATTCTTTCACGCGGCCGCACCGCTACGCGGCCGGAATTCCCGCACCGCTGGCCGCCACAGTTCCCGCACCACTACGCCGGGGGCGAGCCCCACACCACTACGCCACGGAGCGCTTCCTCCCCCATGCGACGGAGACACCCACACTCCTACGCGACAGGGTTCCGCCACCATCTACTCGCGGCGGAGATTCTCATACCTTTACGCGGCGAGGGACATCTCGACCACTACACCGTGATTCTCTCCATCGCATACGCGGCGTGACCCCACTGCTATGCGGCCAGGATCATGGGCCGCGACCGATGCGGCGACCGTCCGCGCGCCTCCCGGTCGAGCCGGGCGCGGATCTCCTCGACGGTGCGCCCGGCTCCGCGTCCGGCGGCATGCACCGGCCGATGTGCGGTGGCCAGTCGCCAACCGACCAGAACGCCCATTGCCGCGCCGAGCAGCAGATATGCGATCGCGCCGATCATCGCGCCCACCTCGAATCGCCGGAGTCGCCGTCCTCCGGGCGGTGTCCACGACTCAGCACCGGCACCAGTTCGAGGAAGTAGCGCCGCGCGGCGCAATCCTCCCCGCAGTCCCGGTGTCGCAGCAACGCCCGTCGCGCCACCTCCAGATTCAGGATCGGATGATCCGGAACCCGGTGAAAGATCGGATTGTCACCCATGTCCGCTCACCCGCCCATATGCGGGGCGTCGGCGGGCACCAGCTTGCCCGCTTCGATCAGCAGCCGCTTCGCCTGCGCCTTCGCCGGACACACCGATATCGGACATGCTCTGTGGTCCTGCATGATTCGATGCGCACGCGACGGCGTGAGCGTGGACTCCGGCACCGCGCTGTGCGCCACCGGGGGAAGTTCCTGCATGGTCGGCCACCTCCTCGAACTCTCGAATGCGTTATGGCGGTTGAGAATCCCCTGACCTCGGGGAATGCCGTCAGTACACTCCGAAGTACGGGGACTCGGCACCCCCCGACACGCGTTTCGGCCGACAAAGCGCGGCATTTCCACCCAGCACGCTTCCACGGCAGAGCTTTCCAGAATTGGGTTCATCCGATAGCGAGGCAAACGAGATGCTGACCGGATCCACACTCGCCCGCCGCGCGCTGGGGCGCGAACTCAAGCGCCTGCGCGAGACCCACGGCATGAACCAGTCCGCCGCCGGGCGGGTGATCGGAGTGTCGCCCCAGACCATCGGGCGTATGGAGGACGGACTACCGACGAAGGTGTCGGATCTGTACATGAACGCCTTGTGCGACGCGTACGAGGCAACCGCGACCGAACGGACGACGCTGTTGGAGCTGGCCTACGAGGTTCGGACCACCCGCAAGTCCGGTGGTGGCTGGTGGCGGGCGTACGTCGATGAAATGCGCGTCGGCTTCGACCACTACATGAGCTTGGAAGAATCGGCACGAAAGCTGAGCATCTGGAAGACAGCCGTCATTCCGGGTCTCCTCCAAACCGCCGGATACCGCCGTTCGATCGAATGGACGGAGCACCCCGATATGCCGTCCGAACAGGTCGAGAAGCGCATCGAGATAGCCATGAGAAGACAGAATCGGCTCGACGAGAGCAGCTTCGCGGTCGACGCCATACTGTGGGAAGCCGTCCTCCGCGACCAGATCGGCGGACCAGAGGTGATGGCGGATCAACTGCGCAGGCTTTGGGAAGTCTCGCAACTGCCGAACATTTCGGTCCGTGCAGTCCCATTCAGCGCCCCACGGCACCTCGGCTCCTGCGTGGGATCTTTTGTGCTGCTGGAGTTCCCGAAGCTCTCAGCGTCCGGATTGACGGGACCGCCAGTGGTATTCGTGGAAGAATACGCGGGAGACCTCTACCTGGAACGCGAGGCCGAAGTGAGGCGCTACCGCGACGCGTTCGCCGAGATCGGCCGAGCCGCAGTGGACGAGGATGCGACCAGACAGCTGATCCTGTCGATAGCGAAGGAGCACGCAGGGTGAAGATCGATCCAGCACAGGCGAAGTGGTTCAAGTCCAGCCACAGCACATCCGGCGGTGAATGCGTCGAGGCCGCGCATCTGCCGCGCGGCATGGTCGGCGTGCGAGATTCCACGCTGGGCACCGCGAGTCCCGTGCTGCTGTTCAACGGACCGGCCTGGGACGCCTTCACTGATTCGGTCCGAGCCGGGGACTTCGATCGCGCGCGCTAGCGGATCAATGCCGATATCGGGACCAACCGGGGTAGGCGGGCAACGTTTCCGGCGGTTCGTCGGACCGCACCGGCGTGTGTTCGGCGGGCGCGTCGGGATCAATGGTCGCCATCCAGGGAGCACACCGCTCATCGGGTAACTCACCGGGCGGATTCAGATCTACCGTCCACCCCCGAAACAGGTTCTCCTCCGGAGCCTGCCACACCGGAGGGCCTGGCGGAGGCGACGGAGGGGCCACAGCCGTCGTCACGGCAGGCTTCGACGGGTCCGGAGTCGGCGGACGATAATCCGGGTCATTGCTGATCAGTGCGATAGCCCGCAGACTACCGGTACGGCTACGGGAAGAATTGTACCCACCGTCAACCTTGATCGCGTAATCCTTGAATGCCGCGCAGACGTAGGCGGTGAATCCCGTGTCCGTCGGAACTATCTCGAGGATATGCCGATACAGCGTCCCGAAGATCGGCCTACCGCGACCCGTTACAATCCGGAAGTGGAGGTCCCGCTGCCGTTCGTCCGTCACAGCCTCGTCGAAACCTGGATATGACAGCTCCGGCCCCGCCACTCGCTCTGCTACTTCGAGTGCTTCCATAGCGGCGCGAGTGAGGGTCGGAAATGTGTCGAATAGGTCGATGCCGGATTCGGCGGACCAGATCACCGTAGCGTTCCGCACTGCCGCAGGCGGCGTATACACCGATGGGCCGGGTTCGATCGGCGCGTCGGGTCCGCTCCCGGTGCACGCGGCCGCCAGCAACCCGGTGAACACCACGGATACCACGCGGGAGTACCTACCGCTCATCAATTCCGGTGCCTCCATTGGTTGTACCCTGCGGAATTCGCGCTGTCGTTCTTCAGAACACTCTCAAGGGCCACTTTGCTGTCACTATTGCCTCGGTACAGCACCTCACGATCATTGATATTCCCTGAATCGGTGACCGCGTCGGTGTAGTCAGTTTTATCCCCCAGCCCACCACTCTTCAAAATCGCCGGCAAGTCGTTGTACCCCTTGTTAATGGCGATTCTGTATTTGTCATCGTCTGCTGCTTCCGCGCTGAGTTGCACGTAGGGTTTGAGCGTGCCGTCAGCATTACGGAATACCTCCGGCACCGTCGCGACGTCGATGTGCCCACCGTTGACAAGCCCCTGCATCATCGCGTACATGCGGTTATTGGCATCGCCGATCTCGTTTGGATTGTGGTTCTTGAATTCCGCACCATCAGCACTCTTAATCTCGAGCTCCGGGAACGGATTCACGAATTTTCCATCCACCGAGACGATATCGTTCTTGAAGAATTCCGTAACCGCCGCCGCTCCCGCGTATGCGGGACCGAATCCGCCGAGCATGATCTGTCCTGCGGTGTAGGCGGCGGCGTACTTCTGCTGTTTAGCGGTGTCGGCGTCCTGGGCATTGAGTTGCCGGTCGGCGATCTCGGCGTCGATACCGGCGTGCACCGCCCAGCGCAGATCACCGGATTGGGTGCCGAGCAGGTGTTCTTCCTCGCCATTGGCGTAGCGGTCGGCGTAGATGCCGTCGATACGTTCGGCTTCGGCCAGGGCGGCGCTATTGATGATGGCGGCAGCCTCCGAGTCGGTATTCAGAATGCTGAACACCCGGGCCGCCTCGACCGGCCCGCCGAGCGGGCCGAATCCGGCGGTGTTCTTCAGATCGTCATTGGCGTCGACCAGATCGAGGGTGTACGGGGCGAGCGCGGCGGCCAATGCCTTGGTCGCGACCGGGTTCACCTCCCCGAGCGACTGCCCGTCGTGGCCGGGCATATCGAGCCAGTTCTCGTACAGGTTCGTGCCGTTCGCTCCCGACTCGGTGGTGGAGAGCAGCTGTGCCAGGCCGTACGCCGCCTCACCGGCCCGCTCCGCGCGTTCGACCTGCGCCGGGTTGCCGGGGTCGGTGATGCGCGCGTCTTCGTTGGTCCAGGTGAACATCTCCGACAGCGCCGCGCCGTCGTCACGCCATTCGTGCTGGAGCAGCGGCACGATCACATCGTCGCGGTGGTAGCCGTCGTATGCCTGCCCGGGGGTGTCCTTGCCGAACAACTCCTCCGGGCCGTTGCCGGTGAGCAGCGCGTAATTGGCTTCGTCGCTGCGGGTTCCGGCACCGACGAAGTTCTGGATCGTCTGCTCTCCGGCCCCGTCGTAGCTGCCACCGCCGGACCAGGCGTCGGCCAGACCTGCCAGGTGCGCGCCCTGGCGGGTCAGCTCCATGCCGAACCGCTGCCCGGGTTCGTAGCCCTCCCCGGCCGCATTGACCAGGCTGGCGAACCGCCCCAGGTCGCGTTGATAGTCCGGGCTCGCGCCGCTGTTGTTGCCGAACAGCCCGCCGGTCCGGTAGTCGTCGGGCACCTCGCGGGTATTGCCGTCCGGTGTGTCCAGGCCCGGCCGGGTGCCGACCAGCTCACGAATCTCAGGGGGCAGCCGATCGTATCCACCGCGCACCACTCCCGAGGGCCGCACACCGTCGCGCACGACGACCTTGTCGTTCGACAGCGTCATCAGACCGTTGGCGAGGTTCTCGCGCAGCTGTATCGCCTGCGGAGAGCCGTTGCTCTCCAATTGCGTTGCGAACTCGAGCAACCCGTCACGCCCGGCGCTGGCGTAGAACTCGGTCAGATATGCCATGGACGACAACGGGACGGTGACTTCCTGACCGTTGGCGAGCGCTTCGAGCTGGTCCGGGGTCAGGCCCGTCTCGGCGAGCCGCGCCGCGATGCGCTGCATCTGGGCATCGGTCGCGGTGCCGTCCGCGATGGCGATACCGTCCTCCCGGCCGGTCTCGTACCCCAGCTCGGAATCATTGACCAATCCGCCTTCGGGCAGCGGGGAATTGATTCCGTCACCGAAGTAGATGCCGCGATCACGCGCCTCCCCGGACGCGGCGACGATCTTCTGCGCTTCCTCCATGGCGGCATCGCGCAGCGACAGCAGCGCCGTGCGTATGGCGTCCTGATGGAACTTGCAGTTGTCGCGGATCTGCTTGGCCTGCTCATCGGTCACGCCCTCGGGCTTGGTCGCTCCGACCAGCCAGGAATCATTGACCGTATAGGTTTCCCCCGCGACCGCGCCCGCCGGGTCTTCGGCGTCGGCGACCTTGTTCAGCAGATTCTCGCGTTCATTGTGCAATCGGGTGTCGGCGGCCCGCAGTGCGGTGACGACGTCGTCGACCTCATCACCGACCTTCAGGCTTTCCCGGTGCTCCTCGCCGACTCGGTTGTAGGCGGCATCATGTGCGTTACCCGCCCAACTGCCGTTCAGGTTCGCGAAGTGTGTCGGCATCGATCCCGACAACTCGCCGTACGTCTTCGCCGCCGCCTCGATCGTCGCCGCCAGGTCCGACAGCGCGCTGGTACGCCATGCGGTGACGTTCGCCCGGGTCAGGTTCCATTCCTGGGCCATCAGCCGTTGTCCGCCGCCTGGAAGTCGAATCCGGCCATCAGCTCCACGAACTCGCCCTCGGACACCGTCTCGGCGGCGTTGTACACACCGGTGGCCTGGTCGATCGCGGAACCGATCCGCCCGATCCGCTCGGCCACCCGATACCAGGCGCGTTCGATGTTCTCGGTCGCCAGGTCGGCGGTGTCACCGAGCGCCGTACCCGGCAACGCCGCACCGACGGACTCCGCGAACGATCGGACATCGATGCCGTCGATCGCGACCTTCACCCCCGCCAGCGTTGTGGCCAAGGTCCTCAGCTGATCGATATCGGCCTGCACCAACATTGGTCATCCCCCCTCGCAGCACACGGACTTCAGTCGGATTCCAAGGCCCGATCGTACGACAGCACGCGATCTACCACCATGGAGGATCGATGATGCTGCCGCGCATGCGTTCGGCCTCCCAGTCCTCGTAACTCATGGTGGTCTCGGTGGGCTCGGTCGTCGGCGGTTCGGCCGACGCTGTCGTCGACGCCTGAGGTGCGGGCGAGGCTTCCGCTTCCTCGGATTCCCGCATCGCTCGCACGAACTCCGCCGGAAGCCCGGCATATGGGTCGGTCGCCATCCCATCTCCTCCCCGCCCGTTCCGTGCCTTCCAGTCAACCACGACGGCACGCCCGCCCATTGTCGTGCGCGAGTGAACGACGTACCGACGCGTCACGCCGCTGTTTGTCGTCCGCACCCCAGGGTAAGTCGCCGACAGGCCCGGCATTTCGGGCAGCGCGATCTGCGGTGTTCCGGGTGCCGGATCGTAGAAAGGCGATGAGGATATGGCGACCTACAACACCAGCACCAGACGATGGACTCCGGTACAGCTCGCCTCCGCCGCCGTCGGCGCGGTATTCCTGTTGGTAGGCGTGCTCGGCTTCATTCCGGGCGTCACCACCGACTTCGACACCATGAAGTTCGCGGGCCACGAGTCCGGGGCCGAACTGCTCGGCGTCTTCCAGGTGTCGATCCTGCACAATATCGTCCACCTGCTCTTCGGCGTCGCGGGCGTACTGGCGGCGCGCACCATCTCGATGTCACGCGGCTTCCTGATCGGCGGCGGCGTGATCTACCTGGCCCTCTGGATCTACGGCCTGGTGATCGACAAAACCTCCGACGCCAACTTCGTCCCCCTCAACACCGCCGACGACTGGCTGCACTTCGCCCTCGGCGTCGGCATGGTCCTCCTGGGCCTGCTGCTCCCCCGCCTGGCCACCCAGACCGTGGCACGACCCTGACGAAACAACGCAGATTCACCCTGAACAGCGACGACCCCCGGCAGTACGGCTGCCGGGGGTCGTCGACTGTCGCCCTACTCGACGTCGAGTTGCGCCAGCACCTCGTCCGAGACGTCGATATTGGTGTACACGTTCTGCACGTCGTCGCAGTCCTCGAGGGCGTCGACGAGTTTGAACACCTTCTTGGCCAGGTCGGCGTCGGCGGGGACCGACACCGAGGGCTGGAAGCCGGATTCGGCCGAGTTGTAGTCGATGCCCGCGCCCTGCAGGGCGGTGCGGACCGCCACCAGGTCGCCCGGCTCGGAGATGATCTCGAACTCCTCGCCCAGGTCGTTGACCTCTTCGGCGCCGGCGTCGAGCACGGCCATCAGGACGTCGTCCTCGGACAGGCCGTTCTTCTCCAGGGTCACGACGCCCTTGCGGGAGAACAGGTATGACACCGAGCCCGGGTCGGCCATATTGCCGCCGTTGCGGGTCACCGCCACGCGGACCTCGCCCGCGGCGCGGTTGCGGTTGTCGGTGAGGCATTCCACCAGCACCGCGACACCGCTGGGGCCGTAGCCCTCGTACATGATGGTCTGCCAGTCGGCACCGCCGGCCTCTTCGCCGCCGCCGCGCTTGCGGGCGCGCTCGATATTGTCCAGCGGCACCGAATTCTTGCGGGCCTTCTGGATGGCGTCGTAGAGCGTCGGGTTGCCATCCGGGTCACCACCACCGGTCCGCGCCGCCACCTCGATATTCTTGATCAGCTTCGCGAAGAGCTTGCCCCGCTTGGCGTCGAGGGCAGCCTTCTTGTGCTTGGTGGTGGCCCATTTGGAGTGGCCGCTCATTCCCTACTTCCTCTTTTCAGGGGACGTGTTTCCCGATAGAGACTATCGCGCGTTCACACACCGGCGCGTGGGCGCACCATGGTGTCGACGAACAGCCGGTGAACCCGCAGATCGCCGGTGACCTCCGGATGGAACGAGGTCGCCATGACATTGCCCTGCCGAACGGCCACCATGCGGCCCGCCGCGGGGCCGGAGGGCACGGTCGCCAGCACCTCGACCCCGTCGCCGATCTTCTCCACCCACGGGGCGCGGATGAACACCGCGCGCACCTGGCCGTCGTCGAGCCCGGTGTAGTCGAGATCGGTTTCGAAACTATCCACCTGACGACCGAAAGCGTTGCGCCGCACCGTCATATCAATGCCGTACAGCGGCTGCATATCCGGCCGGGTGTCGAGCACCTCCGAGGCCAGCAGGATCATGCCCGCACAGGAGCCGTACGCGGGCATCCCGTCGCGCAGCCGCTGCCGCAGCGGCTCCAGCAGGTCGAAGACCTCGAGCAGTTTGCTGATGGTGGTCGATTCCCCGCCGGGCAGCACCAGCGCGTCCACCGCGGCGAGTTCGGCGGCCCGCCGCACCGGGACCGGCTCGGCCCCGCATTCGGCGAGCGCGCGCATATGCTCGCGGACGTCGCCCTGCAGAGCCAGCACACCAATGGTCGGATTCACGGCTTCGAGCATACGGAGCGCGGTCCTGGTGACCCGGCACACCCACGGGCGGCGCGGATCAGTTGGTGCCGGGAGGGAACGACGCGCCCGGCTCGCGCAGGGTGCGGATGAGCCCCTCCTGCAGCACGACCGCCACCAGCTCGCCGCGCTGATTCCAGATCCGCCCGGCGGTCAGTGCCCGGCCCAGCCCGGCGGACGGCGACTGCTGGTCGTAGAGCAGCCAGTCGTCGGCGCGGAACGGGCGCAGGAACCACATGGCGTGGTCGAGCGACGCGTTCTGGGTGGGTTCGTCGGGGTGGATGACCTTCGAGGACCCCAGCAGCGTCATATCGCTCATATAGGCCAGGGTGCACACGTGGAACAGCGGATCATCGGGCAGCGGGTGCCGGTAGCGGAACCACACCTGCTGCTGGGCGGCCAGTCCGTCGCGGCGCGACACCTGCTCCTGCGGGATGGTGCGGATATCCCAGTGCTCCCATTCGCGCATGGCCCACAGCCGCTCCGGGCTCATGGTGGTCTTGGCGTCGGGCATGTCGTGCGGCGGCGGCACGACGGGCATGGTGTCCTGGTGCTGCGGCCCCTCGTCGCCCACATGGAACGACGCCGACATGGTGAAGATGGCCTCGCCGTTCTGCACGCCGGTCACCCGGCGGGTGCAGAAGGAGCGTCCGTCGCGAATCCGATCGACCAGGTACACGGTCGGCTCCACCGGATTGCCGGGGCGCAGGAAGTAACCGTGCAGCGAATGCACCTGGAAGCGAGGTTCCACGGTGCGCACCGCCGCGACCAGCGCCTGCCCGGCGACCTGCCCTCCGAATGTGCGCGGCAGCTGCGTCTTGGTGGACGCGCCGCGGAAGATGTCGCGCTCGATGTGCTCTATCTCGAGGGCCTCTTCGATCGTCGCCATGCACCGTCCCTTTCCGGATTGTCCGGCTCAGGCTAACAACCTGGCGGCGACGTTCGAGCGAATGGTGCCGGGTATAGATGGTGGGGTGCCCGAGTTCGCCGCCCTCACCCCGGAGGCTCTCGCCGACCGCATCGCCGACCGCGCCTTCGCCCTCCCCGAACCCGCCGTGGTGGCCGTGGACGGCGCGGACGCCGCCGATCCCGTCCGCTTCGCCCGCACCGTCGCCGACCGGGCCGTCGGCCACGGCCGCACCGCCGCCGTGATCGCCCTGCACGACTTCGTCCGCCCCGCCTCCCTGCGCTACGAATTCGGCCGCACCGACGAACTGTCCTACCGCACCGCCTGGTTCGACTATTCGGCCCTGAATCGCGAAGTCCTGCAACCACTCCGCACCCACCACCGCTACCTCCCCGCCCTGTGGGACGAACGCACCGACCGCTCCGCCCGCGCCACCACCCGCGAAACCCCACCCAACACCGTCCTGCTCGTCGCGGGTCCGATGCTGCTCGGCCGCAACCTCCCCTTCGATCTCACGGTATCGCTGCGCATGTCCGACGCCGCCCTGCACCGCACCACCTCCGAAGCGGACCTGTTCACGGTCGCCGCCCTGCGCACACACGAACGCGAGCACCCCGACGAACCCGACTTCACCGTGGCCTGGGACCACCCCACCCGCCCCGCCCTCCGCCTGCGGTAGCGGCACGCTGTCGCCACCGACGCCGGGTACGGTTCCGCCGAACTCGCCGACGGCTACCGCGACCGCATCCGGGCCGCGGCCCCGGGCCCACACCGCTGGCGATCACCGAATTCGGTTGTGCCACTTACCGTGGCGCGCCCGATGCCGGTCGCGCGGCGGCGACATCGTGGTATGGGATTCCGGGACCGCTCATCCCCTGCGACTCGACGGCGACACGCGCGCGATGAGCGGTCAGGCCGCGCACCTACTCGAATGTTCGACATCTTCGACGCCGAGGGCCTGGACATCGCGTTCTGGTACACCTTCGCCTCCTACCATCTGCCCCACCGCGACGATCCCCGCACCGATCTGGACCTGGCCAGCACGGGCATGGTGAAGGTGCACGATCTGCCGCGCCGCACCTCGGCCCGGCGCTGGGCCAAGAGCCGCGTTCGCGGCCCTAGCCAGCCGGAATCGGGTACAACGGCATCATGACCGAGCCCACCGCCGAAGACGTGGCCGCGTTCGCCGAACTCGACGCATACGCCCGGTGACCTCCACACACCCTGATGCCGCGACGCCGCGGCAGGGCGAGGTATGAGCATTCACCCCGATCGCAGGCCGTACCGCGCCGTCGTCGCTGGGCCCGGATCTAGTGCTGGTGGCTCCAACTCCCGCGACAACGCGGTGCTGCGTACATTCCAGCACACCGCGTCGCCGAGCTCAGTTTCCCTTCGTCATCCACACGCGGGCCGAATCGGAGGTCCGCGGCCCGCATCGCGATGAAGCACGTGTTCGAGCACCGAGACGGACGCGAATACCAGCGACCTCCACGCTGAGTTCGCGTGTCGATGTCGGCCTTCAACTCAACAGCGGGACGCGCCCAGCGCTGAATCGGTCGACGGCCCGATCGATGTCGTCCAACGGCCGTTCGGCGACCCACGTTCCCAGCCGTAGACCGGTCCTCCGGTAGACCCGATTGCGTAGCAGTCGGCGGATCTCGTGCTGGTCGAATCCCACGACACCGGCGGTAGCCGCGTGGACACCCGGCGTCAGTTCCACCGCCAGCGATGTACGCCCGTCCTTCCGTCGAATCAGCCGCATCGCCTGCACCACACCCCACGGTACGAACACCGCATCCGGTGCCACATCGACGGCCATGTGAATCCCGCTGTCGGACAACCGCATCGCCACTGCCGGGATTCCGGCATCCTTCCACCCGGCGCGCAGCCGGGACAACCGACGCCAATCCTGCACACCGATGTAGCCGAACGCCGACACAGCGAAGAACAGCAGGAACGCGGACGGTCCGCCACCGGAGCGCGCCATCGCGACCGCGCAGACCAGAATGAGCGCTGCCGACACCAGATCGACCCCCACGGTGAACGCACGGAGCCGGATCAATCGGCGGCGTACGACGTGCACGGCCGCAGTATCGACATCGACGACGAACTCCCCCACGGTTTCCACCGCCGGGACGCTACCAGCCGCACAACTACCCCCAGCGACACGCGCGGACCACCTCCACACCAGCCGTGCCCAGAACCGTTGCCTCGCACACCCGACCGTTCGAGACTCAACCGAAGAGACCACCGGGCGGTGGCGCAGTCGATGTCGAGTTCGGCGGTGCGCAGCCAAGGCGATGAGCGTCGCCGCAGCGGCCCGTGTGGTCGCCGTCGTTCAGCGGCGGGAGCGGCGCGGGACGATGCACAACAACCCGGCCACCGTCATGCCCACGGCCGCACCCAGAACGCCTCCGGCCAGGGCGCGCCCCACACGCCGCCGCTGACCCCGCGTGGAAGCCGGTACGCGATGGCGCACTTCACCACGACCACCACGGCCACGACCAGCCCGGCCAGAGCCGGATACACCAGCAGCATCGACATACCCACTGACCTCCCCGAGACGTCGACGGCGCGGCCTGCCGCCGGGGGTGGTGACCGGTGAGCCACAGCAGTGTGGCAGCTACGGCAGCGGGTCGGTGAGCGATTGTCGAACTCTCCGGCCCGGTCGGCGGGCACGGTCGGTTGACCGGTCACGCCGACTCAGCGCTCGTGGCGGGCGTGGCGGCCCTGACCGGCACGGGCGGGGCTGATCGGCCAGTGCGGGTTGCGCCAGCTGGGGGTGTCGACGGCCGTGGGGAGTTCCTGCGTGGGAGCGTCGAGTTCGCGGTAGAGCTGGATCAAGAACGCCTCGAGACTGCCGTAGCGGGCCAAGATCTCTTCCAGCAGCCGCAGGGTGGCGCTGGCCGGGGTGCTCGCCGTCATCGTCCTCCGCAGGTCATCGACAGGGGTTCTCTCTCCCTCCCCGCCAGCGGCGGCGCTGGCGGGGAGGGGAGAAGGCTGTGCCCGCCGACGGGCGGATAGGGGTAGCACCCACCGGCGGGGCACTGCCGGGTACAGCACGAAGGGGCCGCATTGGGCGCAACGACCCCCGAAACACCCCGAGCACGAGACTGCCGGCCGGTTGCGGTTCGGTATGTGGAGTCACACGGATGCGTATCTCGCGATCGGACTGCCGACCACAGGCTAAAACGAACACCGCCGTTCTCATGGCAAAACACGGTCGTCGGCACAGAATGTCAGGACATACCCGCTACCGCACCAAGCAGATATCCAGGAATTCGCCAGCACTCCACCGACCGCGCCGGTCATCTCCAGACCATGCGCCTTGAACATGCTCCACGCCTGCATCCGCCGAGCGGCGGATGCAGGCGTGGCCCGGCGTCGCGAGGGGGTTGGTGGCGCGGCGCGCAAGCTGAGTGCCTGTCCGGCATCTGATCGCTTTCCGTTGATCATTTCCGCTGGCGGGCGAGGCGTCGGGACATGAGCATGATCATCGACCAGGTGACCATGGCTTCGTGGTGGTCGGGGCGGCGTTCGTAGTCACGAACGCAGCGGCGACGTCGGCTGATCCAGGAAAATGTTCGTTCTACCACCCAGCGGCGGGGAAGTACGACGAAACCGGCGACGTCGTCGCTGCGTTTGACGATCTCGAGAGTGAGCGCGAGCGCGGTTTTGGCCCAGGCGACGAGTTTGCCGGTGTAGATGCCGTCGGCCCAGACCAGGGTGATGGTGTCGAAGATCTGACGCAGGCGGCCCAGTGCGGTGCGGGCGGCGTCGCGGTCCTGGACGCTGGCGGCGGTCACGTAGACGACCAGCAGCAGGCCGAGGCAGTCGACGATGATATGGCGCTTGCGCCCACCCACTTTCTTCCCCGCGTCCCAGCCGCGGCTCTGTGCCCCAACGGTTTCCGCGGCGCGCACCGATTGTGAATCGATCACCGCAGCGGTCGGGTCGACGTCGCGGCCTTCGGCGCGGCGGACCAGATCGCGCAGGTCGTTGTGGACGGCGGTGACATCGCCGCTGGCCCACCATCGGGTGAACGCGGCGTGCACCGTCTTCCAAGGCGGAAAGTCCGCGGGAAGGTTGCGCCACTTGCAGCCGTTGTCGGCGAGGTAGAAGACCGCGTCGACGATATCGCGGCGGCAATGCTCTTCGGGATGGCCGCCGACGCCGTCGAGCCAGATCGGCCACGGCAGCAGCGGGGCGAGGATCTCCCATTGGGCGTCGGTGGTGTCGCAGGTGTAGCGGCGCGGGCGCGCCGGATGGCGGGTGCCGAGGCCGAATCGGCAGGCGACACAACGACACCCGTTTTCGGCGATACCGGTGACAGCAGCAGCTACGGAGGGGTAGAACGACATGACGGAACCTCTTGGCGCAAACGGTGACTGGTAATCCCGTGCTACCAGGAGGTTCCGCTCTATCGGGGCTGTTCAGGCAACCTTCCGCGTGGTCTGTTCCTCAGACGATCAGATGCCGGACAGGCACTCAGGCGGTGCTACCGCTGTGAATCGTGAGCAGAGGGGCTGGCCGCCCGGGCGCAGGTGGACTCACCCGTTCCATTCGGGTAGATCGGCGTTGATGTCGAGTCCGTAGGGCAGTGCCCAGCCCAGGAACGCTCCCGAGACGATCAATTCACCGTTGGCGGTGAGGGCGGCATCGTCGATGCCGGGTGTGCGACCGGTAACCTCTAATGCCCGATACGGTGGTGGTGTGGTCATCTCGGAGAGTGCGCTGACCGACAGCGGGACCGCGATGGTGGTGTAACCGAAATCGTCGAGTTGCTCGGCGAAGTCCTCGCTGACCAGATACATCCCCTCCGCACCGATGAGCGCGTCCTCGGGTTCGTGGTCGAAGACGAACCCGCCGGCACCGTCGCGGTGCCCGACAGGGCGGGATCGATACACCCAGTAGTCCATGGGTTTCCAGCCTTTCGGTGAGCGAATCAGTTCTCGGTGAGGACATCGGCGATCAGGTCGTCTGCGAGGTTGTAGTGCTCGCGTAGCCCGCGACGGCGCTCGGTATCGAGGAAGGCCAGCATCGTCGAGCGGTCTCCCTGTCCGGCGACCGCTCGAAATGCTTCCCAGAACGGTTTTTCATCGGTGTAGATGCCCTGCTCGATGAGCCCGAGCATGTCGTCGATGACCGGGATCGGGGACCCGGTGCCGAAGATGGCTCGCCAGCCCGCCAGCATCGGCCATTTGCGTGGGCGGGCGTTGAACTTCTCGGTGTACCAGCGCTCGGCGATCTCGGCGATATCACGATCGCTGTTGCGGGTCATATCGTCGGTCAGGGGACCCTCGGCGAACCATCGCACCATGGCGGCGGATGTGGTGGTGTCGAAAATGTCGGGGCGGCCACGCGGTATCGGCGGGAATTCGGCTTCTTGCCTGATGGCGAAGCGGTCCTGACGGATGGTGTACGGGTCCGGGTGCAGCGGAGTGGTCAACGCACGGTGTGTCAGAGTCAGCCAGGGTGTGGTGTTGCCGTCGTTACCGATCGCGTCGATCCACCAGGCGACGGGGGTGTGCAGCAGCTTCGCGCGCATCCCGGACCCCACGACGGTCCACCCGTCACCCATCAGCCGGGCGGCTTCGTGCAGCACCGCCACCCATGCCGCGCCACGGCCTTCGGGCGGGTGCGACTCTGCCGCGATGAGTTCTTGGGCCCGCTGTTTGGTCAGGTAGGTGGCGAGCCCTGCGATGAGTTCGCTGTTCGGCGTGTCTGGTTCGTTCATCGGTCGAGGTCCTTACTGGTGTGGTGTCGATGTGGCGTCACGGGCGCAGGATCTTGATCCAGTCGAGTGGAATCCCGAAAGCATTGGCAACCTTCATAGCCCAATTCAGCGCGATGGTGGCCTTGCCCGTCTTCAGGTCCCAGATGGCGACTACGAGCTCTTCGACGCTGCCGTCGAGGTCGGTGATGAGCATCGTCAAACCGACATCCGGGCGGATAGAACCGTCGCTGCCACGCGGGACTTCGTTGCCTTTGAGGTCGAACGACTGCTCGGCCCACAGTGTGAAATTCGGGAACAGTGCCTTGAATCCGCTGGACAGCGGCCCGTTCACGAGTCCTTCCAGAATACTGTGAGTGAAGGTTCCGGCCAGCCAGGGCGGGACCCTGCCGTAGATGTCGGCCATCGTCCACCAGGCCAGCGCCGCGGCGGCGTTCAGCATTTCCTCAGCGGCTTCGACTGCTTCCTGGGCCTCCTCCGGTACCGGGACCGGATCGTCGGGATCGCCGCCGGGGCCGGGTTCGATGTTGGCTTGGGGCGGCAGCCACGGCAGTGGCACGCCCCACGGCGGCTGGTCGGGTCCGGGAACCTCGGGTGCGGGACCGGGGAGTGGAGGTGCTTCCGGGCCGGGACCTTCTACCGGCGGTGGTTCCGGCGTCGGCCAGGGATACTGCCAGGGCTCTGGTGGCGACGGAAACGGGATCTCCTCGGGCGTGGTCGGGTCGGCCGGTTCGGGTTCTGTAGGTCCCGGCGCGGGTTCGGGTAGCACCGGCGCGGGTTGAACTGGCCTCGGCTCCGTCGATGGTGGTTCGGTCGGAATCGGCTCGAACGGTTCGGGCTCGACTGGTTGCGGATCGCCCGGGACAGGATCAGGCGACGGGGTGTCCAGGGGATCTCCGGTTCGGGGCGACCGGGGATCTCGGGTGTGTCCGGCTTCTCTGGATTCCACGGCGGTACCGGCGGCCACGGCGGACGCTGCGGATTCGGCCCTGTGGGACCGGGCCTGCCCGGCGTCGAGGGCAACATCTCCTCGAGCTTCTTGGCCAAGTCACGGATCGCCGGGTCGGTGGACTCGGTTTGTTGACGCAACTGCTCCCGCAGGCTGTCCTGATCACCCGGGGAAAGCCGCAGGTACATGTCGCTGAACCCTTGCAGGAACCGCTGCTGCGCTTCGTCAGGCAGCCCCTCCAGACTCCCCTGGAGACCGCCGAGCGCCCCGAGCAGTGATTGCATCAACGGGCCGAGCTTCTCCAGGATGTCATCGGGCAATTCGCCGAGACGTTTGAATAGATCGATCAACGCTTGAACGAGGCCGAGCAGAAACAGCACCAACGCGGCGATCAGTGCCAGCAGCGCACCGAAGACCTCGAGCAGCGGTCCGATGATCGGGATCGGTATGGCATCGCCGTCGTTGGCCATCTCGGTGTCCGAACCGGAGTCGCCGTCTCCGTCGTCGCCACCCCCGGTGCCTGCGCCTCCTTCCCCGCCGCTTCCTCCCCCGCCGCCGGTGCCCGCGCCCGGGCCGGAGCCGCCGGTACCGGGGCCGCTGCCACCACCCGGCGGTGCCGTGATCGCCGGCGGCTGGACGGGCCGGAGTTCGGGTTCAGGATCTTGTGCCGGGGGCGGTGTCGAGGGCGTTTGTTGTGGTTGTTCGGGGCGCGGACTCATCGGCTTCGATGGGCCATCGATGTCCGGTGGCGGAGGGAGGACGCCGGCAGTCGGGCGGAGGACACCGCCCGACTGCCGGTTCACCGACCAGGCGCCCACGCCGAAAGCGACCGTTGCCAGGATGAGCAGGAACGGAATCCGCGGGTCCGAGCCCGGTCCGGACGGTTCCCGCACCTCCGGCGGGGTCGGTGAGACCGGAGCGGGACGATCAGTGGTCCTCGGCGCCGGAGGTAGTGTCGTGACCTGCGAGGGTGGCGGTTCCGGTGCGGGTGAACCACCGGTATCGACGGTCGGCGGGACCGCGACGGGATTGGTGGGCCCTGCGGTGGGGCCGGCCGGAACCGGCTGCTGCGGTGCCGGGCGCTCGTTTCCGGGCAGCACCGGCGGTTCGGCTCCGGGTACGGGCACGATCGGTGTGCCGTTGCCGGGCGCGATGGGTGGCGGAGTGAGCGCCCCCGCCCCTATTCCGCCGCCATTGCCGGGTTGGCTGGGTATGCCCGGGGTCTGCGTCGGCAAGGGCGGTGGCGTCGAGACGGTCGGCGGCCCGGTCGGCGGGGGCTGGGGGGTATCGATACACGGCCAACCCGGGTGCATGGCCTGCCACTGCTCGCACGGGATATACCCCTGCGCGGTTGCCGCCGGAGAGCCGGACACAACTGCCGCGCCAACGCCCAAGCATGTGGCCGAGACGGCGAGCAGAAGCGCGGTGCGGTGCGCGCGGCGGGTCCTCATCGGCGACTCCGCCGGTTCGCGAACTGTTCACGCAGAGCATCGATGCCCCACCAGGTGAGTCGTCCGGCGATCGACATATAGAGGAAGAACGCCAGGTACACCAGTACCGCACCGTGGTCGTCGGCCCAGCTCGGCATCCGGTTCAGGTTGACGAACGCCACGATCAGCAAGAGCAAGCCCAGTGCCAACGCACCGAACGCGACCACGGCCGGGTTCAACGGCTGCGGCGGCGTAGCGGCGCGAGTAGCCGCCAAAGGCTGAGGAGAGGAGTCGGTGTCGTTCATCGGTGGGTACGCCTTCCTGGACTTGCGGTGCACACCAGTGATGCACCAAAAACGTTGGGATGCTGCGGGTCTCACAGCCAGATGGGGTCGCCGTAGACGGAGATGGTGTTGTCCGCGGCCGGGGTGGAGATCGCCGCGGTCGCGAAACTCCGGATGGTCACAGGCCCAGCACACGCGTCGACTTTGATCTCGACCTGTTCGGCGGTGATCGAGGCCCGCGGCCCCGCGAGGGATTTTGATCCGAAGGCGATGGTGGCGATCGCGCCGGGCTTGAGGGTGGTGGAGATGTTCGGGGTCACCGCGGCTTGGCCGCCGATGTTCACACCCGGGAACTGGGAGATGGTCACGCTGGCGTTCGGGCCGATCGACAACCCCAAACCCAGGGTCACGCCGGTGGAGACGTCCACGGCGCAACCGATCTGGTAGCCGAGAGTGACGGTGCCGGACGTGATCGGCGCACCGCCGGTGCCGGTGACCTCGGCGACGGCCTTGAGGCTGACGAAGCCCTCGCGGCTGACCGGGGAGCTACTGAGCGCGGGCCAGCGGTCGAGGTTCTCACCGGTTTTCGTCACGGCCAGGGTCCAGCCGTCGTCGGTGACGGTCTGGCGATACTTGTCGGCCACCGGATCGGCACCCGCCGAACCCGACACCCACACTCCCGACAGCAACACGGCTGCCAGCAGCCCGGCACCGGCTGTGACCATTCGTCGCGTCGTTCCCACGCCATCCCCACCACATCCAGACAACTTTCAGCAAACTGGGCGTTAGGTTGGCACGCTGGCGATGCCGGACACCAGGCAAATGAGACGGCCGACACCGGCGCGCGCATCGCTGGACACAGGTCACATTCGACGGAGACCCAGTATGAAACCCGTTCCAGGGCAGCATGATTCACCACGACCACACCCGCCGGGAAACAACCACGAGCCTGGTCGCGTATTCATATCGTTATCGGTGCGGAGAGGCTGGTCACACGCCCTTTCCATGCTTCGCGACATTCTGTTCGGCGGACGACCTCAGAAGAGGATGTCGCGAACGCCATCGCCGCTGGCCCCGCCCCTACCAGTCCGGAACCCCGAGTGAGAGCGGGGTGTCGGACTTCCCGACACCGACTTGAGCAGCAAATCGCTGCACCAGCGAGGTCGCCGTCTCGCTCGGCTTTCCGCGCCAGTTCGCTCAGATAGCGGCGGAACGACCATGGCACGAGCCCCGGCCGTCGTCGGTGTAACGGAGGCCGTCGATCCGCATGGCCGGCGAGTCGCAGCGGAGAAGAGGACATTCGAACTCAGTCCGCGATGATGGATGGATGATCCCTGGTTCGCCGCCGTGCTGGCCTGACGACCGTGAGGAGTTGTTTCGCGGCGCAGCGCAGTTCTACGCCCGGTTTCGGCCGCCCTACCCGCAGTCGCTTTTCGACGATCTGGTGAGGCGAGCCCGCGTCGGACAGGGTGGGGTTCTGATGGATATCGCATGCGGTACCGGTGAGATCGCCATACCGCTGCACGCTCGGTTCTCACGGGTGCTGGCCAGTGATATCGAACCGGACATGGTCGCGGTCGGCCGCGAGAAAGCGGCCGCGGTCGGCGCGAGCAATATCGAGTGGACGTGTACGCGGGCCGAGGATGTCGCGGTGAGCGAGGCTGGGTCGATTCGGTTGGTGAGCTTGGGCAACGCGTTCCACTGGGTGGACCGGCCGCTGGTCGCCGCGCGTGCTCTGGAATGGTTGGAGCCGGGGGGCTTCATCGCGATTCTGGGGAGCAGCACCCCACGGAGTGGGTCCGAACGCTGGCAGGCAGTGGTAGTCGATTGCCTCGAGCACTGGGCCAACGCTGTGGGAGCGGAGTCGCCCGCTGCGCCGGGCGGATCGGATGCGTCGACGCATCGCGCCACCCACGACGAGGTGTTGCGCGGTGCCGGCTTCGTCGGGGTCGCCCAGTACGCGTTCCCCACGCCGCACACCTGGACCGTGGATGAGTTGCTCGGGTTCTTGTGGTCCACGTCGCGGACGGTTGCGCTGCGGCGGCATCCGAATACAGCGCGGCGATTCGAAGCGGATCTGCGGGAACGGCTGGCGGCGTGCGAAAAGTCCGGCCGATTGCACGAATGTGTCGCGCACTACTACATCTTGGGCCGCCGCTCGTAGACGATCGCCCACCGGATCCCGAGAAGATCAGGGCACGAGCTCTGCCCCTTGAATCCCTGCACAATTTCGCTGTGGCCGCAACGAGATCCGCGCCGTCCTCAGCCGCGCCGCCGTCCACCGATAGCAGCTTGCGCGCGTCCCTGGCCGCCTAGGTGATGAGCGAGACGATGCTCTGTACCCGTTCCGCGAGCGCCTGATCGGCCATCTCGGACACCGACACGCTCAACGCCATCAAGCGCGCCTTCAGCCACCCGCGCCCGTGCTTGGCGGCCTTCCCGGTCAGGCTGTCGATCTCCTCGAGCAGTTCGTCGCGGTCGGCGCCGGCGATGTCGGGAGCGTCCTGCACGGCATTGCGCAGCTGGCCGAGCGCGGCCAGGACCTCGTCGAGGGACGCTCCTTGGGTGACGTTCGCGGTCACGGTGTGCCCCTGCCCGCCGATGACCTGGTTGCCGTTCACCGTCCCGTAGTTGTCGGCCGAGATAGTGGTGATCGGCGCGCTCGGAGCCGATGTCTCGTCGATCAGATACGGCCGACGTGCTGCGGCGCGCCCCCTGGCGGTGATCTCCACGTGGTAGAACTCTCCGTCCGCGCGTGGGCGGCCCTCACACAGGCCGAGGGCGACGAGGTGATGGGTTGCGTCGCGAATCTCGCGGTCGGACAGTCGACCACTGAAGTCGTCGGCCGCGCGGTTCCGCACCAATTGCGCCGGGTCCAGATCGTGTGCGGCACTGTACCATTCGAGGGTGCGGCGCAGCGCGAGTTCGTGGCGGTAGGTATCGCGGGCGTGGCGGGCCAGGACCCGCCCGGTGGAGGTCAGGCAGAAGTCGTAGCTGCCGCCCAGGCTCAGACTGTTCACGATGGCACGTTGGTCGACCAGCTCATCGAACACAGTCCGCGCGTCCTCGGATGGTACGACGGCGGCGGGAAGCTCGGCCACCGACTCATCTCGATGCTCGTAGAGCCAGTACAACGCCCGCAGCGCGCGAAAGGTGATCATCCACTTCCCTCGTGTCGTCGATGTATCGGGTCGGTCGCACCCGGGTCCGGGGAAGACCGGCCGACTGATGAACGCCGCTGCGAGGAGATCGGTTCCGGGGTTTGCTGACCACTTGTCCGTCCGGTGTCGAGGTCGGCGTGGGACGTTCATTCCGCAGTGCGGGCACCTCGCGTGTACGCGTGGGCGGCCTGGAGGAGCATCCCTTCCAAGGTGGTGATCGGGAACCGATCAGCGTGGGCCAGAAACGGTGTGGGCGGGCTGGGCGGGCTCAACGTCAGGACCGGCCGGTAGTCGAAGTCCTCGCCGTCGACCGTCTTCACCTGATGGCGGGGAAACGGCGGATAGGTGGGCTCGTCCTCGATCCACTTGGCGTGCTGGCGAATACCGACGTCGAACAGCGCCTGGTCCAGATCGTGCACCAGCACCAGTGCGTAGCGCCCATCGGTGAGTAGCATCTGCCCGTTGGCCTTGGTGGCCCAACTGCTGCCGGGAGGGCGCAGCCACCACCCGTGCGCGATGATCTCCACCGCGTGCAGACACCATTGCCGCGAGCGGAGGAATCCGGTCTTCTCCGTCACCGCCTTCGCACCGACCACCCGGCACACCGGCTCGGGCGTACAGCCGCGTCGCTCGAGCAGTGCCAGGAACTCCGCGATCAGCCTGGCGCGCTGGCGGCGGTCGCTGGCGGCGGCTGCCGCCGCGTCACGCGCGGCGGCATCACGTTTGTCGAGTTCGTCATCCCAATCAACCATCGCCCGATTTCCCACCGGTGTCCGACATGTCCGCCGGATCGGACTGGACTGCACCGGGATTCGTGACCGCAGGTGCGAGCGTTCGGTGCTGTGGTCCGCGCCGCGACAGTGACCCTCGGGCCGAATGGATCATCGCCACGGCCGCGCACCTGCCCTCATGCCCGCCACCCGCGCCCACCCGGCCGCCGTCATCACCCGCGCTGCCGTCGCCGCCGCCCGCACCGCACATCCAGCACCCCGCTTGTCACCCCGCCGCGGCGTTCGGGCTGTCTCTCGGGGCTTTCCGTGCGTGTCGGAGGTGATCTTTACGCTGAGCGTCGTGCTACGCGACGAATACCGGTATTGGTCCTCGGACAAGCGATTCGGGCACCTTATCGATCAGCTCACCTCGCTGGATCTCGGTGGCTGGACCGTCGGCGAGGTGGAGGAAGCGCTGTCAACATTGGGATGGAAACTGATTCCCGTGGACCCGCCTCAGGCACGCGATCGCGCGCTGTGGCGCAAGCAGATCGTCGCCTGGGAATTGGGGCCGGGACCGCGTGCCGGGTTCGCGACGGTGATGGTGTCGAGCACCGATCCGACCCAGGCGGTCAAATTGACGGTGAACCTTTCACACGGCATCGCCTTCGATAAGGACTACAGCGACGGCCCCGGCTACCCGGAGGTCGCGTTCATTCAGTCGGCGTGGTCGGTGCTCACCGACCGTCTCGGGGGCGCTCCACCGGTGTGGAGGGGACCCCGTGTGCGCCCGTCGGTTCGGAGTGGACCGGGTGTGCGCATGCTGTGGGACCGTCCCGCGACGAGCTGGGCGCTGGGGCTCGACGAGGACCAGGTCGTGCTGGAGCTGATGAAGACCGGCACAACCAGCAGCGAGCGCCAGGAGCCGAGCCCGGTATGGCGCGCCGTCGAACCCGCGGACTCTCCGACACCTGCCCGGCGCGTGCCGGGTGCCAGCTGGGCCGAGGTTCGCACACGCCTGACCGCCGTGTTGTGCGCCCTGTGTACCGATATACCCACTCTCCCCGGCCAATTCGAGCTGCGCCTGCGATCGGCTACCGACCCCGCGCGTGGCGTGAGCGCTCGCAACCAAGGCGACGCTCTCGGGATCGGAGCACCGGCGACAGTCTCCAGCACTCGAGCGGACTGGATCACCCACGGGTGGACGCAGCAGTGTGATCAGTGGTTCCAGTTCTTCTACACCGCCAGATTTCGCGCTGCGGAGGTCGCCGCCGCTGCCGAGAAGATGGTGCACGCACTGTCGAACCTCGAGGTGGATCCCTGCGAGCTGGAGTACCACGGCCACATCACCGCCCGGCAGCGAGTGCTGCGGCTCGACCTGCCCGAATTCGACACCACCCCCGGCAGCGACCGTGTGCCGCGAGACATCGCGCACGACAGCAGCTCCCACTGAGGCGTTCGGGCTCGCCGGTCGCGCTCCGTCAGTGCGCGCTCGCGCGTGCCACCATACGATCGGCCAGCTGCGCGACATCGATCCCCGATGCGGGCTCGTCGGTGGCCCCGACCTGCACGGTCACCATCGTGCGACCGATCCGGGCCATGATCGAGTCCACCACCGCTACGGTCGTCCGCCCATCTATCACGATCGTGCTCGTCGTCCGCAGCGCGACACTGTCGTCTCCTACCGTGCGGTAGCCCAGTAGCGAGACCTCCGCCTCGACCGAATCACCGTCGAGGTCTTCAGGTCCCGACCTCGATACCTCGCTCATACATGACCGAAACCGCGGATGCCGGGGCGTCTCGAGGTCGGCGGCCGCCTCCTCGGCCGAGGCCATGACGTCGACCTCCGACGAGATCAGCACCTCCGGGTTGTTGTTCTTCGAGGCGAATCGAGTCTGCGCCCACGGCCCGGTCCGGCCCACCCGCGTCGGCTCGATACCCAGACACGCCACAAGCTCCGGAGTCCACGGATGTTCCTCGTCGCCTGCGCGCGACTCACCAGACTCCACCTCCCGGCTCACCCGAAACCCCCAGGGAAGATCGTCCAGGGACAGCAACACCGACTCGGCCGCCCGCCGGTCGGCTGCGTCCGAGCCTTCAGCGGGTACCTGCGGTGTCGAGCAGGCAAGGACTGCGGCCGACATCGAAACCCCCACGGCCACTACCGAACACCGCACCCATCCGCGCACCACACGATCACGCTATCGCGACATCGGGCAGCGGCCGCCAGCCGGGTGCTCGGATCGGGTGAGGTCACGGGTGCACTGGGCACGTCTGGGACCGCCGTGCCATGACGGCCGTGGTCTGCACGCACAGCGCCGTTGTGGCGCGCCCTCTCACCGCACCAGCGGTGGATGCCCGTCGTGGTCATCGGGTTGGGTTGTGGCGGGCATCCGATGCCGCCACTCCACGACACCGACGAGCATGGTCGCCAACCCGAGCACGAGAAGGGGTAGGCCCCACCGGAATTCAACGTAGCGGCGGGGGAAGTCCGAGCTGGTGTTGACGTACCCGACGCACAACGCCAGCGGTACGCCGATGGCCACCACCACCGCGGCACCGAGTATCCATTGGCCCAAGACCCGTGCTTGGTAGCGCCCCGGTAACAGAGTGGTGATCACGATGGCGATGATGACCAGCAGCAGCGCGGTGATGCCCGGCACGCCGCGGTCGTGCAGCGACCACAGCGACAGCGTGTCGCGGTCGCGGTTCACACTGAACAGCGGCGCGAACATGCCGCCGCACACGGCCAGGGCACCGATCGCGCTCACCAACTGAAGCGACAAACGTTCACCGGCGCGGGTGGACGCGGATGCCATCCACTGTTCTGACATGGGCACCAACCTATGAGTCGTGGGAGAGGTGGTCGTGCTGCGCGGGCCTGTGCGGCCCGGGCGGATCTTGGTCCCGGCCGACATCGAGCAGCCGGTAGGTGCGGACGCGTTCCGCGGCCCGGTGGTCGTTCAACTCGCCGCGGTGCTCGGGGTGCTCGTGGTAGAAGCGCAGCAACCAATAGGTCGCGGGTGCACCGATCTTCATGAATCGGACGTCCACGCGCAGGACACGCGGGGTGGGATGTCGGTACGAGCGCACGTCCAGCCTCAGCGTTCCACTTTCGTGTAGGGGCAGGGGCGTGATCGCGACGATGTCGGCCCAGGCGATCGAGGTCGGGAAGAGGTGTAGTCCGCGCGGCACGGTCACCGCGCGAGAGGTCAGGGTGAGACGTCGGATCGATTTGTTGAGCACATAGCACGGCAGATACAGGGCCGTGACCGCGACGATCACCGCGAGGACGATCGGTGCCGGAGCTCGGGCGCTGGCCGATGCCGGCAACTCCGCGAGCACATCGCCTGCCAGCGCCGTCGAGCCCGCCACGATCGTGCACCCGAGAAGTCCGGTCATCGCCAGCGTCGTCGCCGCCGACTGGGCGATCACGGTCCGTCCGGCCGTGGCCGCGATCTCGTCACCGTCGACATGCAGGCGGCCTCGGGTGCGCTGGCGGGTGGGCGCGAGCGCGCACAGGCACAGAAACAGGACGCCGGAGGAGATCAGGAACGCCGTTGTCGGCCACCGATACTGCTCGATGGTCCGGATACCGGACACGACCAGGTACACCCCGACCGGGCTGAACACCACCAGCCCCACCCACTCCATGCCGGTCAGCCCCTCACCACCCCAGCCTTCCGGGAACGGGTAGTACGTGCGCACCGACCGGCGACCGCTACTCGTTGAGGCCACGAGTCACCCCGACCACCAGCTCTACCGCGGCCGTGACCTGGTCGTCGGACATCTTGAGCTCTCGCATTGTCGGCCTGTCCATCGAACCCTCCTGATGGCGGATATCCAACTGCCCGGTCCAACAGTTGATGAAGGTGCTGACGCTGAGCCGGCCCATGGGGCGCTTGTCGCGCAGTCGCACGGGCGCGCTGTACCCGGATTCCGGGTACAGATAGGTGAGATCGACACCCTCGACCGAATCGCTGGCCCGCTTCAGGCTGATGAAGCCGGACAACCCCGAATCCGATTCGACGTGGCACATGACATCTGTGCCGGGGCGATCGAGCAGCTCACTATCCAGTGGCCAGGTGGATTGCTCGACACGCAACCCGACCGCGCCCAACCCAGCGAGCAAGTCGCGCACCGGGTCACACAACTCGCGCACGGTATGCGCCCGGGTGGTGGTCGCAGCCACCGTACTGGTCGAAACCGGCTCGCGACCGATCTCCGGTGGGTCCGCGATGACCGAATATCCCAGCAGTCCCGGCGCTATCGCCACCATGACCATCAGCGCAGTGGAATACCGCACCCGTCCCCCTCAACATCGACAACCAACGCTCCTCGACCAGTAGACCGGCCAGTACCGAATTTCACCACACGCCATCCCCCCGGGTCAGCGGATGTTGATGGCGACGACCGCGGGCCGGTCGCACATGTTCGCGCCAATCGGGTCGGTGGGCGTGCTGGTGCGTTGCGACCCGAACGCGCAGACGACGGCGACGACGTGGGAATCCTGGACCAGTACAGCCGACGGCTCGTCGATGCGTGCGTAGTCCGGACCGATACGGCTGCCCCGAAAGAGCAGTTCGTGCCGGTGGGGGTCGTTCTTGTCGGGGAAAGACGTGTCAATGTCGGGCTTGCCGTCCAACGCCGAGGACACGACGGTTTGCGGCCTGCGTGGCCCCTGATCGGGGTGCGGGCTCAGCGGGTAGTCGTTCGTGGTGGATTGCGGGTAGTGGTCGATCTGAAAGGTCTCCACGTCGACCACGGTCGCCAGTGAGGGCTCGTTCTTACGGGAGGTGTAGGCGGCAATGTACCGTGCTCCGGCGTCCCGAATTCCGAACTTGGGTTCGGGCAGGTCACTCGGCAGGTCAAAGGTGGTCCCGGTCGCGGTGTCGACGACAATCCACCGATGCGGCCCCGCCGGCTGCCACTGATCCCACCGGGTCACCAGGTAGCGTCCGGCCCGCACCCATTTGCCCAGGGTCGCATTCGGCCGGGTCACCTCCCATCGCTGTCGACCGGACGCCGCGTCGAGGGCGATGAGACGGTCGGCCAGGACCAGATACACCGAGGTGTCGTCCTCGACGAGGCTCACCGGCGTCCCGCCGGCGTCGACGGCCGCGGAAACAATCTGGTACCCCGACAGCTGGTATGGACCCGACAGCGGGATCTGCCACCGGACCTCACCACGCGTGCCGCAGCTACCGGCGTCACAGAACACCGGCACGCGGTCGCGCGATCCTGCGTCGGTCCCGTCCTGCCCGCAGCCAGCGCCCGCTACGAGCAGCGCGCCCGCGATGGCGGCTGTCGGTAGAATTCTCATGCGTCACACCGCTTTTCGGCGCAGGTGAACAGTGTCGCTGTGGTATCGACGGAGTAGTCACTCCTGCTCAGGAACCCTCGATGAATGAAATACCGCCACACCGCGACAGTGGGAAACCCCTCAGGGGAGACGACGAGTTGCAGCCAAGAACGGCCCAGCAGCGTGTCACCGGACACCGCGAAGCGGTTCTCATACCAGTCCCATTTCGCCAGCCTGCGCACCCGCTGCCTGGTGCAATCGACATCTTCACAGTCGTAGAGCACCACCTCGGCGTAGGCGGGATCGACCGTGGCCAGCATCGGCATCCCGTCCGGACCGATGCTCAGCGCCGGGGGCGCGTGTCCATGGCCTGGGGCGGTGATCCGAGCGGTTCGCGGTGCGCGGCAGATGATATCGGCGCAGACCGTGGTGTGGATCGACCCATCGTGCACGTCCTGGTAGGCGAGGACGATCTGCCCGTCGGATGTCACTACGACCTGTGGCGGACCGGGGTTGTGAACCGATTCGGGAACTATGGTGACCGTCTCGGCCACCGTGCCCGACATCAGCGCAGTCAGCTTCAGCACACGATCGGCGGTGTAGGCCAGCACCAGCGACCCGTCCGGATGCTGGGTCAGCCGCGGTGCCCCACCGAACACGCTCCTCCGCTCATAGGGCACCGTCACCGGCATCGCGCAGTCGCTGGGGGTGCAGTCGAACACGGAGAAGCTGTCTTCACCGGGCCCGTCGAGCAGCGCCGCGGCGAAACCCGTAGCGGTCTCGGTCACCGAGGCATACATCTGGATGAGCCCGTCGACCTGGCCACTGTCCTCGTCGTAGCGGCGAATCTCGGTCTTCTCGCAGTGCGCGTCGTCGCCGTGGCAGTACCACGCCGTGATCCGCACGGCGCGGCGGGAACGCTCCTCGTCGAGCCCGAAAACTGTGCCCGCCCGCGTGATCGCGACAGCACGACCGGGCATACCGTCGCTCACCGGGGCGTCGAACGGATACCACAGTCCATGGCCAACCCGCTGCGTCGTTGTCGCGACACCGCTGACGGTAGCGGCGACGACGACCACGCCCGCGGTCACGACCACAACCACTACGGCAGCCGCGTGCTGGGCGGTGGGACGTGGCGCGGTAGTCAGGCCGACCTCCCGCCGCCACAGATGATTCATGACCAACACCGCCAACGCCGCCGCTACCGCGACGACTGCGAGCAGGATCCACGGCCGGACCGTCTGGATACCGATCAACCAGTACACCGCGCCGGCGGCAGTCGCCACCGGCGCGCAGCGCACCAGCACCTCCCGCTCCGGTCCGTCCAACGCGCGATCGACCACCGCAGTACGCGCCAGCCGCTCCGGAATCGCCGGAGACCAACGGGCCCACAGAAACAGCCCGATCAGCGCCGCGGCCGTGAGGATCAGCCGCTCCGACACCTCGGTCCACCGCATCACCAGCCACGCGACCCCACCCAGCCCCGCCAGTACGGCGCACAGCTTCACAGTCACCACGAGACAGCCGAGCACCCGGTCCCGCATCGACCTGTCGACATCGCCGCCGCCCACGCTGTCGCCGATATCCACCATCGCGGCCACGACCACCGCCCCCAGCGTCAACACGGCCAACAAAACACCGACAACGGCATTCGCGGCAGGCCAGCGCAGCGACTCGAAGCCGGTATCGACACGAACCATGTGCGGGTCCGTGATCGGGATCCAGGTCAAAATCACCAGCACCGCCGACATCACCGCGGCCGGTAGCACGATGATGGCCACGGCCCGCGTCAGCCGATACACGAAATCCACTGTCTCCCCCGGTCCTTCACCCTCCGAACGCACAGCGACCGCGACAACGCGCTCCCACTGCCCGGCCCGTAGATTACAAGCCGATCCAGCGCACAGCCGTCCGGCCTGCCACGGCAGCAGGTGAGCCGGCACGCACCACCGCGGCCCTCAACGGCGATCGTGCCGATGCGAGGACCCGCGACCACCGATGCCATCCGTCTGGGGGCCGGCAAGGCACTCAAAGTGATCTCCGCGGGGCCGGTTGTACCGGGAGACTCACGCGACGTTCGAGGACTACATCGCCGACCGCTGGCAGATGGAACGCACCTACGCCTACCGGCTCATGGACGCCGCCGCGATCGCCGAGCCGATCGTGATGTTGCCCATGGGCAACAAAATCAACGAGCGGCAGACCCGGGAGCTGCTGCCCGTCGCCAAGAGTCACTGCACCGCCGCCGCGGTGGAGCTGTACATGTCGCTGGCCCACGAGGTCGCCGCCGCCGGCAACGGCTCCCGCCCGAAGGTCACCGCGGAACTGGTGAAGAAGACCACCACCGCCACCATCGCCGCGCTGCCCCCGGGTACCGAGTGGGACCGCGAGACCGTCAGCCAGATCGTGCGCACCGTCCTTGGCCTGGCCGATGACCCCTCCGACGAGGACCAGGCCGACGCGGATGACACACCGACGTGGTTCGCCACCGAGGAAACAAGGTCGCGACCCTGGCCGACAAGGTCGCCAAGCGCGCCCAACAGCATCCCGACGAGGCCCGCGCGCTCGCGGCATCGCTCATGCAGCACGCCCGCCGAATCGAGAAAGCCCTCAAGAACGCCCAATGAGCTGTGTTGAGTCCCACTCGGAGGGCTCGCACGCAATGTCCGTCATGGTCGCGACCCATGACGGGCATTCGATGTGCAAGGGAGTGGTGGGGCAGCGGCGCCTTCCCATGTGCGCGGAATGGCTTCCGTTCCGGAAACGATCAGCTCTTCTCGCGCCTGTGGTAGATCGATATGTGCTGGTTGGCTTTGTGGTTCATCGGTTCGTAGGTGTAGCTGGCGTAGCGAGTCTCGAGCTCCAGGTCGGCCAATTGGGCCATGAGGTCGAGTTCGGAGGGCCAGCAGTAGCGTTCCTCGACGGGCAGGAACTCGACACCGTCCGAGCGGAGAGTTGCTTCCTGGAATCGGATCCGTTGGGTGTATCGGTTGGGACTGCTGCAGGATCAGTATTCGACCGGCGTCAAACGGCCGAGGGCGGCTTGACGTCGGCGGCGGTGGTAGGTCCGTTCGATCCAGGTGACGATCGCGATGCGTAATTCCTCGCGGCTTCTCCAGGATCGGCGGTCGAGGACGTTGCGCTGCAAGAGCGCGAAGAAGCTCTCCATGGCGGCGTTGTCCCCGGCCGCCCCGACACGGCCCATCGACCCGGCCATGCCGTGACGAGCCAAGGCGCGCACGAACTTTCGGCTGCGAAATTGGCCGTATTCAATCGGTCGTCGGTCGGTGTGCAGAATGCAGCCGGCCACCTCACCGCGGCGGCCCACCGCATTGTTGAGCGCACGCACGGCCAGCCCCGACTTCATCCGCGAGTCGATCGAGTAGCCGACGATCCGGTTGGAGTAGAGGTCCTTGACCGCGCAAATGTAGAGCTTGCCTTCCGCGGTGCGATGCTCGGAAATGTCGGCCACCCACACACGATTCGGGGCTTCGGCACGGAAGTTGCGTTGGACCAGGTCGTCGTGGACCGGCGGCCCGACCTTGCCCTTGCCGCTGCGCTTCTTGCCGAACACGCTCCACCAGCCGTGGTCCGAGCAGATCCGCCACGCAGTCCGCTCGGCCATCGGCTCGCCCGCAGCGCGAGCCTCGTCGGCAAGGTATCGGTAGCCGAACTCGGGATCGTCGCGGTGGGCGTCGAACAACGCGTTGGCCCGATACGCCGCCTCGAGCTCGGCGTCGGTGACCGGCTCGGCCAGCCAGCGGTAAAACGGCTGACGGGCCAGCTTCAGCACCCGACACGTCACCGCGACAGGGATTCCGTCGACGGCCAGCTCGCGGACGAGCGGGTAGATCATTTTCCCGGCAGGCTCGCCTGGGCGAAGTACGCTGCCGCACGTTTGAGGACCTCGTTCTCCTGCTCCAGCAGCCGGATTCGGCGCTTCGCCGCTCGCAGCTCGGCCGACTCGCTCGAGGTCTTGCCCGGTTTGGTTCCCTCGTCGATATCGGTCTGGCGCATCCATTTCGACAACGTCATCGGATGCACCCCGAAATCGGCGGCGACCTGCTCGAGGGTCACCCCGTCGTCGCGGTTACGCGCGACGCGCACGACATCGTCACGGAACTCACGAGGGTAGGGCTTGGGCACAGCGACATCCTTCCAGCCCACCCGAAGGCAAGCCAAATCAGGTGTCACCTATCTATGCAGCAGTCCCGTTTCACGATGGTCGCGGAGAACTGCAGGGTAGTGGGTGTGAAGTTCCGCAGTGTCATGGTGCGGGCCGGGCTGAGCAGTTCCGGTGAGGGGATGAATGCCTCCAGGATGAACCGCCCGTGCGGGGCAAGGTGTTCGCTGATGCTGCGGAAGCACGCAACTTGACGTTGCTGGTCTGCGAGGTGGAAGAACGAACTCGAGGTGCAGTAGATGAGGTCGAAAGGGCCGGGGACAGGGATATCGGCCATGTCGCCCAATGAAGCGGTGAGTGGGAGATCGGCGGCCTTTGCGACCAGTTGGGCGAGCATGGCCTCGGAGATGTCGAGACCCTCGACCGGATAGCCGCGGCGGGCGACTTCCACCGCGACTCGTCCGGTTCCGCCCCCAAGCTCCAGTATCCGCCCGGATTCGGGGAGGTGCTTGATCAAGAACTCCGCTGCGTCGTGCGCGGGGTTGGAGGCGTGCCAGTCGTCGTAGACGTCGGCCCACTGGTCCCACAGTTGGGCTTGCTGGCGGGCATGTTCGTTGTCCTGAACCATGGTGCGGTTTCCCTCCCAGATGGTGGTCCGGCTAGGCCGGCGCATCCGCTGTGGCTTCCTCGGGGGCGCGGTAGGAGCGGAGGTGCTCGACATCTTCGATGCCGACGGCATGGACATCGCGTTCTGGTACACGTTCGCGTCGTACCATCTGCCCCACCGCGACGATCCCCGCACCGACCTGGACCTGGCCAGCAACGGTGTGGTGAAGGTGCACGACCCGGCGCGGCGCACCGCGCCCCGGCGCTGGGAACCCGAGGCGGCGTTCGCGGCCCTCGCCCGCCGAACTTCCGGTACAACGGCATCATGACCGAGCACACCGCCGGGCCGTCGTTCCACGCCGATCGGATCGGGGACGACGAGCAGCAGGAATTTCTCGTGGAGGTCCTCGACGCGCAGGCCGCGCTGCCGGGGGTGCGGCGGTTACGGGAGTGGACCAGGGCTGCCCTGCGGATCGCGGCCGGGGGTCGAGCCCTGGATATCGGGTCGGGGACCGGGTCGGAGGTGCTGGCCATGGCGCGGCTGGCGGGGCCCGGCGGCGCGGCCGTCGGGGTGGACCCGAATCCCGGCATGCTGGCGGAAGCGCGGGCACGGGCCGCGGCGGCGGGAATCGCGGCGGCGGGAATCGCGGCGGAGTTCGTCGAGGGCAGCGGGTACGCGCTGCCGTTTCCCGACGACAGCTTCGATGCCGTGCGATGCGAGCGGGTCTTCCAGCATCTCGACCATCCGGAGCGGGCATGCGCGGAGATCGCCCGGGTGCTGCGGCCCGGTGGCCGGGTGGCCCTGATCGACAGTGACTGGTCGACCGCCATCATCCACCCGGGTGATCCGGATGTCGTTGCGGCACTGCTGGAGTCATGGCTTTCCCACACCGCGAACCGCCATTCCGGCCGCCGCCTGCCCGGGCTGCTCTCCGCGGCGGGGCTGACCGTCGACGACATCGGGGCCGATGCCGTGGTCTGGGACCGCTCCTTCATCGACACCATGCTGACCGCGGGCCTGGACCAGGCCGTGCGCGCCGGTGCCGTCACTCCCGACCAGCGCGACCGCTTCCTGACCGACCTCATCCGCGGCGCCGAGACGGGCGACTACCACTGCTCGGTCACCATGTTCGCGGTGGTCGCCCGCCTACCCTGACGACTGCGGTCCCCGCGTGGGGCACCGCAGTCACCGCCGCATCCGGCGCAGGCCGACGCATTCGAGTCCAGCGAACACCGCCACGAAAAGCGCGCCGGTGCACAGAAACACCTGTCCCCATCCGGTGAGCGGCAGCGCAGCGGTGGCGGTCAGCGCGATCATGCCCACCGCCGACAATGCATTGACCGCCACCACCGCGCGCACGGCACGGACCGGAATCTCGGCGCGCCCGGCCAACAGCAGCAGTGCCGCCGCCCCGACCACCATGATCACCCCGAACGGAATCGACCAGGCGAGCGGCAGTCCCAGCGGTTTTCGCAGTACCGGTGCGGTGGCCAGCAGGAGCGCACCGAAGGCACCCGTACTCCACCCGTCCACGCGCAGCGCGCTCCGCAGGAAACCGGGTCCGTGATCCGTCTCGGCGGGTGTCGTCATCACCATGTGGAACAGCCTTTCTCGCTTCGCGATTCATTGGGAGTCAGGACTCAACCCGCATCTATCTGCCGGTGCGTGTTGTGGAAGTTCGTGAACCGCCACGCACCGTTCACGCGCGTCACGATTCGGGTCTGGATCGACTCTTCGGCGGTGCGCACGCCGGATGGGGACGGGCGCGGGGTGATGGTGACCATGACGGCGAGGTCGGGAACGGGGAAGTCGATGGTGCGCGTGGTGGGCTCCGACATGCGGGTGCCACGCATGAAACCGTCGAGTCCCTGCTGCATGACGGCCGCGAGTTCGGCACGGCCGCAGATGTATTCGCCGATCACGGAGATGAACACGGCGTCGTCGGTGAACGTCGCCGCGAAGGCGGTGCCGTCCCCGGCCGCCCAGGCCTCCATCTGGGCGTGCAGGAGGTCGAGCACGGCGGCGCGCGCGGCCACGGTGTCGGTGGGTGCTGCGTCGGTGGGTGTCGTCATGGCCGTCACGCTGCCAGCGGTCGGGTCATGCGCTCAATGACCTCACAGGTCATCGCGGACAGCATCCGCGCCCGGTTAGCCTGGTCGCGTGACCCGGCCCCCGCAGCACTCCCCGGTCGGCACGCTGCTGCGGGAGTGGCGGCAGCGACGGCGACTGAGCCAGCTGGACCTGGCGCTCGCCGCGGGCTCCTCCGCGCGGCATCTGTCCTGTATCGAGACCGGCCGGGCACGCCCCAGTCGGGCGATGGTGCTCACCCTGTGCGAAGCACTGGATGTCCCGCTGCGCGAACGCAATACGGTGCTGCTGGCGGGCGGTTTCGCACCCGAGTACCGGGAGGCGATCTCGGGAACGCGGATATGGCCGCCGCGCGGGCGGCCCTGTCGGCCATGCTGACCGCCCACGAGCCCTATCCGGCCGTCGCGGTGGACCGCTATTGGAATGTGGTCGCCACCAATCGCACCATGGGCCTGTTCGAGGACGAGATCCCCGCCCACCTGGCCACCGAGCCATTGAACGTGTACCGACTCGCCCTGTATCCCGGCGACCCCTCCGCCGCCTACATGGTGAACTGCGCCCAGGTCCGGGCGTACCTGCTGGACCGGCTGCTGCGGCAGGTCCGCGCGACGGGCGACCCGGCGCTGCGCGACCTCTACGACGAGGTGTCCGCCTACCCGATGCAGCCCGAGGACGAATCCGACAGCGCCGCACTGCCTTCGAGCCCGTTCTCGGTACCGCTGCGCATTCGCACCCCGCACGGCGAACTGCGCCTGTTCAGCACCATGGTCACCTTCGGCGCGCCCGCCGACGTGACGCTCGCCGAACTGGCCGTCGAATTGTTCTACCCCCTGGACGATGCCACCGCGGCGGCGCTGCGCGCGCTGGCCGAGCCCCGGGTCGAAGCAGACCGGCGCGGCTGACTTCCGGTGCCAACCTCACCAGACCCTGCGGTTCGGGCTGCGGTTCCGGCGCACACTGGACAGCACGGGTGGGCGCTCGGCATGCGCACGACTCATGAAGGACGGTGAGTGGCATGACCTCCGCCGAAGACCATCTCGCCACGGATCATCTCGATGTGCCGGAGGCACCGCCGCTCGACGCGGACGACGCGATATCCGCCTTCGCCGCGGCCGCGACGACGCACTGGAAATCCTGGGCGGCGGCCTACGAGGAGTGCCGAACGGCGGGGATGAAGCGGGAGAAGCTGATGCGGGCCGCCGCGGACGCGCTCTCCACGCCGGACACCACCCAGCAGGAGCGAATCAAGGACGACAAACTCGCCGTCTTCGATACCGCCTATCGCACCCAGCGGGTCGGCCACAGCGATACCTACACCAAGCTCGGCTGGGCATTGCGCACCACGTGGCGGGCGGCGACCGACAGCACGTCCTATTACGAGAACACGCCGCAGCCCAGCGCGGGACGCATTCTGTCCTGGCAGAATCAGCGGTGCTCGGCGCGGGAGCCGTTGCGCAACTCCGACATCTACTACTTCCAGTACTACCGCGCCTCCACCACGCACCCTCTGCCGCCGCTGCGCTACGTGCGCAGACAGCAGGCGTACGCGCGGACGACGCAGCCCGTCTACGACTATCTGCGCTACCTCCACGACCCCGCCGGGGACGGCGCCCTGCCCGCGGCCGTCTACCCGGCCGGTACGGCGAAGTACTACGCCCTGCTCGGCACCATGAACGGCACGGCCCCCGCGTTTCTGGTCATCGACTGGGCTCGGGAGCTGGGTGTCGCGGGAATCTCCGCCATCGAGCTCGACGCCGCGCTCAACATGTACTTCCACTTCTCCCCCGCCGAGCCGGAGTCCGGGGCCACAGCGTCGAGTTCGTCGAGCAGTTCACCAAGCAGTTCGTCGAGCAGTTCGTCCAGTAGTTCGTAGAACTCGACTACGGAGAACTCAATAGCGGCGGTGCCGTGACCGCAGCGACTGGGTGGGGAAGTCGTCGGCGGGATCGGCCACCGCGCCCCCTCCGTCTCGGCTGGGCCAGAACCGACTCGCGCGCTGCCCGCGGATCCGGCTCAGGTCGGGTTCGTCGATCTCGGTGATGCCCACCTGGAGCAGGGTCAGCATGGTCACCATGCTGACCGCCACGATGAGCGGCGCGAGCAGTTGGCCCGCCTGCGCACCCGACGGCGGGTGCACGTGTTCGGCGGCGTGCGCGCTCATGGAGAACATTCCGGTGTAATGCATTCCGGATACCGCCACCCCCATGATGAGGGCCGCGCCGACCGTGGAGCCGAACCCGCGCACGTGCAGGGTGAACCACAGTGCGGCGGTGGCGGCGACAATGGCGATCACCAGGGACAGCAGGACGATCCAGGGGTCGTAGCGCACCACCGCGTCGGTCTTCATGGCGTACATGCCCGAGTAGTGCATGGCCCCCACCCCGAGCCCGGTGATCGCGCCGCCGGTGATCAGGGCGAACGCCTCGGCGTGCTGATGAACCACGATGGACAGTCCGACCCACACCACCCCCATGGCGACGGCGGCGCTGAACAGCGTGACCGGTACGTCGTAGCGAATGGTGGTGTCCCGCACCGAGAACCCGAGCATGGCGATGAAGTGCATGACCCAGATGCCGGTGCCGCCGAGGGCGACGGCCCCGATGGCCACCCATCCGCCGTGCCCACCCCGCGCACGGGCCCGCACCATGCAGCGCAGCGCCAGCAACGAGCCGGTGACCGACATGACGTAGGCGAGGACCGGCGTCAGCCAGCCATAGGTGAATTGATCGATCTCCAGCATGCGGACTCCTTGCCAGAATGCTTCACTTCGACAGTTCACCGGCGACTGGCTCGAAGGCTAGCGAGGAATCAGCAGGTCGTAAATTTGCCGCAGCATAGTCCGCGAAATGTTGCCGCGTTTGCTGGAGGGTATGCGCGCAGGTAGCGGGCGCGCGGCCGGGTCGAGCCGGGACGACGGATTCCTGTCTCCCGGCCTTGACTCAGCGCACGGCCCGCTACCGCCGTGGCTTACCAGCCGCGCTCGGCGAGGCGGTGCGGCTGCGGGATCTCCTCGACATTGATGCCGACCATGGCCTCACCCAGGCCACGCGAGACCTTGGCGAGCACGTCCGGATCGTCGTAGAAGGTGGTGGCCTTGACGATGGCGGCGGCGCGCTGCTCCGGATTGCCGGACTTGAAGATGCCGGAACCGACGAACACGCCCTCGGCCCCGAGCTGCATCATCATGGCGGCGTCGGCCGGGGTGGCGATACCACCGGCGGTGAACAGCACCACCGGCAGCTTGCCGGTCTGGGCCACCTCGCGCACCAGCTCGTAGGGGGCCTGCAGCTCCTTGGCGGCGACGTACAGCTCGTCCTCCGGCAGCGAGGTCAGGCGGCGGATCTCGTCGCGGATCTTGCGCATGTGGGTGGTGGCGTTGGAGACGTCACCGGTGCCCGCCTCACCCTTGGAGCGAATCATGGCCGCGCCCTCGGTGATTCGGCGCAGCGCCTCGCCCAGGTTGGTCGCGCCGCAGACGAACGGCACGGTGAAGGCGAACTTGTCGATGTGGTTGGAGTAGTCCGCCGGGGTCAGCACCTCGGACTCGTCGATGTAGTCGACGCCGAGGGACTGCAGAATCTGAGCCTCCACGAAGTGGCCGATCCGGGCCTTGGCCATGACCGGGATGGAGACGGCGTTGATGATGCCGTCGATCATGTCCGGGTCGCTCATGCGGGAGACGCCGCCCTGGGCGCGGATGTCGGCGGGCACGCGCTCGAGCGCCATGACGGCGACGGCGCCCGCGTCCTCGGCGATCTTGGCCTGCTCCGGCGTGACGACATCCATGATCACACCGCCCTTCAGCATCTCGGCCATGCCGCGCTTCACGCGGGCGGTGCCGATGGTGGTGGTGTCGGACGTGGTCACGGCAAACTCCTGTGTCATCTGGGCCTATCGGATCTCGCTCGGAATCGAACACCCCGATTCTAGGCCCCTCCCCCGGGCCACTAGATAGCCAGTCGAGTACGACTGGACCGCCTACCCGCCAGCCCAGTAGCGCAGATCACGTTTACCGGCTATCCCGCCGCTACGGGCGGCAGCGGGGTCAACCGCAGCACCGACGGCATCCGGCGGGTCAGCATGCGCGGACCGGTGAACTCCAGGCGACCGGTGCGGATGGCATGGTCGATGGGCAGGCGACGCAGCCACACCTGGTACAGAGAGCTCACGTCCGAGGTGATGGTCACATCCACCGCGAAGCCTGGATCGGTCACGCACACCGACGGCACGCCCGCCTCCACCACGATCAGTAGCGGCGCGGATCATCGGTGAACCGCACGCCGAGCACCTGACGCTTGCCCGGGAACGACGAGGTGTCCAGGCGGGTGTGCATCCACCACACCAGCAGATCGGCATCGAGTTCCTCCGGCTGCGGCTCGCCGAAGGTCCAGCGCGCACCCCAGTGGCCGAGTCCGAACAGGATGGGTTCGAGGTCCCGCCCGGCGGCGGTGAGCCGGTAGCGCTGTTCGGACTTCACGACCAGTCCGGCGCGTTCGAACTGCCGCAGCCGTTTGGCGAGCAGGCTGCGCGACAGGCCGGGCAGCCCGCGGGCGAGATCGTTGAACCGGCTGGTGCCGGTGAGCAGATCGCGCAGGATGAGCAGCGACCAGCGTTCGCCGAGCACATCCAGGGCACGGGAAATCGGACAGTACTGGCCGTAGCTTTCACTGGATGAGCCTTCGCCAGGTGCGCGCATGGAGACCTCGCCGGGGGTGCGATCGGGGAGTCCATTTTCTGGACTATCCGGTTATCGCAGGCATCCCTAACTTTCGAAACATGACCTCTACCGACGTGCACCTCCCCACCTCCACCGCCACCTGGGTCGCCGCGGCGACCGGCGTCGGCACCGCCGTGCGCGACGGTGTCGCCGACCGCGACCGCAGCGGCGAGATCGCCACCGACGCGGTCGATCTACTCCGTTCCTCCGGCCTGTCCCGGGCGCTGGTCCCCGTCGAATTCGGCGGTGGCGGTGCCACCCACCGCGATCTGGGCGCGGTCCTGCGCGAGTTGGGCCGCCACGATCCGTCCACCGCCGTGGCCTTCGCCATGCATACCCACCTGGTGGCCGCCCAGGTGTGGCGGCACAAGCACGGCATGGACGCCGCCGCTGTCTTCGAGAAGGTGGCGGCCGGGGCGATCCTGGTCAGCACCGGCGCGTCGGACTGGGTGGAATCCAATGGCCGTGCCCGGAGGGTGGACGGCGGCTACCGGGTGAGCGCCCACAAGCTGCCCGCCAGCGGATGCGAGGTGGGCACCATCGCGGTGACCAGCGTCCGCTGGGACGACGCACCGGAGGGACCGCAGGTGCTGCACTGCGCCATCCCGCTGTCCGCGCCGGGGGTGCGGATCGAGAAGACCTGGGACACTGTGGGTTTGCGGGCCAGCGGCTCACACACCATCGTTTTCGAGGAGGTCTTCGTCCCGGACGTGGCGATCTCGCTGGTGCGCCCGGCGGGCGTCTGGCCGCCGATTCTGAACGTGGTGGCCGGAGCGGCCATGCCGCTGGTGCTGTCGGCCTATCTCGGCATCGCGGACCGGGCGGTGGAATTCGCGACCGGACTGGTGGCGCGACGCGCCGAGGAGCACACCGTGGCGCTGGTGGGCGAGATGGCGAACGCCCACACCACGGCCGCCGATCTCATCGACGCCATGTTCACCGCCGCCGACGATCTGGCCTTCGCCAATACCGACGAGCATGCGGCCCGTACGCTCAGCCGCAAGACGGTGGCCGCCGACAATCTCGTCGCGACGGTGCGGCTGGCCATCGAAACCGTTGGCGGCGTGGGCTATTCACGCACCAGCCCGCTCGAAATGTGGTACCGGGATATCCACGGCTGCCTGTTCCACCCGCTGCCGCGCGCCAAGCAGCTGCGGTTCAGCGGCAACGTGCTGCTCGGCCGCGGACCGCTGGGGTAGCCGTACCACGAGGCGATGGCGGCGTAGACGCGGACCCGGGACCGGGCGCTGCACCAGCCGGTCACCGTGCCGCTGACGGCCGTGGTCTGACCACCGAGGAGATCACCGAGCGCTTCGGCTGCTCCGATGGCGTTGACGCCCCGACCTGCGGGAGGCTGGTACCACCGCGATCAGTACCAGCCGTTGGCCTGCCAGAACGCCCAGGCGGCGGTGGGGCTGCCGTAGCGCGCGTTCATATAGTCGTAGGCCCAACGGATCTGGGTGACCGGGTTGAACATCCAGTCCGGCCCGTGGCTGGCCATCTTGTGCGCCGGAAGCGCCTGCGGCAGACCGTAGGCGCCGCTGGTCGGGTTGAGCGCGAAGATATCCCAACCGCTTTCGCGGGTGATGATGTTGTCGAAGGCCGGAAACTCGTGCGCCGGAACGATGATCAGGGCGATGGCCTTGGGCGTGAGCCCGTACAGGGCCGCGCCCGCGCTCAGGCCCAGACCCAGCAGATTCGGCACCAGGCCACCGGCCACGGGCGCGGCGTCCTCCGCGCAGTGCGCCGTGCACTCCGCCTTCGCCGTCGCTGCGCTGCCGATCGTCATCGCACCGGCCGCCAGCGCGGCCACGATGAATTTCGCGACATATCGCATTCCGGAGAGCAAACCACTAGTTATCCGAAATGCCGGTATTCGCTATCGGCGTGTCCGCGCGGAAAATACCGCGGGATCTGCGCCGTTACCCCGCGATGGGTCCGATGACGAGTAGCGTCGCCCAGTATTCGGCCGCCGACGGGCCCATATAGGGCAACAGGAAGTCGTAGAGCAGATAAGACACGAAACCATTCACCTCCAACGAGCGCACCGCATCCGTCACGGCGCGCCGCGTCCGACCCTAGTGGAGATCGCCGCCCGGCACAGCCGCTCCCGGTACCGGACTCAGCGCGTACACGTAGCGACTGGTGGGCACCACATCGAGATCCAGATGCGCTCCGAAGGCCACCACGCTCTCCATCATGCGGGTGATCCGGCGCTGCAACTCGGCCTCGTCGCCGCCGGTGCCGTAGAAGGCGTGCGGGTCGGTCATGGCCGCCATCGGAAACAGTTCCTCGACCAGCGCGTCGACCCGTTTACCGTCGGTGATCGGCTCGACGACGGTGTTCTGGACGTACCCGAACGTGGCCTGCGTTTCGATGGCGACCGTGGTGTGCGTACCGTGCCAGTGCCGCAACCACTCCTCCCGGGTGAGGTCAGCGGGAATGCGCAACAGCGCCACATTGGCCAGCGCCTCGGCCCGCACCCCGTCCCCGGTCGCCGGCGCGACGATGGGCACCCGCTCGTCCACGATCCATCCGTTCACCTCGTCGGCCACGGAACGCAGTGCGGTGGTGACGGATTCGTGCCCGCCCTCGGTACGCACACCGACGATGGCGGCGATCGGCTCCGCATAGGTGCTGTGCCGTACCTGCGCCGCCGCCACCGCCGCGTCCCGCACGTTCACCTGCAACTCGGTGGCGCCGCACTCGGCCAGCCGCCGCCGCAACTGCGCACCGTGCAGAAGTTCGTCCAGACCCGCGCCCCACAGCGCGTACATCAGCTTCATATCGATCCCCCGTGGCCGCTCGGCAGTATCCGAAGCCACGGTAAGCGGGCCACCCCCACATCGAGCGCGCAATCGCGAACCTGTCCCACCCATCGGGCGTATGTGCCGCCACGCCCAACGAACAACCGTATCGTGCCGGGCCGAATATCCGATTGCTCCGAGGTCGGCTGTCGCACAGGATTGTCGGCGATGACTGATGTACTCGAATCGGCCCGCGGCCTGTTGGCCGCGGGCGATGTGCCCGGTGCCGTGCGCGCATTGCGTCCGGCGGCCGAGACCGCTCCCCTTCCCGAACTCGCCGACGTGGTGGCGCAGGCCGCGGCCGCCATCGGTTTCGACGACCTGACCGAGGCGGCCCGCGCGGCGAGCGGAACACCCGGCGATCCGGTGGCCCTGTTCCACTTCGCCGTCGGCTGCAAGGAACGCGGAATCGCCTTCTGCGCGATTCCGGCGCTGCGGGCCGCACTTCGCCTGGCGCCCGGCCAGCTCGCCATCCTGGGCAGCCTGTCCGATGCTCTGGAACGCGAGTACCGCCACGGGGAGGCGGCGGCGCTGCTGGCCGAACACGATGCGGTGCTCAGCGCGTGGCCGCACCGCTATCTGCTGGTGTTCAATGCGGTCCTGGCCGACGATCTGCCGCTGGCGCGCGAGCAGTTCGCGCGTCTGCCCGCACCCGAGGACCGGGACTGGTGGCCCGCCTACGATCGGCTGCGAAATATGCTGCGGCGCGCGGAGATGGCGGCGACGGCCGGTCCGCTGGATGGGCAGGACCTGCGCGGCTGGCATTTCGTCATCACCGGCGGCTATCTGGCGACCATGTCGCCCTTCGGTTTCGCCGCCGGAATGACCGGCCGGTGGGCGTACACCCAGGACAGCCACGGCCAGTGTCGGCAGACCCTCGATCGGGTGGCGCTGATGCTCGCGGCGGCCGAACGCCGTCCGCGCACGGTCTCACTGCTCCCCGGCCGCAGCGACCGCATCCTGGGCCTAGCGGCGGCCGAACTGCTCGGCCTCCCGGCGCTGCCGTACACCCCGGACGCCACCGACACCCTTGTCGTCGCCTACGACCTGCGCGAGCTGGACGATGACCTGGAGCCGACGCTGCGGGACCGCGCCGACGGCCGCATCCTGTTCGAGCACGCCTCCTGCTGGACCTCCCCGCCCGCGCTGAGCGCGGATATCACCGGTCTGCTGGGTCAGCACGTGGTGCCGCCGTGGGAGGCACGGCTGCGCTTCACTCCCGACGGCGTCCGTGACGACGTACCCGCCGACGACCGCCCGGAAGCGGAGATCGCCGCCGATATCGTCGCCGCCGACGGCACCCCCGACCCCGGCGACGGCGACACCCCCGCCGATCCGGACACCGCCCTGACCGCCTTCGTCACCACCACCCGCCCCGCCTGGCTCACCGGTCCCCGCTTCGCCGTCGACTCCCCCGGCCCCGTCCGCAGCAACCACTTCGGCTGAAACCGCGAGGGGGAACTGGTGGCGGCATCGCCCGAGTGGCTCCCGCCACCAGTTCCCCCTCCGCGGTCAGCGGATGGAGCGGACCTCGGGGTCGGTGTCGGCGGACGCGGCCGCGAGGGCTTCGGGGAGGAGTTGGTCCAGGTGGTAGGGGTAGACGGTTTCGCCCATGCGGTCCAGGTCGACGATGTCGGCGGGGGTGCACCATTTGTTGCCGGAGATGCAGCGGCGCTCGACGAAGGTCAGGTTCGCCGGTTCGGGGGTGAAGGTGCGCACGCGCAGGACGAAGAACAGCTCCTCGGAGCGGATGAGCTCGCCGTTGAACGGGAATACCGCCACGCGCCGCCAGAGCGGGCCGCGCAGCTGGGAGGAGTCGGCGGTGTAGCCGGTTTCCTCGTAGAGTTCGCGCACCGCGGCCGCGCGCAGGGATTCGCCGGGGTCGACGCCGCCGCCGATGGTGAACCAGAACGGGATGTCGGGGGCCTTGGGGTCGTTGCCGCGTAACAGCAGCACCCGATCCTGTTCGTCGAGCAGCACCACGCGGGCCGAGGTGCGCACCGTGTCGACGTCCAGACCGGTCGAGGCGGCGGGGGTCACCCGTTCGGCGATCTCGAAGTAGGTGGGCAGCGGCGCGGTGCCGCCGAGGTGCAGCAGCCGGACCAGGCGGCGGGTGCGCAGCGCCAGGGTGTCGCGGACGGCGTCGTTGTGGAAGCGGCGCGCGATGAGCACCCGGGCCTCGGCGTCGGCGAGCTCGGCCACCAGCTGCGGCGGCAGATTCGTGATGTCGACGGCGGACAGCGCTGCCGCCAGCTGGTTTTCGACGGTTTCCCGGTCGCGCCAGTTGGCCCGCTCGGCACGGTCGGCCAGGGAGATGAGGCGGCGGGCCTGGTCTACGACCTCGGTATCGGCCTCCGGGCGGCCGATGGTGGTGGCCACCGACCGCGCCACCACCGCACGCCGCGCCAGGGCGGCATCGAGGGCGTGCCGCGCCTGGTCGCCGCGCACATGCAGCCGGTCGAGCCGGTTGGCGGTGGTGTAGGCCCACACGCCGACGGCCAGGATCAGCGCCGTCACCAGCGCGAGAACCAGGATGGTGGTCGCGGAGAAGGTGATCATCCGGCGGTCCTCACCCGGGTGTCGCCGACGGTGACGGTCTCGTACACACGCAGGATCTGTTCGGCCACCACCGGCCAATCGTATTCGCCGACAACCTGATTGGCGGTGCGGATGTATTCCTCGCGCCGCCGGGTGTCGGTGAGCATGGTGTCCAAGGCGGTGGCGAGGCGGTCCGAATCGCCGACGGGCACCAGCATTCCGGCGGTGCCGTCACGCAGCACCCGGCGGAAGGCGTCCAGTTCGCTGGCCACCACGGCGGTCCCGGCGGCCATGGCCTCCACCAGCACGATGCCGAAGCTCTCGCCGCCGATATTCGGCGCGCAGTACACATCGGCGCTGCGCATGGCCGACGCCTTCTCCGCATCGCTGACCTGCCCGAGGAAGCGCAGATGACCGGCGTTGCGCCCGGCTTCGCGCCGCAGCCGCTCCTCGTCACCGCGCCCGACGATCAGCACCTGCACGTCGGGGTGGCGGCGCACCAGCTCGGGCAGCGCGCCCAGCAGCACCTCCATCCCCTTGCGCGGTTCGTCGTAGCGGCCCAGGAACAGCACGGTGCCGCCCGGTCGCGGATAGCCGTCCAGCAGCGGCGCGTGCGCGAAGGCGGGCACGTCGACGCCATTGGGGATCTCCACCGCATCGCCGCCGAGCGCCTCCACCTGCCAGCGCCGCGCCAGCTCGCTCACCGCGATACGACCGCTGATCTTCTCGTGATACGGCCGCAGCACGCCCTGAAAAGTGCTGAGCACCAACGATTTCGTGGTCGAGGTGTGGAAGGTGGCGACGATCGGCCCCTCGGCGATCTTGAGTGCCAGCATGGACAGGCTCGGCGCGTTGGGCTCGTGGATGTGCAGCACGTCGAAGTCGTTCTCGGCGATCCAGCGCCGGATGCGGGTGTACGCGGTGGGTCCGAACGACAGTCGCGCCACCGACCCGTTGTAGGGGATGGCGACCGCGCGGCCCGCCGACACCACGAAATCGGGCAGCGGGGTGTCGTCGGCGGCGGGCGCGAGCACGCTCACCTTGTGCCCGCGTTCGATGAGTACCTGCGCCAGTTCCACGACATGCGCCTGCACTCCACCGGGAACGTCGAACGAGTACGGGCAGACCATGCCGATTCTCATAGCGCGCCTTCCCCCTTGTGTTCGGTGGCGTCGACCCGGCCGTCCGCATTCGGCGCGACCGCCGCGCCGTCGACGGTCGCCGCGACATCGGCAGGGTCGGCACCCGCTGCGCCGACATCGGCCGCGCCGGTAGCCCCTGCGTCGGCACCGCGCGCGCCGGCATCCCCTGCGTCGGCACCGCGCGCGACGGTCTCCGCGGCACCGGCACTTCGCGCGCCGATGTCCGCGCCCGTCGGGGCGCTCGTCGTCGGCGTCTCGTCTCGGGTGTAGCCGAGTTCCCGCTGCGCCGCCGCGATACGGTCCAGTCGGGCCTCCGACAGATCGCTCTCCCACAGCGGTTGCAGCATGTGCCAATCGGCGGGATGGGCGGCGATATCGGCCGCGAAGCGGTCCGCCAATGCCTGGGTTGCCGCCGCCACGCCGCCCGAAACGTCGAGGGCCGGTTCGGTCTTGAACCCCCACCCCTCATTGCCCGCCGCGTCCTCGGTGAACCAGCAGTGCACCGGGATCAGCGCCGCCCCGGTTTCGACCGCGAGCTTGGCCGCGCCCGCGGGCATCCAGGTGCGCTCCCCGAAGAACGTGACCGGCACGCCCTTACCGGTGAGGTCGCGCTCCCCCATCAGGCAGATGACGCCGCCCGCGCGCAGCCGCTGCGCGAGTTGCGGGAAGGGCGGCTGCTCACCGCCGGTGAGCGGGAAGACCTCGAAGCCGAGGCCCTCCCGGTAGGCGACGAACCGCTCGAACAACGATTCCGGCTTCAGACGTTCGGCGACGGTGGCGAAGCGGCCGTGGTTCTGCACCAGCCACACCCCCGCCATATCCCAGTTCCCGGAATGCGGCAGCACCAGGATCACGCCCTTGCCCCGGGCGAGCGCGGCCTCCAGGTTCTCGACCTGCTGCACCGACAGGCGTGACCCCAGCGCCGCGTGATCCATGGACGGCAGCCGGAACGCCTCGCGCCAGTAGCGGGCGTAGGAGCGCATGCTCTTGTGGATGAGCTGATCGGGCACCTGCTCCGGCCGTACCCCCAGCACGCGAGCCAGGTTGAGCCGCAACTGATTCGGCTGTCCGGCACGCGCGGCCCGGTTGGCCCGCCGCGCCGCCGCGTCGGCTCCCGCGTCGAACGCGCGGCGTACCGTGCGCTCGGGCAGGGCACGCACCAGCCGCCACCCCGCCGCGTACGCCTTGTCGCTGAGCGCGGAGGTGAAATTGGAGACCGTCACCGCTGCGGTTCCTCCGGGGACTTGGCAGCGAGCGCGATGACCTCGCGCGCACCGGGTGAATTGCGCACCGCCAGCACCCGCTGGAAGACGGTGACGATGCTCAGCACCGCCAGCGCGTACATGGCCGCGTACACCGCGTAACTCAGCCATTCGATGCCGTAATGCCCACCGATACCGGTGAATCCGGCCCCGACCAGCACGATGACCAGACGATCCGGCCGCTCGATGAGACCACCGTCGGCGGACAGGCCGCTGGCCTCGGCGCGCGCCTTGGCGTACGAGATGACCTGGGAGGTCACCAGCACCACCAGGGTGGCGGCGAACAGGTGCCTACTGTTCTCGTGGTAGACCGCCCACCACGCCAGGCCGCCGAAGATGGCCCCGTCCGCCACCCGGTCACAGGTGGCGTCCAGTACCGCACCGTATTTCGTGCCGCCGCCGCGGGCGCGCGCCATCGCGCCGTCGAGCATGTCGAACATGACGAACAGCCAGATCACCATGGTTCCCCAGAACAGATGTCCGGTGGGGAACAGGGTGACCGCGGCCGCGATCGACGCGGTGGTGCCGATGAGCGTCATCGCGTCCGGCGTGAGTCCGGTGCTCACCAGCGCCTTGCCCAGCGGGGCGGTCGCCTTGGCGAACGTATCGCGACCGAAGAAGCTCAGCACGCTATGCCGCCTTCCATGCCTCCGCCAGCAGTGCGCGGGTCTCCCGCAACAGCTGCGGCATGACCTTGACTCCGCCGACGACGGTGATGAAGTTCGCGTCGCCGCTCCAGCGCGGCACGATGTGCTGATGCAGGTGGTCGGCGAGCGAACCACCCGCCACGCCACCGAGATTCAGGCCCACGTTGAAACCCTCGGGCCGCGACACCTTCTTCATGGTGCGAATCGCCTGCTGGGTGAACGACATCAGCTCGAGGCTCTCCTCGGGCGTCAGGTCCTCCAGATTCGCCACCCGGCGGTACGGCACCACCATCATGTGGCCGGGATTGTACGGGTAGAGGTTCAGCACCGCGTACACCCACTGTCCGCGGGCGATGACCAGTCCGTCCTCGTCCGACATCTCCGGGATATCGGTGAAGGGGTGCCCGGACTTCTTGGGCGCGTCCGCCTCCCGCTCCGCGCGCTCGGCGGCCGCACCGGTGATGTAGGACATCCGGTACGGGGTCCACAGCCGCTGCAGGCGGTCCGGATCGCCCGCGCCGGTATCCATGATCACCTCGCGCGGTGCCGAATCCTGCTGTCCGGCAGCCTCATCCATGAGACCGTCGGACGCCGTACGTTCACTCATTGCCCACCCTTGCGGATTTCGAACCCCTCCGCGGTCGGAGAGGTGTTCTCGCGGCGCCGGACCCAGTCCACGATGGTGGCGATCGCGTCGGCGACCGGCACGCCGTTCACCTGGGTGCCGTCGCGGAAGCGGAAGCTCACCGCGCCCGCCTCCACATCCCGCGCACCCGCGAGCAGCATGAACGGCACCTTCTGCGCGGTGTGGTTGAAGATCTTCTTCTGCATGCGGTCGTCACCGCGGTCCACCTCGGCGCGAATTCCCTGCGCCGCCAGCTCCTCGACCACCCCGTCGAGATGTTCGGCGAAGTTCTCCGCGACCGGGATGCCCACCACCTGCACCGGCGACAGCCAGGCCGGGAACGCGCCCGCGTAGTGCTCGGTGAGCACACCGAAGAAGCGCTCGATGGAGCCGAACAGCGCGCGGTGGATCATGACCGGGCGATGCTTGGCGCCGTCGCTGCCGGTGTACTCCAGTTCGAAGCGTTCGGGCAGATTGAAGTCCAGCTGGATGGTGGACATCTGCCAGGTGCGCCCCAGCGCGTCCTTGGCCTGCACGGAGATCTTGGGGCCGTAGAAGGCCGCGCCGCCCGGATCCGGCACCAGGTCCAGGCCGGAGTCGGTGGCCACCTTGCGCAGGGTTTCGGTGGCCTCCTCCCACAGCTCGTCGGAGCCGACGAACTTCTTGGGGTCCTTGGTGGACAGCTCCAGGTAGAAGTCGTCGAGGCCGTAGTCGCGCAGCAGCGACAGCACGAACTGGAGCGTGGAGGTCAGCTCCGCGTGCATCTGCTCCTTGGTGCAGTAGATGTGCGCGTCGTCCTGGGTCATACCGCGCACCCGGGTCAGGCCGTGGATGACGCCGGACTTCTCGTAGCGGTACACCGAGCCGAACTCGAACATGCGCAGCGGCAGTTCCCGGTACGACCGGCCGCGCGACCGGAAGATCAGGTTGTGCATCGGGCAGTTCATCGGCTTGACGTAGTAGTCCTGGCCGGGCTTGCGGACGGAGCCGTCCTCATTGAGTTCGGCGTCCAGGTGCATGGCCGGGAACATGCCGTCGCGGTACCAGTCCAGGTGGCCGGAGACCTCGAACAGGTGCCCCTTGGTGATGTGCGGGGTGTTGACGAACTCGTAGCCCGCCGCGATGTGGCGGCGGCGCGAGTAGTCCTCGAGCTCCTTGCGGACGATGCCGCCCTTGGGGTGGAACACCGGCAGACCCGAGCCCAGCTCGTCGGGGAAGGAGAACAGGTCCAGTTCCAGGCCCAGCTTGCGGTGGTCACGTTTCTCGGCCTCCGCCAGCAGGCGCAGGTACTCGTCCTGGGCCTCGCTGGACTCCCAGGCGGTGCCGTAGATGCGCTGCAGGTCCTCGCGGCTCTGGTCACCGCGCCAGTAGGCGGCGGAGCTGCGGGTCAGCTTGAAGGCCGGAATGTATTTGGTGGTGGGGATGTGCGGGCCGCGGCACAGATCGCCCCACACCTTCTCCCCCGAGCGCGGGTCCAGGTTGTCGTAGATGGTCAGCTCCTTGCCGCCGACCTCCATGACCTCCGGATCGTCGATTCCGGACTTGTCGGAGATGAGTTCCAGCTTGAACGGCTCCTTGGCCAGTTCGACGCGGGCGTCCTCCACCTCGACCACCCGGCGCGAAAACCGCTGCGCGCCTTTGATGATCTTCTTCATCCGGGATTCCAGCTTGGCCAGATCCTCCGGGGTGAAGGGGCGGTCCACCTGGAAGTCGTAGTAGAAGCCGTCCTTGATCGGCGGACCGATGCCCAGCTTGGCCTCGGGGAACTCCTGCTGCACCGCCTGGGCCAGCACGTGCGCGGCCGAATGCCGGATCACGCTGCGGCCGTCCTCGGTGTCGGCGGTGACCGCCTCCACCTCGACGTCGGTGTCCGGAATCCAGGCCAGATCCTTGAGATTGCCCTCCGGGTCGCGGACGACGATGACGGCGTTGGGTCCCTTGCCCGGCAGTTCCGCCTCCCGTACCGCCGCGCCCGCGGTAGTCCCCGCGGGCACCCGGACGAGGGCCGCTGGGTTCTTCGGGGCTGAGGTGGTCACGGCTGCGCACTCCTTGGCATTGTCGAGGCGGGTGGTTTGCCCGCCGTACGGTGCGGGGTACCCCCCGCGGTGTTCGGTCGCCCGGGACGGATTCCCCGGCAACCACGACCGGACGCGTCCGTGCGCCCGCACGAGACACTTCCTCCGGCGCGACCATGCTATCGGGACGACCCCGGCCCCGCGCCGATGGACCCGGCCGGGCGCGTGATCTGTGCTGTTTCGACCGCGAGCACGACGGCACCGGTAAGCCCTGCTCCCATCTCCCGAGCGCTGCGCCTTCCGAACCCGGCGTCCACAGCGCCGCGACCTCCAGAGCGGCGCGACCTCGGGTGCATGCCTGAACATGTCCCACATACAGCGAGCCGGGCCGCGATATGGCGGTGTAGCCACCGCAATGGTCCCGCTGCCCGAGGCCGTCCAAGGTCAGCACATCGCTGTACGCCCCGGGCCCACCCACCGTGCAGCGACAGTCCGACAGCCATCGCGCATACGTCCGGACGTATCGGACCAGCCGCACTACGCCGGTGTAGTCAGCTCGCGGATTCGCCGGAGTGGCTGCGAGCGACTCACCTGGGCGTCCCGTCCGCCGGAGTCGGTCTCTCAACCGCGCGCGGCCAGCTCCGACAGCAGCGCTTCCCGTTGGGCCGCAGGGCGTTTCGGGCAACTCGTACACATCTCGCAGCCGGGCACCTCGAAGACCAGGCAGCAGGAGATGCGGCGGACGAAGGTGCGCGAGCCGATATCGGTGAAGCGCGGCACCGGCAGCCGTCCGGCGACCTCGCGCGCCAGCCGGGCTCCGGCCTCGTGCGCGCCGATGTCCAGGGCGCGATTGCCGATGGCGTCGGCGACGATCGCCCACAGCGCGGCCGGGCTCGCGCCCGAGACCTCGGCGACCAGCGGAATCAGCCGCGAGAGGGTGTTGCGCAGGGCCGGGCCGGTGGGCGTGGCGGACCACGGCTCTGCGGGCGCGCCATCGCGTGCCGTGCCACCGGCCGCCGTGGTGTCGAGGTCGGCGATGTCGCGATCCGCGGCATCGGGCGAAGCGTTGCCGGGCACGGCGTGGGAGGCCGGGAACGCCGTGGCGCACCGGCAGCGATCACCAGCCCCGGTCGCGGTGTGGTCCTCGCTCACCGTCGGGATGGATAACACCCGTTCCACGCCGCCGTCGGGGCGGATCTCGCAGGCGATCCGGTCCAGCGCCGGATTCATGGCGGGACGGCCGTCGGCGTAGGCGGCGACGATGGGCGTGACCAGCGACGAGGCCGCCATACACCACCACAGCGTCCCGGCCACCCGGGAATCCGCGGTGCCCCAGGAGATCCCCATGTCGCCGATGCGCTCGGCCAACCACTCCCGGCGCAGCAGTTCCCCACCGGGGACTATGGCCGCGTTCACCGGAACAGCGGACTGTTCAAGAATTCCCATTCGACTCCGATCACGCCGCCGAGCATCCCGAAGGTGCCGAGCAGCCACAGCGTCGCCAGCACCAGCGCCACCGTGGCGATCGCGGCCAGTCCGCGCAGCAGCGGCCCGCGGGCGGCGTACCACCCCATGGCCCACTGATACCGCCGCCGCGTCCAGAGCAGAGCCCTGTGCGCCCAAGCGAATTCGGTGGCGAGGATACCCAGCCCCGCGAAGACGATCAGCCAGCCCGGACCCGGGTACGGGATCGCCAGGATCCCCACCGCCAGGACCACGACACCCAGCACGCCCACCACGATCCGGTAGGCGAGGTTCAGCGTAGGACGTCGCGCCACGCCCGCGCGCCAGGCGCGCCAGCGAGTCGGCGTGGACGGAGTCGCTTCCGGTGCGGTAACCACACCGCCAGGGTACGGACCCGGGCGGCGGCGAGCCCGGACGAGCCGCGTCACCCGGTGGAATCACCGGGCGGGCACTGTCCGGAATGTCAGGAAGCGACCGGTGGCGCGGTGGGCACCAGCCCTCGCCCACCCGATCCCGGGGTCGGCGCCGATGCCGCCCTGACCAGGGTGTGACCGGTGTTACAGTGCTTGTGGGAGAGCACGAAGGACACCGATTGAACAGAGCAGCGCAGGCGAATCCATGGGTCGCGTTCCGGCCGGGGGATGATCTCGGGCAGTTGGCGCGACGGATGTCGTCGGCGCACAGTTCGTTCCTGGCGGGAGCCGAATCGCTGCCGGTGATCCGCCCCGAGGGCGAATCGGTGCGCTCGGTGGTGCTGGATTCCTGGCGGCGCAGCCGCAGCAGCGGTGTCGATCCGGACGGCTTCGGTGATGTGGTGGACCTGCACGGGTCCGAGCTGCGGCAGTACCGAGCCGATCATCCGACCGCGCTCATCCAGCCCGTGGTGCGAAAACTGTTGGTGGAGGACGCCGCCGAATCCGGTCTGCTGGTGGCCGTCAGCGACGCCCAGGGGCGGCTGCTGTGGGTGGAGGGCGATTCCCGGGTCAAGGACCGCGCGCTGGCCATGAATTTCGTGGAGGGCGCGGATTGGAGCGAGGACCGGGTGGGCACCAATGCCCCGGGTACCGCGCTCGCCCTCGACCATCATGTGCAGATCTTCGGGGCGGAGCATTTCAATCGCGCGGTGCACGAGTGGAGCTGTTCGGCGGCCCCCGTGCACGATCCGCTCAGCGGCGCGATCATCGGGGCCATCGATATCACCGGCGGACCCCGGGTGGCCGCGCCGGAGGTGCTGTCGCTGGTGCGGGCGACGGTGGCGGCGGCCGAATCCGAACTGCGGCTGCTGTTGCTGGAGTCGCGGAAACCCCTGGCAGCCACGGCCGCACGGCTCGAGGTGCTGGGCCCCCACCGCCCGACGCTGAGCCACGGCGGCGAGCGCGTCCGCCTGAGCCAGCGCCACGCCGAGATCCTGCTGCTGTTGGCCGAGCATCCGGAGGGACTCAGCGCCGACCATCTGGCCATCCTGCTCGACGAGGCCGAACTCGATCCGGTGACGGTGCGCGCGGAAATGTCACGGGTGCGCAAACTGCTGGGTGAGGGCGGCCTCGGCTCGCGGCCGTATCGGCTGCTCATCGACCTCACCACCGATGTGGACGAGGTGCGCGCCGCACTCGCCCGGGGTGAGACGGCGGCGGCGCTGCGCGCCTATCCCGGACCGATCCTGCCGCGCTCGCTGGCTCCCGGCATCGACGAGTTGCGGGTCGAGCTGCGGGAGCGGCTGCGCGCGGCCCTGCTGCGGTCCGGTGATCGCCGCCTGCTCGCCCGCTGGACCGGGTCGGCGGACGGCCGCGAGGATGTGGCGGCGTGGACCGCCTACCTGGCCGTGCTGGACCGGCAGTCGCCGATGTACACGCAGGTCAAGGCGCAGTTGGGAGTTCTCGACCAGAAGCTGGGCATTTGACCAGTTACTTGCAACCGTCATGCAACATGACCGCTCCTAGTGTTCCGAATCACACCTGACGCACGAACTGTCAGCCGACCGAGGAGCATTCGATGACCGTCTTCGCCCGCCCCGGCACCCCCGATGCCGCCATGTCGTTCCAGGCTCGCTACGACAACTGGATCGGCGGCGAATGGGTGGCCCCCGTCAAGGGCCAGTACTTCGAGAACCCCACCCCCGTGACGGGCCAGACCTTCTGCGAGGTGGCCCGCGGCACCGCCGAGGACATCGAACTCGCCCTCGACGCCGCCCACGCCGCCGCCCCCGCCTGGGGCAAGACCTCCGCGGCCGAACGCGCGGTCCTGCTCAACAAGATCGCCGACCGGATCGAGGAGAACCTCGAGGCCATCGCCCTCGCCGAGAGCTGGGACAACGGCAAACCCATCCGGGAAACCCTCAATGCCGACATCCCGCTGGCCATCGACCACTTCCGGTACTTCGCCGGAGCCATTCGCGCCCAAGAGGGTTCACTGTCGGAGATCGACGCCGACACCGTGGCCTACCACTTCCACGAACCGCTCGGCGTGGTCGGTCAGATCATCCCGTGGAACTTCCCCATCCTCATGGCCACCTGGAAGCTCGCCCCCGCCCTGGCCGCGGGCAATGCGGTGGTGCTCAAGCCCGCCGAGCAGACCCCCGCCTCGATCATGTTCCTGATCAGCGTCATCGGCGATCTGCTGCCGCCCGGCGTGGTCAATATCGTCAACGGCTTCGGCGTGGAGGCGGGCAAGCCCCTCGCATCGAGCCCGCGCATCAAGAAGATCGCCTTCACCGGTGAGACCACCACCGGCCGCTTGATCATGCAGTACGCCTCGCAGAACCTGATACCGGTCACCCTCGAACTCGGCGGCAAGAGCCCGAACATCTTCTTCTCCGACGTGCTCGCCGCCAACGACGACTTCCAGGACAAGGCCCTGGAGGGCTTCACCATGTTCGCGCTGAACCAGGGCGAGGTCTGCACCTGCCCGTCGCGCGCGCTCATCCAGTCCGATATCTACGACGAGTTCCTGGCCGCCGCGGTGGTGCGCACCAAGGCGGTGCGCCAGGGCGATCCGCTCGACACCGACACCATGATCGGCGCACAGGCCAGCAACGACCAGCTGGAGAAGATCCTGTCCTACATCGAGATCGGCAAGGGCGAGGGCGCGACCCTGCTCACCGGCGGCGAGCGCGCCGACCTCGGCGGCGATCTCTCCGGCGGCTACTACGTGCAGCCGACCGTGTTCGCGGGCGACAATGCCATGCGCATCTTCCAGGAGGAGATCTTCGGTCCGGTGGTCTCGGTGACCCGGTTCGTGGACTACGACGATGCCATCAAGACCGCCAACGACACCCTGTACGGGCTCGGCGCGGGCGTGTGGTCCCGCGACGGCGGCGTGGCCTACCGGGCCGGTCGCGACATCCAGGCCGGGCGGGTGTGGACCAACACCTACCACCAGTACCCGGCGCACGCGGCGTTCGGCGGCTACAAGCAGTCCGGTATCGGCCGCGAGAACCACCACATGATGCTCGAGCACTACCAGCAGACCAAGAACCTGCTGGTGAGCTACGCGCCGAAGGCGCAGGGCTTCTTCTGATGTCCGCGCGCCCCGCGCGGGTGCGCGCCACCGCGGCGGCGATGGATCTGCTCCGTCGCCTCCGCGGGCGGCACGGCCCGCTCATGCTGCACCAGTCCGGCGGGTGCTGCGACGGCTCGGCCCCGATGTGCTATCCGGCGGGCGAATTCGTGGTCGGCGATCACGATGTGCTGCTCGGACTGCTCGATCTGCGGCTCGGCGTGGACGAGCTGCCGACCACCACGCCCGAGCCGGAAGACACCGCCGCCGTGTGGATCTCGGGTCCGCAGTTCGCCGCCTGGCAGCACACCCAACTCGTTCTCGACGTGGTGCCCGGGCGCGGTTCGGGTTTCAGCCTCGAATCGCCGGAGGGCTTCCGATTCCTCAGTCGTGGACGGGTTTTCGATACCAACGAACTGGCCGCCCTGGCCGATTCCGCGCCGGTGACCGGCGCGGGCTGGGACCGTGGCGAACGCCCGCTCACTCCCACCCAACCACAGGTGGTCGCCGAGGCGGCCGACGCCTGCCCCGTTCCCGGTCGCGGAACAGTCTAGAAATCACCGTATTTCGTTCAGCATGAAGGAGGTCGCGATGGCGATCCCCACCAATGAGCCCCACCATCACCGGCATGTGGAGACTCATCTCGAGGACAGCGCCTATCTCGCCAAGCGCTCCCTGAAATCCGGGAGCGCCGGCTGGGTGCTGCTCGCGGGCCTCGGCGTCAGCTATGTGATATCCGGCGACTACGCCGGATGGAACAACGGTCTGGCCCAGGGCGGATTCGGCGGATTGCTCATCGCGACCGTGGTGATCGCGGGCATGTACCTGGCCATGGTGCTCGGTATGGCGGAACTGTCCTCGGCCCTGCCCGCGGCGGGCGGCGGCTACACCTTCGCCCGCCGGGCGCTCGGGCCGTGGGGCGGATTCGCCACCGGCACCGCCATTCTCATCGAATACGCCATCGCGCCCGCGGCCATCGCCACGTTCATCGGCGCGTACGTGGAATCGCTGAACCTGTTCGGGATCACCGACGGGTGGTGGGTGTATCTGGCGGTGTACGCACTGTTCATCGGCATTCATCTGACCGGGGCGGGTGAGGCGCTCAAGGCCATGTTCGTCATCACCGCCATCGCGCTGGTCGGTCTGCTGGTGTTCGCGGTGTCGGCGTGGGGCCTGTTCGACACCGCCAATCTGACCGATATTCCGGCCGATCCGGACGCCGTGGGCAGTTCGTCGTTCCTGCCGTTCGGGTACTTCGGCATCTGGGCGGCGGTGCCGTTCGCCATCTGGTTCTTCCTGGCGGTGGAGGGTGTGCCGCTGGCCGCGGAGGAAGCGCGTGAGCCGGAGAAGAACGTGCCCAAGGGCATCATCATCAGCATGCTGGTGCTCATCGTCACCGGCGCGTCGGTGCTGTTCCTGGCCACCGGAGCCCAGGGGGCGGACGCACTGTCGGCCTCGGGCAATCCGCTCGTCGAGGCGCTGGGCGATTCCTCGACGGCGCGGGTGGTCAACTACATCGGCTTGGCCGGACTGGTGGCCAGCTTCTTCTCCATCGTCTACGCCTACTCCCGGCAGACCTTCGCGCTGTCCCGGGCCGGATACCTGCCGACCAGCCTGTCGGTCACCAACTCCCGCAAAGCGCCGATGCTCGCGCTCATCGTGCCCGGCGTGATCGGCTTCGGGCTCTCGCTGACCGGCGAAGGGGCGATGCTGCTGAACATGGCCGTCTTCGGCGCGGCGGTCAGCTACGTGCTCATGATGGTCAGCCATATCGTGCTGCGAGTGCGCGAGCCCGGCATGCGGCGGCCCTACCGCACCCCGGGCGGCGTGGTGACCACCGGATTCGCCCTGGTCGTCGCCTGTGCCGCGGTGATCGCCACCTTCCTGGTCGACCGCACCGCGGCGGCCTGGACCCTGGTCGCTTTCGCGGGCTTCATGGCCTACTTCGGGCTCTACAGCCGCCATCACCTGGTCGCCAACTCACCCGATGAGGAGTTCGCGGCCCTGGCCGAGGCCGAGGAGGAATTGCGGTGACGCGCTATCACCAGCGAATTCGCGGTGTCGGCTACAGCTTCGACGGACTGGTCGAGCTGATGGCCAAGGCGACACCGCGCCGCGGCGGCGACGAATTGGCCGGGTGCGCGGCGGAATCCGATGCCGAGCGGGCCGCCGCGCAGTGGGCACTCGCCGAGGTGCCGTTGCAGCGGTTCCTGCTCGAACCGCTGGTGCCCTACGAGACCGACGAGGTCACCAGGCTGATCATCGACAGCCACGATCGTCTTGCCTTCCAAGCGATCTCACATCTCACCGTGGGCGGGCTGCGGGACTGGCTGCTGGAGACCGCCGCACGCCCGGATGCCGCCGCGCGCCTGGCGGCGGTCTCCCCCGGGCTCACGCCGGAGATGGTGGCGGCGGTCAGCAAGCTCATGCGCAATCAGGACCTCATCGCGGTCGCCCGCGCCATCGAGGTGACGGCGGCCTTCCGCACCACCATCGGGCTGCCGGGGCGGCTGGGCACCCGCCTGCAACCCAACCATCCCACCGATGACGCACGCGGTATCGCGGCCGCGACGCTGGACGGACTGCTGCTCGGCTGCGGGGACGCCGTGATCGGCATCAACCCGGCCACCGACTCGCCGCACGCCACCGCCGAACTGCTGTATCTGCTCGACGACATCCGGCAGCGGTTCGCCATCCCCACCCAGTCGTGTGTGCTGTCCCATGTCACCACGACCATCGAATTGATCGAGCAGGGTGTGCCGGTGGATCTGGTGTTCCAGTCCATCGCGGGCACCGAGGGCGCGAATTCCGGGTTCGGCGTGAACATCTCGCTGCTGCGGGAGGCCGAGGAGGCGGCACGGTCGCTGCGGCGCGGGACGGTCGGCGACAATGTCATGTACCTGGAGACCGGACAGGGGTCGGCGCTTTCGGCGGGCGCGCACCTCGGCACCGGCGGGAAGCCGGTGGACCAGCAGACCCTGGAGACGCGGGCGTACGCGGTGGCGCGGGAACTGCGGCCGCTGCTGGTGAACACCGTGGTCGGGTTCATCGGACCCGAATACCTCTACGACGGCAAGCAGATCATCCGCGCCGGACTCGAGGACCACTTCTGCGGGAAACTGCTGGGCCTGCCCATGGGCGTGGACGTCTGCTACACCAACCACGCCGAGGCCGACCAGGACGATATGGACACCCTGCTCACCCTGCTCGGCGCGGCCGGTGCGGCCTTCGTCATCGCGGTGCCGGGAGCCGACGACGTCATGCTCGGCTATCAGAGTCTCAGCTTCCACGACGCGCTCTACGCCCGCCGAGTGCTGGGGTTGCGCGCCGCACCGGAATTCGAGACGTGGTTGCGGGGGCTCGGCATGGCCGACGATTCCGGCCGGGTGCTGCCGGTGGAGATCACCGCCTCCCCGCTGCGCGCCCTCACGGGAGCGCTATGAGCATCGAACACACGGCAAACATCGAACATACGGCAAGCACCGAGCACGCCGTGGGCACCGAGCACGCCGTGGGCACCGAACGCACAGCAAACACCAAGCACGCGGTAGGAACCGAACTCACAGCAGACACCGAGCACACGGTAGGAACCGAGCGCACGGTGGGCACCGCACAAACGGCGAGCAATGCACAAGGGACGCAGGACTTCTGGAACACCTTGCGCTCGGCAACTCAGTCCCGCATCGGTCTCGGCCGCGCGGGTGACGCGCTGCCGACCGCCCGCGTCCTGGAATTCCGGGCGGCCCATGCCGCGGCCCGCGACGCGGTCCACCTGCCCATGGACACCGCGGCCCTGGTGCCCCACATCGAAGCGGTCGGCCTCGGCACCCCGGCGGTAGTGCGCAGTCGCGCCGCCGACCGACCCGAGTACCTGCGCCGCCCCGACCTGGGCCGCCTTCCGCACGACCTGACCCCCGTCCCGCACAGCGGTGCCGATATCGGCTTCGTTCTCGCCGACGGCCTGTCTCCCCGCGCCCTCATGGACCACGGCGCTCCCCTACTGGCCGCGCTGGCTTCCGAACTCGCCGAACACTATTCGCTCGCCCCACCGGTCATCGCCACCCAGGCCCGGGTGGCCCTCGGCGACCACATCGCATCGGCCCAGGGCGTCCGCACCCTGATCGTCCTCATCGGTGAACGCCCCGGCCTCTCGGTAGCCGACAGCCTCGGCATCTACCTCACCCACCACCCCCGCCCGGGCCGCACCGACGCCGACCGCAACTGCGTCTCCAACATCCATCCCCCGGAGGGCCTCGGCTACGAACAAGCGGCCCGCGTGGTCGCCGGCCTCGTCGCCGGAGCCCACCGCCTCGGCCGCTCCGGCGTCGACCTGAAGGACACCTCCCGCGCCGATCCCCTCACAGGCCCGGCACACGACGCGAAGACGCTCGAATCCGCGCCCCGGAACGGTGCCGCCGTGCCGTGAGACAACCAGTCCCCGTCGGCCGGGAGCACGGCACTTGATGCGTGAAGGCTGTCCTCTGACCTGTTCAGGCACCTTTTCGGAGTGGCGCGTGCGTTGCGAAAGGTAGTGGAAGAGATCAAAAGATGAGAGGTGTGGTGGCGTCGTGTGCCTTACCTGGCTTTCGCTGACGCCGGGTGGGGTGCCGTGAGCTCGGTTCCAGCCGGCGGACTGGCTGTGGTCCAGTTTCGGGACGAGTGGAGTGGTGCCGGGTGCGGTGGGTGGGTGTCGAGGGCGGTGGAATGGTTTCGGTGCGATGAGGGCCTCGGAGACTGTGTCGATGCCGGTGTAGCGGGACCTCGCTCGGGTCACGGCGAATGCCCCCGTGCGGCACGGGTTTTCACCGTGCGGGGGTTGATGCCGGGTGTGATTGTCGAACCGGGTCGTGCGGGGCGGTGCTATTCGCGGGCGCGGTGGGGTTCGCGCGGACAACGGGCTTCGTGACTGTGGCCGGATTCGCGGTGCTGGGACTCGCGGCCGTGGCGGGATCCGCTGTGGTGCGATTCGTGGCGGTGAGGCTCGCGCGCGGGGCGGGATTCTTGGTTGCGGCGGGATGCGCTCGTGCGCTCGGCCAGTAGCCGGGCGCGGCGACGCTGCACACTCTCTGCCAGCACCTGTTCGGGGTGATGGAACCGATTCACTCGTGGTCGACGCTGCGGATCCACCGTGACCGGTGGACAGAACGCCGTCCTCCCCGCATCCGCGCTCCCCGGCGGAACGCGATAGGTGGCCCACCCGGTCGGGTCGTCGGGATCGGCGGCGATCTGCGCATGATGGGCGTCGCAGACCAAGGTGAGGTTGTCGATATCGGTGGGACCGTGCGCGGCCCACGGGATGAGGTGGTGCATCGCGCACATGGTGGCTGGTGCGGAGCAGTCGGGGTGGGTGCAGCCGCGGTCACGAGCGATGGCGGCCAACCGCTGCCACTGCGACGCGATCCTTGCACCTTCTCCCAAATACAGGGGTTTGCCTCGGGTTTCGTCGAAGAGCAGCAACAGCGGGATCGAGCCCTGCGCCATCCGCCACGCTTCCCGCACCGGGATCGCCGTCCCCGTCGCGGCGCGGGCGACTCCCGCACCGCGCAGTAGGTCGGTGACCGACATCGTCAACACGATCGACACCGGCAGGCCGCGATGTGCACCCAACTTCGCGGGGCCGCTGGCGGACAGGAACGCTTTCAACGCGTCGTGCCGCCGCTGCGCCGGAGTACGCCCATCTCGCCCGACCGCCGCCGCCAACCGGTTCGGGTCGAACCCGTCGGGGTCGTGCACCCCCAACTGGGGACTGTCAGGGTCGTCGGGCATACACACGCCCGGTCGTGCCCACTTCGCGAACACGGTATCGACCATCGCCCGCAACTCCGGATCGAAACACCCCCCGAACGGGCTCATCCCATCCACGCGTTGTTCGCCGAAGGTGGCCGCCCGAAGCCGGGCCCGGTCCTTCGCGGTGGTCAGCGTGCCGTCGGGGTCGAGGTAGCCGAGGATGCGGTCGCCGACCTTGCCGACCATTTCCGGGGTGCCGGTGCGGGCGGCGTCGGCCAGATGCTCCTCGGCGATGGCGCGGTGTTCGGTGTCGACCGCGTCAGGTATCCGGTCCATCACCCGCATCACCGCGCGTGCGTGATCCCCCGAGATCGCCCCCTCGGCCTGCGCCGACGCCGTGGCGGGCAGGCGCGGTTCGCACGACTCGCCGTAGGCACTGGTCATGGCCCCCAGTTGCGCGGCACCCTTCACCCGGGCGACGGCGTCGGCCTTGGCCAGGCGCAGAGTCTCCACCAGATACCGGTACAACCCCACCGATCCGGTGGTGGTCCACAACTGTCGGTCGTTGATCTCGATCACGTGCCGATGCCCCACCGCCTCCAACCGACGCCGGCACGCTTCCAGTCCTTGCACGCGGGCGGTGAATTCGGTGTCGGTGAACCCGGTCAGGTCCTCGGCCAACAGCGTGTCGATCGCGGTCGCCAGTGTGGCGAGCGCGGGATCGCGCTGCTGGATTTCCCCCTCCGAATTCATACAGTTATTCTACCGCGAAACCTATTGCGGCAGAACAGAAAACATCAACTGAACTGCACGTCTTCACATGACATAACCAGGCCGAGGGCGCGGATTCGGTTCGAATCCGCGCCCTGACGGCCGCTGTGCGGTTGTCGTCTACACCCCGGCTAGCTCCGCTAGTTCAGGGTCGTCGATATCGGCGATGTCCTCGGCGGTGACCTGGAGGACGCGGGCGGTGGCGATGTCGAAGAACAAGCCCGACACCGTGATACCGCGCTCGAGGACGGCGCGTCGGACTTCCGGGTGGGTGAGCAGGGTTTCCACCTGGACCGCGACATTCACCATGCTCAGCTGGTCGGTCTCGTCGAAACCGGCGGCAGCGGCCGCGCGGGCGACGGGGTGGCCGAGGCGGTAGCGGTCCAGGCTGGGCAGGGCGTGGCGGAGCCAGTCGCCGAGGCCGGGGCCGTCGGGTACGCCCGCGCGCAGCGCCTTCATGGCGCCGCACCCGGAGTGCCCGCACACCACCAGGTGCTCGACGCGCAGTTCCTGGAGGGCGAAGGTGAGGGCGGCCTCCAGGGAGGTGTCGCGGCCGTGGCCGGGCACCAGGTTGCCGACATTGCGGACGGTGAACAGGTCACCCGGACCGGTGTTGGTGATGACGTTCGGGACGATGCGCGAGTCGGCGCAGGTGAGGAAGAGCGAATGCGGAGCCTGGCCGTCGCGCAGCTCGTCCAGGTGCGGGCGCACCACGTGGGCGTTGCGACGGTGGTAGGCGGCGACGCCCGCGGTGATGGGGTTGCCTTCGGTGTCGCGCCACGGCCGCAGCACATCGTTCAGCAGACCGCGCGCATGTCCGCGTTCGGGCGGACCGGCCAGGGCACGGGCCATGTCCACGGTGCCCAGTTCCACGAATTCCACGGTGCCGCCGGTGCTTTCGTGCTGGTGCGCCCAGTCGTGGATGGCTTCGTAGGCGGCGTGGTCGAGGAAGTCGACGCTCAGTTCCAGCAGTACGTCGGCTCCGGCGGGCACCGTGGCCAGCTCCGAGGAGAGTCGGGGCAGCGCCAGGAAGGTGCAGGTGCCCTCGACCCGGACCACCCAGCGGTCGGCGTCCACGTGTTCGGCCGACACCACGACCCGCACCACGCGCCACAGCAGCAGTGCGAAGGCCAGGCCCAGACCGATCAGCACGCCCTCGAGCAGGTTCAGGAACACCACGCCCGTGACGGTGACCAGGTAGACCAGCAGGTCACCGGTGCGCTTGGCGAGTCGGATGTGCGCGAGTTTGACGAGCTGGATGCCGACCACGATGAGGAGGCCCGCCAGCACGGATTTGGGGATCTGCTCCACGACGCCGACCAGGGCCACCGAGAAGACCAGCACCCAGATGCCGTGCAGCAGGGCCGAGGCCCGGGTGCGCGCACCGGCCTGCACATTGCTGGCCGAGCGCACGATCACCCCGGTCACCGGCAGCCCGCCGAGCAGGCCGGAGGTGGTGTTGGCCACGCCCTGGGCCACCAGTTCACGGTCGAAGTTGGTGCGCGGGCCGGTGTGCATCTTGTCCACGGCCACCGCGCACAGCAGGCTCTCCACGCTCGCGATGAGCGCGATGGTCAGCACGGCGAGCACCACCGCACCCCAGTTCCCGCTGGGCATCTCGGGCAGGCCGATGGCGTCGAAGAGCGAGCCGCTCAGCGCGATACGCTCCACATCGGCGGGCACCACCAGCGACAGCAGGGTGCCGACCAGCACGGCCACCAGCGGTCCGGGCACCACGCGGATCTTGGCGGGTAGGTACTTCCAACCCAGCATGATGGCGATGACCACGCCGCCGATCAGGACGTCGACGCCGTGCAGGTTGAGCAGCTGGGCGGGCAGCCCGGTGATATTGGCCAGGGCCGAACTCTGCGACGATCCGCCCAGCAGCACGTGCACCTGCTGGAGGGCGATGGTGATGCCGATACCGGCGAGCATGGCGTGCACCACCACGGGCGCGATAGCGAGGGCGGCGCGGGCAATCCGGCTGAGGCCGAACAGGATTTGCAGCACCCCCGCCGCAGCGGTGATGAAACAGGCTGTCTTCCAGCCGAATTGGTTGATGGTCTCGGCGACCACCACGGTGAGGCCCGCGGCCGGGCCGCTGACCTGTAGGGCGGAGCCGCCGAGCAGGCCCACCACCACGCCGCCGACCACGGCGGCGATGAGTCCGGCGGCGATGGGCGCGTCGGAGGCGACGGCAATGCCGAGCGAGAGTGGTAGGGCGACCAGGAATACCACGAGTGACGCGGGCAGATCGTGGCGCAGCAGGGATTGCCAGCGGGATTCTCCGGAACTCTGCTGCGAGGCAGTGTCGAGGGACATACTTCTCCTTCACCAGGTCTGACGAGGGTGACCCGGACGATGTCGAACAAGGGCATCGAGGAAAGCGGTTTGCGGGCGACGTTGACCACAAGATCGCCGGGAAGTGAAGGCAAGGCTAAGGGTAAAGACTTAGCAAAGCCTGAGAAAACCTGTCCACCAATGAAAATGGTGCGTGAACGCCCTGTATCCACGCCCGCCCCGCTCACACCGGCTGCGCCGAAACCCGACGTCCGACGTCATCTATCTCGGCGATGCCGTCGACCGTGATCTCCACCACGCGCGCCGTGGCGATGTCGAAGAACAGGCCCGACACGACCACGCCGCGCTCCTCCACCCCGCGCCGGACGACGGGGTGCGCGTGCAGCGTCTCGAGCTGCACCGCCACATTCACCATGCCCAGCTGATCCACCGGACCGAACCCGGCCGCCGCGGCGGCCGCCGCCACCGGATGCCCGAGCCGGTAGCGCAGCAGGCTCGGCCGCGCGTGCGCCAGCCAGTCGTCCAACCCGGAACCGGTGACCGATTCGGCGCACAGCGCCTCCATGGCCCCGCAGCCGGAGTGTCCGCACACCACCACCGAGCGCACGTCGAGTTTGTCCAGCGCGTAGATGAGTGCCGCCTCCATGGAGGCGTCACAGCCGTCGGCGGGCACCAGATTTCCGACATTGCGCACGGTGAACAGGTCACCCGGACCGCTGTTGGTGATCACATTCGGCACGATCCGCGAATCCGCGCAGGCCAGGAAGAGCGAGTCCGGTTCCTGGCCGTTGCGCAGCACATCCAGGTGCGTGCGCATGACGTGGGCGTTGCGGCGGTGGTAGGCGGCCACGCCCGCGACGATCGGATCGGCCGACACCGCGGTACGCCGCCACGGGCCGAGCACCTCGTCCAGCAGCAGCCGGGACTGTCCGCGCGCGGGTGGCCCGTCCACGGCCGCGGCCATGCGCACCGTCCCGATATCGACGAATTCCACGGTGCCGCCGCCACTTCGATGCTGCCTCGCCCATTCCTCGATGGCGTCGTAGGCGGCGTGGTCGAGGAAGTCGACGGTCGACTCCACCGTCACGTCCACACCGGCGGGCACCTTGGCCAGCTCGCTGGTGAGCTTGGGCAGCGCCAGGAAGGTGCAGGTGCCGTCCACCACCACTCGCCACCGACCGCCGTCGTCGGGGGCGGCGGTGACGCTCACCCGCACCACCCGCACCAGCAGCAGCGCGAAGGCGAGCACCAGGCCGACAACCATGCCCAGCAACAGATTCCAGAAGACCACCCCCACCACGGTGGCCGCGTACACCACCAGGTCGCCGGTGCGCTGTGCGCGGCGGATGTGCGCGAGCTTGATGAGCTGCACACCCACCACGATGAGCAGCCCGGCCAGCGCCGCCTTGGGGATCTGCTGCACCACCCCGACCAGCAGCACCGAGAAGATCAGGATCCACAGCCCGTGCAGCATGGTCGAAACCTTGGTGCGCGCACCGGCTTTCACATTGGTGATGCTGCGGACGATGACGGCGGCGATGGGCAGGCCGCCGATGAGTCCGGACACCATGTTGGCGCCGCCCTGCCCGATCAGTTCCCGGTCCAGGTCGGTACGATGGCTGGGCCGCATCCGGTCCACGGCGACCGCGGAGAGCAGGGTCTCCACGCTGGCGATGAGCGCGACACTCACGGCGGTGAAGGCGATGGCGGTCCAATTGCCCTGCGGCAGTTCGGGAATGCGCAGCTCATCGAGCAGTGAGCCGTTCAGCACGATGCGCTCCGCGTCGATCGGCAACACGGCGGCCAGCAGCGCGGCCACCAGGACCGCCACCAGCGGACCCGGGACGGGGCGCAGCGGCCGGGGCATGTACTTCCAGCCGATCAGGATGGCGATCACGAGCACGCCGATGAACAGGTCGCCGCCGTCGGCGGTGCGCAGCTGGTGCGGCAGTCCGGTGATGCTGTCCCAGGAGGAGCTGAGCGAGCCGCCGCCGAGCAGTACGTGCAGCTGCTGAAGTGCGATCACCACGCCGATGCCCGCCAGCATGGCGTGCACCACCACCGGCGCGATGGCCAGCGCGGCGCGCGCGATCCGGCTCAACCCGAAGCCGATCTGCAGCAGCCCTGCCAGCATCGTGATGAAACAGGTTGCTGCCCAGCCGAATTGGTTGATCGACTCGGCGACCACCACGGTGAGCGCCGCCGTCGGCCCGCTCACCTGCAACGCCGACCGGCCCAGCATGCCCGCGACGACGCCGCCCACCACGGCGGCGATGAGTCCGGCGGCCACCGGCGCGCCCGCGGCGACGGCGATCCCGATGGACAGCGGCAGGGAGACCAGGAAAACCACGAGGGAAGCGGGCACATCGTGGCGGAGTACGGCGGCGAAACCGGGTAGCGACGTCCGGACGGCTGGTTCGGTGTCGGTCGACATATCTCTCCTTCGCCGAATCGGCTCGGCCGATCCGGTTCATCGGTCAACATGTACTGGCATCGAGCGCGGGCGGGCGAAGCTGTAGAGCCGACCGATCGTGGGCCGCTGGAAACGCGGCCCGATCGAAGGTCGCGCTAATCGTAAAGACTGAGCAAAGACGGCGAAAAGGCTTTGCCCGAACCGCTATCAAACTGTGACCTGCGCCACCATCAAACGGACTGCGGCCACGACCCGGTTCCGAATTTTCGCGCCGCGCACACATGGCCTAGGTCATCGCATCCGGTGGCGATCGGCACTGCTCCACGGCACCGGCCGGGACGGACAGTGAGACGACGGGCGCGGCTCCACGCACCCGGCGCGCATCCGGTGGTTAGGAGGCGGACCCATGTCCTCGCTGCGCATTGTTTCCGGTAGTGCCAACCCGCGATTGGCCGAATCGATCGCCGACGCTCTCGACGTCACCTCCGAGGCATCGGCGGTGGAGCGATTCCCCGACGGGGAGTTGCGGCCCCGGGTGGAGCATGTCGGCGGCCACGACGTGTACGTCGTGCAGCCGACCGCGCCGCCCGCCAACGACTCGCTCATGGAATTGCTGCTGTTGCTGGACGCGTGTCGGCGGGCGCGGGCACGGCGGGTGACGGCGGTGGTCCCCTACCTCGGCTACGTGCGGCAGGATCGGCGCACCCACACCGGGGAGTCGCTCGGCGCGCGGCTGGTGTGCGAGGCCATCGCCCAGGCGGGAGCGGAACGGCTGGTGGTGGTCGATCCGCATACGCCGACCCTGGAGGCCATGTCCCCGATTCCGGTCGAGACGCTGTCGGCGGTACCGCTGCTGGCGTCGCGGCTCACCGCGGGCCGCACCGACCGCACGGTGGTCGTCGCCCCGGATCTGGGGGCCGGTCCGCTGGCCGAACGGTACGCGGCCGCACTCGGCACCTCGGTCGCCATCGTGCGCAAGTTCCGGCAGAGCGGCACCGAGGTCAGCGCCGTGGAACTCATCGGCGATATCGAGGGTCGGCCCACGGTGATCGTGGACGACATGATCGCCACCGGCGCGACCATCGAGGCGGCATTACGCATCCTGCACTATCACGCCCGCGATGTGGTCGTGGCCGCCACGCACGGCCCGCTGCTGCCCGCCGCCACCGAACGGCTGCGGGCACTGGGCCTGCGCCGGGTGCTGGTCACCGACACGGTGGCGCACCGCGATAGCGCCGCCCCGCTGGACGTGTGCTCGGTCGGCCCGCTGCTGGCCGACGCCATCGCACGCCTGCACCAGGACCGACCGCTGGCCGAACTGGCCGCACACCGGTGAGCCCCCCGATCTTCCCATCCGCCATCGACGAAGGAGAAGTCCCGATGAATCCCGAACAGACCGTGCCGGATCGCCCCGCCGCCGCGCCCCCGGACGGTGCGTCCGCCTACCCCGTCCACCTACGCGGCGACCTCGACGAACCGCTCTCCCGGTGGCTGTGGCTGGTGAAATGGCTGCTGGCCATCCCGCACTACATCGTCCTGCTGTTCCTGTGGATCGCGTTCTGGCTGGTCACCGTGGTGGCGGGGTTCGCGATCCTGTTCACCGGCCGCTACCCGCGCCCGCTGTTCGACTTCACGGTCGGCGTCATGCGCTGGTCCTGGCGCGTCCAGTTCTACACCTACGCCGCCCTCGGCACCGACCGCTATCCCCCGTTCACTCTGCGCCCCACCGGCTATCCGGCCGAACTCGAGGTCGAGTACCCCGAAAACCTTTCTCGCGGACTGGTTCTGGTGAAGTGGTGGCTGCTCGCCATCCCCCACTACCTGGTGATCGCCGCCCTGTACGGCGGCGGCGTCACGCTGGGCGACACCGCCGCCGAGAACGGCAACGGCACCACCGTCATCCCCCTCATCGGCATCCTCGTCCTGATCGCCGCCATCGCCCTGTTGTTCACCGCCCGCTACCCGCGCGGCCTGTTCGACTTCATCATGGGCGTGAACCGCTGGTTCTACCGTGTGCTCGCGTACGCGGCGCTCATGCGCGACGAGTATCCCCCGTTCCGTCTCGACCAGGGCGCACGCGAAACCGCCTAGCGGGACTGTCGCGGAACACAACCGGCGGGCCTGCGGGCGCGACGGCAGACGGATGTCCCGGTCGCCTCATCGGTGACCGGGACATCCGCCGCGAGAGCTAGCGACGGTCGTCGGAGGCGGGCTCGTCGGAGGCGGGCTCGCAGCGCCAGGCCAGTTCGGCGAGGCGGCTGCGGTAGTCCGCCGCACCGAGGCGACCGGCCAAACGCTCGGCGAGGAGGGCGTTCTCGACCTTGAGGGCGGGCCAGACCTGCCCGCGGTCGGCCCAGTCGGCGGTGAGTTCCGGGGGGATTTCCATGACCTGCTCCAGCGTCGAAGAATTCTCGGAGAACGGAGAGCGGGCGATTCGCGTCGTGGAGCGGCGGTCATCGGCACCCGAGTACCGTCTCCACCGGGGCTCCACCCATTTCCACCACCCGAACGCCACCACGAGTGCGCTGACGGCGACCAGTGCGATGCCTGTGACAATCATCCTCACTCCTCCCAACCGTCGATCGCGGTCGTGATGGGAGTGAGTGTGCGCCGCCGCCGACACCGCGCGGCAGTGGAATCCGGTCCCCGCCGCATCGACGAAGGTCACCTGTTTCGAGGTCTCACGCATCACGCCGGACCGCAGCCCAACGGTCATCCTGGTAGTGCCGCACCAGCGTTCACTCAAACCGGTCGAGCGGAAATCGAGGCCCGATGGATACCCATGGTGATTCCGGAAGCATCGTCGTCGGTGTCGACGGCTCCGGCACCGCACTCAATGCCGCGCGGTGGGCGGCCTACCTCGCCGAGGCGCTGGACGCACCGCTCGTGATCGCCGCCGCGGGTCCGCATCGACACGGATCCCCGCACGGTGCCGAGCAGGCACGCGGCGCCGCCGAGTACGCGCTGCGCCTGGTCCGCCGCTGCGATCCGGATCTGCCGATCACCACCGAGGTCAGCGCGGACACCGCGCACCGCGTCCTGGTCGACCGCAGTCGCGGTGCGCGAATGCTGGTGGTGGGCGCGCAGACCGCTTGGGACGACCATGTGGTCGGCTCGACCACGATGGCGGTGGCCCGGCACGCGCACTGCCCCGTCGCGATCTGGCGCGGCGTCGCCGGTCGCCCCATCCCGCGGGACAAACCGGTCGCGCTGGGCGTGGACGGCACCGCGCTCAGCGCCGCCGCCGTCGCACTGGGCTTCGACCTGGCCGCCGCCTTCCACGTACCGCTCACCGCCGTCCACTGCTGGCCGCCCGAGCGCATCGCACCGCTCGGGACCGCCCCCGATCGTGCACCCGCCGAACGCGCCGTCCTGACCCAGGCGCTGGCCGCACCCCGCATCACCCACCCCGAAGTGCCGGTCACCGAACTGGCCCTGCCCGCCGTCCCCGGCCCCGCCCTGACCGAACTGAGCCACAACGCCCAACTCCTGGTCCTCGGCACCCGAGCCCGCTCCACCACCGCCGCCGCCCTGTTCGGATCGACCAGCCGCGACCTCCTGCACCACTCCGCCTGCCCGGTACTGCTCTGCCGCTGACCGAACTGTTTCCCGACCGCACTCGTCGCGAGGCACGCCACCGCGCCCACACGCTCGCCCCGCCGCCACAGGCCGCTCGCCTCGCGAGGTCGACGCCACCGAACTGCTCGAGGTGCAGCTGTGCAACTCGGTGGCCCCGTTCATCCTCATCTCGCGCCTGCGCCCGGCCCTGGCCTCCCCCGCGCGCCGCAAGTACACACCCGCGCGTCGTTCGACCGCCACCACACCCACACGTCACCCGCATCGCCACCACACCCACACACCGCTCAACCGCCGCCACACCCACACGTCGCTCGGTAGGCCGCCTCCCCCGCATCGCTTTACCGACGCCTCCGCCGCGTCGCTTTACCGACGCCTCCGCCGCATGCTTCTCGGCCCGCCGCATCCCCCGCCCGGCCGGTGGTGGACGCACGTCCCGGGGCATCGCCTCCGCGCACGGTTGCGGCACCATGCACGGAGGCGATGTGGTCAACCACGCATACCCACCGCGAGTTCGCGCACGAGCTCCCGGACGGCCGCGCGTCCGGCGCTCGCGTCGGGCGCGTCGAGGGCAGCGCGCACCAGGACGGCTCCGACGACCACACCGTCGGCGTAGGACGCGACCGCGGTGGCACGCGCGGCGTTCGTGATGCCGATGCCGACGCAGACGGGCAGGTCGGTGGTGGTTCTGATGCGGCGCACCAGCTCGGCGGCGGTGTCGCCGAGGGATCCGCCGGAGCCGGTGACGCCCATGAGCCCGGCGGCGTAGACGAAACCCGTTCCCACGGCCGCGATCTCACGCAACCGCTCGGTGGTGGTGCTGGGTGCGACCACGAAGACGGTGGCGAGGTCGTGGGCGGCCGCGTGGGCACGCCACCGGGCGGATTCCTGGACGGGCAGGTCGGGCAGCACGCAGCCCGCACCGCCCGCCGCGGCCAGTTCGGCGGCGAAGCGCTCGATCCCATAGCGGGAGATCGGATTCCAGTAGGACATCACCAGCACGGGTTTGCCGGTGGCGCGGTGGGTCTCGCGTACGGTGCGCAGGACGTCGCGGATGCGGGTGCCGCCGCGCCGGGCGATCTCGGCGGCGGTCTGGATGGTCGGGCCGTCCAGCACCGGATCACTGTGCGGCAGGCCGATTTCCATGATGTCGGCCCCGCTGTCCAAGGCCGCCGTGATCGCGGCGATACCACCGTCGACGGTCGGGAATCCGGCGGGCAGGTAGGTGACAAGCGCGGCCCGGCGCTCCCGTTTCGCCCGGGCGAGCGTATCGGTCAACAGCTGGATGTTCCCGCTCATCGCCGCTCCTCCCCCACCTGGTGCATGCCGAAATAACTTGCGGCGCTGTCCATATCCTTGTCGCCGCGTCCGGACAGGCTCACCAGCAGCACGCCGTCCGGACCGAGTTCCCGCCCCACCTCGAGCGCTCCGGCGAGGGCGTGCGCACTCTCGATCGCCGGAATGATGCCCTCGGTCGCGGACAGCAGCCGGAAGGCGTGCATGGCGGCGGCGTCGGTGATCGGGCGATATTCGACACGGCCGCTGTCGTGCAGGTGCGCGTGTTCGGGGCCGACGCCCGGATAGTCGAGTCCGGCGGAGATGGAATGCGCCTCGGCGATCTGCCCTTCGTCGTCCTGGAGGACATAGGAGCGCGAGCCGTGCAGGACGCCGGGCTCACCGGCCGTCAGGGTGGCCGCGTGCCGCCCGGATTCGACACCGTGACCCGCTGCCTCACAACCGATCAGACGCACAGCGTCGGCGAGGAAGGGGTGGAAGAGCCCGATCGCGTTGGAGCCGCCGCCCACGCACGCGACGGCCGCGTCGGGCAGCCGTCCGGTCCGCTGGAGCAGCTGACGCCGCGCCTCCACCCCGATCACCCGCTGGAAGTCGCGGATCATGGCGGGGAAGGGATGCGGCCCGGCGACCGTGCCGAAGATGTAGTGCGTGCTGTCGACGTTCGCGACCCAGTCCCGGAAGGTCTCGTTGATGGCGTCCTTCAGGGTGCGCGACCCGGTGGCGACCGGAACGACCCGCGCGCCCAGCATGCGCATCCGCGCCACATTGAGCGCCTGCCGCCGCATGTCGACCTCACCCATGTAGACGGTGCAGTCGAGGCCGAACAGCGCACCGGCGGTGGCGGTGGCCACCCCGTGCGATCCGGCACCGGTCTCGGCGATGACGCGGGTCTTGCCCATGCGGCGCGCGAGCAGCGCTTGCCCGAGCACATTGGTCACCTTGTGCGAACCGGTGTGGTTGAGATCCTCGCGTTTGAGGAAAATCCGTGCCCCGCCCGCGTATTCGGCGAACCGGCGTGCCTCGGTGAGGGCCGTTGGTCGTCCCGCGTAGTCGGCGAGCAGGCGCTCCAGTTCGTCGACGAAGGCGGGGTCGGCCTTGGCCTTGTCGTATTCGACGGCGACCTCGTCGACGGCGGCGACCAGCGCCTCCGGAACGAAGATACCTCCGTACCCACCGAAATATCCTGTGGGGCCGGGGAATTGGTCCGGCGGTGCCGGAAAGAAGTACTGGCTGTCCATATCGGCATGCTCCTGAGCCGGGAGCGGCGTCCCGGTGTCCGTGGCGGAAGGGTCACGAGAACGCGCCGCGCACGGCGAAAGCACACCCGATGACATAGGGAGAGCCGACGGGGCCGGGCAGCGGATGGCTGCCCTCAGATACCCCGTCCGATGCGCGGCGCGCCGAGCCATCGCATCCCGTCGACCTGGCCGGGCTCGGCGCCGATCACGAACCGCACCCGCCGTCCGTGCACCCGCCGCGCGGGCGCCCGGCAGCCGCGCGGGCGGCATCCGGGGGCGAGGCGGACGGCAATGGACATGGTTCTGAGCCTAACCCATGCGAGAGCGGCCCGGTATGCGGACTCAGTCGCGCTCGGGTCCGAGGGAGATGCCGCGACTGGCCAACCACGGCAGGGGGTCCACCTTGTCGGAGCCGTTGAGCCACACCTCGAAATGGCAGTGCGGTCCGGTGGAGAAGCCGCGGTTGCCGACCGTGGCGATCTGGTCACCGGCCAGCACCGGCTGCCCTACCGATACGGTGGTCGTATCGACGTGGCCGTAGACGGTGATGGTGCCGTCGTCGTGCAGCAGGCGCACCCACATGCCGAAACCGGAGGCGGGTCCGGCGCTGATCACCACCCCGTCCTCGACGGCGTAGATGGGCGTTCCGATCGGCGCGGCCACATCCACGCCCAGGTGCTGTGCGCCCCAGCGCATCCCGAAGCCCGAGGTGAACACGCCGTCGGCGAATTTCACGAACAGCGGCCGCAGACCCGCCGTGGCCCGCGCCTCGGCGTCGGCGGCGAAGTGCCGCCCGTGCTCCAGAATCGCCTGGAATTGCGAGAGGTCTTCCACCGGCGGGTCGTTCAGGACTTCCGGGAAGTGCGCATCGGTGCCGGTGTGCTGGGCGGGCGGCAGTCCGGCGATCTCCTGGGCGTGCACGCCGGTGTCGAGGCGTTCGCGGGCCGCGGCCTCCTGCATACCGGCCTGCGCGGCCGCGACCGCCGCACCGAGCGCCACCGCCACCACCACGGCCCGGCCCTTCAGCACGCCGATGGGCGAGGGTTTGCGATGTCGGCCCGGCCGCCGCGGCGTTCGGGCATGGTCCTGGGAATCCCTGAAAGCGCTGTCCCGCAACGAAACCGAACCCTCCTACCCGACCCGCTCCACGTAGGCGTTACCGCAGCGCCCCCGCCCCTTCCCGCCACCGGTCACGCCTGACCTTGATTCGGGTGCGAGACCCTACCACCCGAACCTGTGAAGCCCGGGACCACGAAAAACAGCTACCTGGCCGCAATTCGACTCCGACGCACGGATAACAGCCCTGACTGCCACTATGCTGGCCCCATCGACACTCCGCAGGGTTACCAGAAATTCGCCATCGGCGAGCGGGCTGACGGCGACACCGCGGCGTGGCTGTCCTTCACCGGCTGTCTGATCGCGGTGTTCATGCAGATGGTCGACGGCACCATCGTCACCACCGCCCTGCCCAGCATCACCGCGGACCTGTCGGCCTCACCTCGGGCGCAGCTACTGGTGGTGTCGGGGTACGCGCTGGCCTTCGCATGCACCCTGCTCACCGCCGCGCGACTGGGTGAGCTGCTGGGACGGCGCAGGCTGTTCCTCGCAGCCACGGCGGCGTTCACGGCGGCCTCGGTGTGGTGCGGAATCTCGGGCAGCGCGGCCGAACTCGTCGCGGCCCGGGTGGTGCAGGGCATCGCCGCGGCCGGGATGGCGGCCCAGACCATCGCCATCGCCACCGCCAGCTTCCCGCGGGCCCGGCTTCCGCAGGTCTTCGCCGTATACGGCGCGGTGGCCGGATTCGCCGGAATGCTCGGGCCGATCTTGGGCGGGGCGCTGGTCACCGCCGATCCGTTCGGACTGGGCTGGCATGCCATCTTCCTGATCAACCTGCCGCTGGGGCTCGTCACCTTCGCGCTGGCGCTGCGATATCTGCGGCTGGGCCGCCCACCGCAGCGCGAACGGCTCGACCCGGGCGGGGCGGCGCTGTCCACCGCGAGCCTGTTCGCTTTGCTCTGGGCGCTCACCGATATCCAGCAGCACGGGTGGCGGCCGGCGCCGCTGGCGCTGATCGCGGTGGCCGTGGGCGGTGTGGCCGCCTTCCTCGTACAGCAGCGGCGGGCGGCCGCACGCGGGAATCCGCTGGTGCGCTTCGACCTGTTCGCCGATCGCGGCTTCCGCCTGGGTTCCGGACTGGTGACCGTGTTCTTCGGCCTGTTCACGGCCTTCGTCTTCGCGGTGTCGATCACGCTGCAGGAGGTGCTGCGGTTCACGCCGTGGCGCACCGGGGTGCTGATGACGCCGTTCGCGGTGGGCGCCTGCGCGGGCGCGCTGGCCTCGCCGATGCTGGTGCGGCGCTGGGGAGTTCGCGTGCTGGCGGCGGGGATCATCGGCTTCGGGGTGTGCGTGGCGGTCGGTGCGGTCTACCTGTGGCTGACCGCCGGGGCGGTCTCCGTCCCGCTGGTGATCGGCCCGGTCCTCCTGGCGGGCTTGGGCGTGGGCGTGTTCTGTGTACCGCTGCAACCGGTCATGCTGTCCCGGCTGGCGCAGCGGCAGCTGGATTCGGCCTCGGGTCTGCTGCCGACCATCGAGCAGATCGGCAATGCGCTCGGGCTCGCGCTGCTGAGCGCGGTGTTCTTCCGCGCGCACACGCTGTCGGGCAGTGTCTCCATGTTCACCGCCATCGCGGTGGTGGCGGTGGCCACGGGGGTGGCGACCCTCGCGCTGCCCGAACCTCCGGACCGACGCTAGGCCGCCACGCCCGCTACACGCCGAGCGCCGCGGCGAACAGCGGCCAGGAATCGTGCAGATCGTCCTGCCAGTACGGCCAGGCGTGGGTGCCGTTGCGGCGCACCACGGTGGCCGGAATGCCCAGGGCGGCCAGGCGATCGGTCAGGGAGTTGGTGCAGCTGCGCACCACCGATTCCATGCCGCCGCCGACCAGCAGCCGGTCCGCGAGCCGACCGGCGTCGCCGCCGATGGACGGATCGGTCAGGGTGTCGTGCACCCCGGCCCCGCCATTGCCCGACGAGATGTAGAGCGCCACACCGCGCAACCGCTCGGCATTGACCACCGGATCGTGCGCCGCCCAGGCCGGATGGTCGCCGCCACCCCACATATTGTCGGCATTCGCGCCGAACAGCCGCAGCTGCGAGTGCACATACGCGCGGGCCAGCGGGTCACTGGTGCGCGGGCATCCGCTGTAGGAACCCACGGCCTGGTACCGGCCCGGGGCCTCGATGGCCAGGTTCAACGCCGAGGTCGCCGACATGGATGTGCCCGCGACGGCATTGCGGCCGGTCATATCGAAGTGGTTCTCCAGCAGCGGCGGCAGTTCGTCGATGAGGAAGGTCGACCACTTGTTGCGGCCCAGGACCGGATCGTCGGCGACCCAATCCGAATAGTAGGAGGCGTGTCCGCCGATCGGCTGAATCACATTGACCGGTTTGTCGGCGAAGAACTGCGCGACATCGGTGCGATTGGTCCACGGACCGCCCGTTTCGCCGCCGTCGACGGCATTGAGCAGATACAGCGCGGGCGCGGGATGACCCGGATGCGATACCCACACCGGAATGGTCCGATTCATGGCGGCCGAATAGACGACGACTTCGAATTGCCGCCCGCCGAGGGGACGCACCTCGACGATCACGGATCCGGGATCCGCGGTGGCGGGTATCGGCAATAGCACAGCGAATACGGCGAACAGGACAACCAGACAGCGCGTGAGCCGGTGCATGACTGGGATTATCCCTTGTTCAAGACCGATTGTGTGTGATCAACGGGCATGTTCGTCGGCGGAATGCACGCGCAGATCGGTGATATCGCCCGCCGCCCGGCCGGACACCAGCATTCGCTCAGCGACCGCCCACCGCAGTGTGCGCGGCAGATCCGGGGCGAATCGGGTGAAGTACGCGTAGAGCCAGTCGGTTCGGGCCACCAGGAAGGGAAAGTCGGTGCTCATCATCGGACGCAGCACCAGCATGGGCACCGGGGCGTCGAGTGGATGGAAATCGCGATTCCACAGTCCCGGTACCGGGCAGCCGGGATAGAACTGTCCCAGCATCAGCCCCTGCCCGACGATCTCGGTCTTGCGTGCCGCGTGCACGGCGTCGATCAGGTCGTAGCGGGTCAGGTCCGGAAAGAGCGTGATGAGGGTCGAACGCGCCGGCTCGGACGGATTCTCCTGCCGCAGCGCGCGATACACCTCGAAGGCGTCGTCGAGCACACGGTGCATCCGCTCCTCGGTCAGTCCGTCCCCGCCGGATGCGCAACCGGCCCACACCACCTGCCGATCGGCACTGTGCCGCACGAAGGGGCACACCGGTCCGGGACGACCCAGTTCGGGATGCGGCTGGGCCAGATGATCGGCCATCCAGCCGACCAGCGCGGCGGCGGCCGGACCCTGCCGCTCCCATGCCTCGGGATCGGCGTACACATTCCACCAGTGCACGCCCGAGCGTGGCCCGCTCCTCATCGGGAGTCCGCACCGTCGAGGTGAGCGGCCAGTATCGGACCGATGGCGGCGACGACGTCGGCATTGCACAGTTGCGCGTGGGTGGCGTCCACGGGGTGTTCGACGAGAGCGCCGGTGACGTGCGGACGCCACATCCGCGCGTCGAGTCCGGCGGTCATGCCGCGGGTCGCCGAGAAGTACAGCAGGTCGCCGTCGAAGACACCGGGACGGTAGCCGTGCGACAGGCGGACGCCGTCGACATAGCCGCGATGCAGGCGGGTCAGCTGCTCGGCGGTCAGGCCGGTGCCGAAAGAAGCAGCGGCGGAGGCTAATTCGGCAGCCGCTTCGGCGGCGGTGAGATCGGGGAGTTCGTCGGCGTCCTCGGGTTCGTCGCCGAGCAGATGGGTGAGCAGATCGCGCATGCGCGGCGCCGGTGGTGGCGGCATGTCGTCGGGGAAGTCGATGCTGTCGAGCATGGCGAGGGTGGCGACGTCCGCCCCGCGCGCCCGCAGCCGCACGGCGACCGCGTGCGCGATCTGCCCACCCAGCGACCAGCCCAGCAGGTGGTAGGGGCCGTCCGGCGACACCCGCACGATCTCGGCCGCATACCCGTCGGCCAGTTCGTCGACGGTCGCTCCGGCGCGCGGTTCACCCGACAGGGTCAGCGCCTGCAACCCGTAGACGGGGCGGTCGGGAAGCTGCCGGGCCAGACCGGAATAGCACCAGGCCAGGGGGACCGCGGAATGCACGCAGAACAGCGGCGGCCGGGTGCCGCCGCGACGCAGGGTGAGCACCGCGCCGAGCGCGTCGTCGGTGGCGGCGCCGCCCTCGTGCTCGTCCAGGCGGGCGGCCAGTTCCCGTACGGTGGGGGCGGTGTAGAGCCAGCGCACGGTGACCGGCAGGCCGGTGGCGGCGGCCAGATCGGCCGAGAGTGCCACGCCCAGCAGGGAATCGCCGCCCAGCTCGAAGAAGTCGTCGTCGAGACCGACGCGCGCGGCCCCGGTGATCGCCGCGAACCGTTCGGCGACGAGTCGCTGGGACTCCGATTCCGGTGTGCGGTAGGGCCGCTGCGGCGTCGGCGGTGGGGGCAGCGCGGAGCGGTCCACCTTGCCGTGCGCGGTCACCGGCAGCTCGTCGAGTTCGACCAGTTGCGCGGGAATCAGTGCGGCGGGCAGCAGTTCGCGCAGCCGCCCGAGAATGTCGGCGTGGTCGAGCCGGAGTCCGGGAGCGGCCACGATATAGCCGATCAGTCGGATACCGCCCGGCCCGTCGTGCGCGGTGACCGCCGCCTGCGCGATGTCGGGCAGGGCGGTGAGCGCGGCCGCCACCTCCGCCGGTTCCGCGCGGCGGCCGCGCACACTCAGCTGATCGTCGACGCGACCGAGGAATTCGAGCGCACCGTCGGCCGCCACCCGCACCAGGTCGCCGGTGCGGTAGACGCGGTCCCCGTCGCCGAACGGATCGGCGACGAAACGCTCGGCCGTCGCTCCCGGACGGCCGAGATACCCCTGCGCCACGCCGGGTCCGCCCAGGTACAGCTCACCGCGCCCGCACGGCGGTGCCGGACGCACCCGCTCGTCGAGAATCAGTGCCCGCACTCCCGGCAGCGGCGGCCCGATCGGCACCGGACCGTCGGCGGTGAGCGCCCCCGATTGAGTTGCCATGACCGTGGTTTCGGTGGGGCCGTAGCCGTTGAACAGTCGCAGCGCCGGACCCCAGCGCCGCACCAGCTCGGCCGGGCAGGCTTCGCCGCCCACCACCGCCACCCGCAGTAGCGGAACCTGTTCCGGAGTGATGGTCGCCAAAACCGCCGGGGTGGTGAGGAAGTGGGTGATGGCGGCCCGGTGCAACAGTGCGGCCAGATCGGCCCCGGCCACCACGGCGGGCGGTTCGATCACCAGCCGGGCACCGGCGGCGAAGGCGGCCAGCAACTCCAGCAGATGCGCGTCGAACGACGGGGCATGCGCGTGCAGAATGCGCGAATCCCGCTCCACCCCATAGTGTTCGACAATGTGGTCGGTGAGTGGACCGAGCCCGCGGTGGGTGACGAGCACCCCTTTCGGGGTGCCGGTGGTGCCCGAGGTGTAGATGAGGTACGCCGGATGATCCCGGCGCAGCGGCCGGATCCGGTCGGCGTCGGTGACGGGCGCGCCGGATCGCCGCCGCACCCGCGCGACCGTATCCGCATCGTCGAGAACCAGCCAAGCCGGTCCCGACGGCAGCACATCGCGCGCGGATGCCACCGTCAGCCCTTGGCGCGCAACGGAATCCGCCACTACGGTCGCCAGCCGTCGCGCCGGATCGTTCGGGTCTACGGGTGCGAACGCCGCTCCGGTCTTCGCCACCGCCCACAGGGCGAGCACCGACTCGGCCGATCGCGGAATCGCCACGACGACGACAGTGCCCGGCCCCGCGCCGGATTCGATGAGTTCCCGCGCCCAGCACGACGACAGCCGGTCCAACTCGCGATACGTCCACGCACGGTCACCGTCCTCGACCGCGACCGGATCGCACCGTAGAGACACAGCCCGGTGGGCCGCCTCAGCACCGGCGCGGCGCGGCATGTCCCCAGCACCGTCGGCAGGGACACACGCCGCTCCTTCAGCACCGAGGAAACCACCCGCATCCCGGTCACCTCCGACCGGACCGCGCGCCACCGCGCCGCCCACACGGCTCTGCCCATCCCCTCCGCCCCCGGCCGGCCCGCGCTCACCCACGCCGCCCCCGACAGAGCCGCGCACGCCTTCGACACCCCCGGCCGACCCGCGCTCACCCACGCCGCCCCCGACAGAGCCGCGCACGCCTTCGACACCCCCGGCCGGCCCGCGCTTACCCACGCCGCCCCCGACAGAGCCGCGCACGCCTTCGACACCCCGAGCATGCCCCGCCGCGGCTGCGCCGGGAATCGCGTCCCCTCCCGCATCGTCATCGATCAGGCCGGCGCGCAGCAGGTCCGGCAGCAGGCGATCGGCGCGCACCGCTGCCGGTTCCGGGCGCGCGTGCGCGGGATCCAGGCTTCGTACCGGCCGTTCCGGGTCGGTGAGGAAGCGGTCGAGATAGTCCAGGAAACCCCGATGGTGCGCGGCCAGGGCGTCGGCGGAGTACAGCTCCGGATTACCCTGCATGCCAATGGTGATGGAGCGGTCGTCAGGGCCCAGCTGATAGCCGTTGACCAGCAGATCCTCCACCGGTCCGAGCGCCAGCAGGTGCACGTGCGCGGTGAGCGCGCCCATGCGCAGGGGTTCGGTGGCGCCGAGCATGTTCACCACGGGGCCGAAACCGCCTCGTACGGTGTGGTTCTCGCCGCGGTCGCGCTGGATGTCCTCGTACCGGTAGCGCTGATGCCGCAGCGCCCCCACCAGCCGCGCCCGCACCCGCTCGACCGCCTCCGCCACGGTGGCGTCGCGAAAGTCGCCGATTCGCAGCGGAACCACATTGGATACCGATCCGGCCGAGCGGCGCAGCGCTGCGGTCGGCCGGGCCGCCACCGGCAGCGAGAGCAACACCTGGTCCGACCCGGTCATGGCGGCCAGGTAGCAGGCGAAGGCCGCGATGGCCAGTTCGGGGAAGGTGTAACCGCCCTCCCGGAAGACGGTGAGCCGATCCGCCGTGGACGGTGGCAGCGTGGCCGCCACCCGGTGCGGCGGTCGCGGCCGGGTGGCCGCGCGGCCCGCCAGCCGCACCGGTTCGCCCAGGCCCGCCACCTGTTCGGACCAGTACTCCCGGTCGGCGCGGGCACGGGGGGAATCCGCGTAGGACCGCTCCGCTTCCAGTAGCTCGGCGATGGTCAGCGGGCCGTGCGGCGAATGCGCCGACGGCGCGGACACGTCCTCGGCATCGTCGGCGGCGTACAGCTCGACGGTCCGGCGCAGCAGCACCGCCGCGCCGATACCGTCCAGCACGATGTGATGGCTGCGCAGATACAGCAGATGCGTATCGGGCTGCACCCGCAACAGCGTGGCGACGGTCAGCGCATCGGTGTGCAGATTCAGCGGCGCGGTGTGGTCGCGCTCCATCCGCTCCCGGGCGACCACGACCGGGTCGGCGTCCGCGGTGAGGTCCGCGTAGCCCATCGGCGCGAAGGCGTCCGGATCCAGGAACTGCCGGGGATGACCGTCCACGATCCGGAACCGCACGTGCGGGGACTGCAACTCCCACGCCGCCCGCGCCGCGCACTCGCGCAGCCGCTGTTCCCGCAGCGGTCCGCGCAGCTCCAGGTACATGGCGACGGTATTGGGCACCTCCGGATACAGCTGCTGTGCCACCCACCAGCGCAATTGGGCCACCGACAGCGGCAGGTCGGTCGGCGCGACCCGGGGTGTCGCCGCGGCGGACCGTGACAGCTCCACGTCTCCATCGGCTCGCGCCAACGTGCCTCCTCACCCCCGAGCAGCAGTGTTCGAACCGTCCCGCTGGCAACCTACGGCATGGACCGGCCGCGACCGGGGAGGAACCGCCGTGCCGCCCCGGTTCGGGTGGAGTCGCGTGGGTCAGGTGACCTGGCGGTCGAGGAACGGTGTCGGTTGCGCGACGGAACGGTGGAGTCACCGCACGTCGGCACGTCGGCGGGCGCGCCGTGCTCGATGCTGGCGCGGAGACGGACCCGACGATGGGGAGGTGCGCGGTGGGAGTGCGACGGCGTGAACTGCTGGTCGGGCTGGCCGGTGCGGGCGGGCTCGCCCTCGCGGGGTGTGCCCGCCCGCCGGAACCGGCACCGCCGCCGGTGCCCGCCGCCGTCGGCTTCGATCCGCCACCGGATGCCCGCGATGTCGACGCCCGCTCCCCCGGCCGGGTCACGGTCACCGACGGCACCGTGCGCTCGGTGGAGTGGGTCGACGAGACGGGCCGCCCACTGCCGGGCGCACCGGCACCCGACAACCGTTCCTGGACGAGCACGGAACCGCTCGGCTACGGCCACACCTACACCGTGCGGGCGGTGGCCGACGGCGCCACCGGCGCGGTCACCGCCACCGCGACGTGCGCCACGGTGGTGCCCGATCGACTGGTGGACGTGTCGCTGCGCTCCGGGAATCTGGTCGAGCTCACCGAGAACGACGTCTACGGTGTCGGTTTCGTCCTCGCCGCACGTTTCGACGAGCCCGTGGACCGCGCGGCCGCCGAACGCCACCTGCGCGTGGTCACCGAACCGGCCGTCACCGGCGCCTGGTACTGGCTCGACGACCGCAACGCGCACTGGCGGCCCGAGCACTACCACGCGCCCGGCACCCGGATCACCGTCGCCGCCGACCTCTTCGGCGCACCGCTCGGCGACGGCGCGTACGGCCTGCGCGATCAGCGGGTGTCGGTGCACATCGGCCCCGCCCACGTCGCCATCGCCGACGATGTCACCAAACAGATCGAGGTCTTCGACAACGGCGCCCTGGTGCGCACCATGCCGACCTCCATGGGCATGGGCGGCACCGCGGTGGTCGGCGGTACGGTGCTGTCCTTCTGGACCCGTCCCGGCACCTATACCGTGCTGGACCGCCACCACCCGGTGACCATGGACTCCTCCAGCTACGGCCTGCCCGTCAACTCCCGACTCGGCTACCGCTCGACCATCGACCACGCGGTCCGCATCAGCCACGACGGCATCTTCGTCCACGCCCTCGCCGACAGCATGTGGGCACAGGGCAATACCAATGTCTCCCACGGCTGCCTGAACCTCTCCCCCGCAGACGCCGCCTGGTTCTACGACTTCGTCGTCCCCGGCGATGTCGTGGAGGTCCGCAACACCGGCGGCGACCCCCTCGACATCTGGCAGGGCGGCGACTGGACCATCCCGTGGCCGCACTGGCTACGCGGCGGCGCGAGCGCCTGAGAGTCGGGCAGCCGGGTCGTCAGGCGGCGGGCTCCGGTCGGCGGATCGGATTCATGACAGTGGCCCACCACGAGTCCAGGGGGCTGGGTTCGGGCCAGTGCACCACCTCTCCGGAATCGGTTGCGGCCGTGCCTGTTCGGCGCACGGCCGCGGTCCAGGGCGAACGGTCGAGACGACCGCGGGCACCAGGCATCGCTGTCATGGCGCCTCGCTGATCAGGCGTTGATGGCCTGGTGCTCGCGATCGTGGCGGGTGACCTCGATCTTGCGGGGCTTGGCCTGTTCGGCGACCGGGATGGTCAGCCGCAGCACGCCGTCGCGGTAGTCGGCCTGGATGCGGTCGGTGTCGAGGTTCTCCCCCAGGAACAGCTGGCGGCTGAAGACGCCGCGGGTGCGTTCGGCTGCGATCATCGAGCGGCCCGCGTCCAGTTCCGGACGGGAGGCGCGCACGGTGATCACATTGCGCTCGACGTCCAGGTCGAGGGAGTCCGGGTCGATGCCGGGCAGGTCGAACTCCACGAAGAACTCGTCACCGTCGCGCCAGGCATCCATCGGCATCACGGCCGGTCGGGCTGATGTGCCGAATACCTGCTGCGTCAGTCGATCCAGGTCACGGAAGGGATCGGTACGCATCAGCATGGTCGCCACCTCCAACTCACTCCATTCTCGATCGAAGAGTTATCAGATAATCTCTGTCATCTGACAGAGATATTATTTAGCACTCCGGCCATGAGAGTGCAAGACGGGTGGAGAGGTAATCTCGAGGCAGGTGATCATGCGGGAGAACGGGGAGACGAACAGGATGCTGGGGCGCGAGCAGGGCCACTTTCCGCCGTCGGGACAGGCGGTGTACGCGATCTCGGTGGCCGCCGAACTCTCCGGCGTCGGGGTGCAGACCTTGCGCCTGTACGAGCAGCACGGACTGATCGCCCCCGCTCGCAGTGCCGGGGGCACGCGCCGCTACAGCGGTGACGATCTCGCCCGGCTGGCCCGCATCATCGCCCTGGCCGGCGAGGGCATCAACCTGGCCGGGATCGGACGCATCCTCGATTTGGAGGACGCCAACTCCGCCCTCACCGCCGAACGCGACCGGCTGCGCGACCAGCGGTAACGGGCGGGACCCGGGATACGGACCGGACCCGGCTCAGCCGTCGGCGTCCTCGTCGAGGTCCACCTCGACCCGGTCGCGGTCGGCCCACTCCAGCAGCGGCGCGATATCGAAGACCGCCTCGTCCATACCGGCGTGCAGATCGCCCAGTTCCGCGTAGCGGGCGGGCACCGTGGCCATGGTGAAATCGCGCGGATCGAGCTCCGGGATCTCCGCCCAGAGGACCGGCGTGGAGACCGTCGCCGCCGCCACGCCGCGCACCGAATACGCGGCCGCGATGGTGTGGTCGCGCGCGTTCTGGTTGTAGTCGACGAACAGCATGGCCGGGTCGCGATCGCGCCGCCACCACGCGGTGGTCACATCGTCGGGGGCGCGGCGTTCCACCTCCCGCGCGAAGGCGAGCGCGGCCCGGCGCACCTCCTGGAATCCGTAGCGCGGCTCGATGCGCACGTAGACGTGCAATCCCTTGCCGCCGGAGGTCTTCGGCCAGCCGACCGCGCTGAGTTCGTCGAGTATCTCGTGCACGACACCGGCCACCCGGCGCACCCGCGACCACGGACAGTCCGGCATGGGATCCAGGTCGATCCGCCATTCGTCGGGCAGTTCGGTGTCGAAGCGCCGGGAGTTCCAGGGATGGAACTCGACGGTCGACATCTGCACCGCCCAGATCACGTCGGCCAGCTTCTCGACGCACAGTTCGTCGGCGCTGCGGCCGTAGCGCGGAAAGTACAGCCGCACGGTGGGAATCCAATCCGGGGCGCCGCCCGGCAGCCGTTTCTGGTGCACCTTTCCGCCCGGCAGGCCCTTGGGAAAGCGGTGCAGCATGCACGGCCGGTCCCGCAGCGCGTTGACGATGCCGTCGCCCACGCTCAGGTAGTACCGCACCAGGTCGAGCTTGGTCGCGCCGGTCTCGGGGAAGTACACCCGATCCGGATTCGATACGCGCACCGTGTGCGCGCCCACCGTCAACTCCACGGCGGGTGTCGACTTGCTGGCCACCGTCCGACCATAACGGGCGAATCGCCCCGCCGCGTGCCGTAACACGGCCGCTCGGCATTCCGGCGCGACGATCGGGTATTTCCCGGACGACACGGGGATGTGGTAATTTGGGCGAACGCCCAAGGCAAACGACCAAACTCGACAACGTCTCGGGGATACATGGCAACGGCGATCGAACAGGGCCGGCAGACGCGCGCTCGGCTGATGACGGCCGCGGTGGAACTGATCGTCGAACGCGGCTGGGGCGCGGTGACCACCCGGATGGTGGCCGACCGCGCGGGCGTACGCCCCGGCCTGGTGCACTACCACTTCCCGTCGGTCACCGATCTGCTGATCGAATCGGCCCTGGACGTGGCCCGCGCCGAATACGACGGCGTGATGGCACGATTGGCCGAGGCGGACGGCCCGGCGGGGATGCGGCGCGTGCTCGCCGCGGTCGGCACGTATTCGGCGACCGATCCCTCGATGGTGGCCCTGAGCGAGATGATGCTGGCCGCCACCCGGCACCCGCGCCTGCGCGACGAACTCGGCCGCTTCGTCGCGCAGGCCCGCGCCGGGCTCACGAACTGGTTCCGCACCCAGCCCGGCACCGGCGATCCGGAAGCCACCGCCGCCGTGGTGCTGGCGCTGCTCGACGGCCTGGTGCTGCACCGCCTGATCGACCCCACGCTGGCCGCCGTGGATCTGACGGGTCCGCTGCTGCGCGCCGCGGGACTCACCGACGACGAGGGGACTTCCCATGTCCGACAACACGACAGCGCACCCGACGACTGATGCTCGGCGCGGCGGCATCCGTCTGCGCGGGGTCGGCAAGACCTACGGCAGCGGCGAGGCCGCCGTACACGCCCTGACCGATGTCGACCTCGACATCGCACCCGGCGAACTGGTGGCGGTGCTCGGGGCCAGCGGCTCCGGCAAGACCACCCTGCTCAATATCGCGGGCGGAATCGAGACCGCCGATACCGGCACCATCGAGGTTGCCGGACAGGACATCTCGCGACACCACCCCGCCTCGCTGGGCGAATTCCGGCGCGACCACATCGGATTCGTGTTCCAGTTCTTCAACCTCATCCCGAGCCTCACCGCCCGCGAGAACGTCGAAGTCATCATCGAACTGACCGGGCGCGGCGACCGCCGTGCGGTTCCGGATCTGCTGGCGTCGGTCGGACTGGGCGAGCGCGCCGACCACTTCCCGGCGCAGCTGTCGGGCGGACAGCAGCAGCGGGTGTCGGTCGCCCGCGCCCTGGCCACCGATCCGGACCTGCTGCTGGCCGACGAGCCTACGGGCGCACTGGATGTCGCCACCGGCCGCGAGGTGCTGGCGGTCCTACAGCAGACCAGCCGAGCGGGCCGCGGCGTGGTCATGGTGACGCACAACGAGGCCGCCGCCGCCATCGCGGACCGGATCGTGCGCATGCGGGACGGGCGGGTGGTCGCCAGCGACCCCAATCCCGAGCCCGCCGACGCCGCGACGATTCGGTGGTGACCGCTCATGCTGCGACATCCGGTGCTGTTCAAAAAGATTCGTCGCGAGTTGCGGCGGCGGCCCGCGCAGGTCGTCGCCATCGCCATCACGGTGCTGCTGGGCGTGCTGCTGTTCATCGCCAGCTACGACTCGTTCCGCAACCTGGAAACCTCCTACAACCACACCTACGACCGGCTGCACCTGGCCGATTACACCGCCAGCGGGGGTGATCCGGAGGCGCTGGCGGCGGCCGTACGCGGCCTGGACGGCGTCGACCGGGTGATGGTCCGCACCCAGGCCGACGTGCCGTTCACCATCGGCGACACCAAACTGCTCGGCCGCGTCACCGGCTTGGCCGCACCCGGCGCACCGGCGGTCGACGAGATCGACCTGACCAGCGGCACCCTGCCGAACCCCGACCGTCCCGAGGTGGTCATCGAACACCACGCCGCCGACACCTTCGGGCTCGCTGCGGGCGACAGCTTCCGGATCTTCGACGGCGACTCCTGGCAGTCGGTCACCGTCAGCGGAGTCGCCCGCTCGGCGGAATACCTGTGGCCCGCCCGCAGCCGCCAGGAGGTGCTGGCCGATCCGCACTCGTTCGCCGTCGCCTTCGCACCGCAATCCCGGGCCCTCGCCCTGACCGGACAGCCGGGCCCGAACCAGGTCCTGGTGGAGATGTCGGACTCCGCGACCGAGGCCGAGCGGGACCGGGTCACCGCCGCACTGCGTGCGGCCGGGGCCACGGCGATCGAACCGCAATCCGAGCAGCCCTCCAATGCCGCTCTGCGCGAAGATCTTTCCGGCTTCTCCAGCATCGCTGTCGGCTTTCCCGCGCTGTTCCTGACCGCCGCCGCCATCGCGGAGTACATCCTCGTCACCCGGCTGGTGCAGACCGAGCGCCCGATCATCGGCACCATGCTGGCCATGGGCGCGCGGCGGCGCACCGTCGTCGGCCACTACGTCACCTACGGCGTCGCCATCACGGTCGCGGGCGCGGTGCTCGGCGTGCTCGGCGGATTCGTGGCCACCTCGGCGGTGACCTCGGCCTACACCTCCACCATCGGCATTCCGGACACCGTGGTCGAGCACCGGATCGGCACGGCCGCCATCGGATTGGCGCTGGGGTTGCTGGCCGGGCTGCTCGCGGCGCTCGCACCCGCCGTCGCGGCGGCGCGCACCGCACCCGCGCAGGCCATGCGCGGTGACGGCGGCGTGCCCACGCGTCCGGGGGCGGTCGCGCGACTGTCGGCCCGATGGACCCGGATACCCGTGGTCGTCCGGATGGCCGTGCGCTCCATGGCGCGTGGCCGCCGCCGCACCCTGGCCACCATGACCGGCACCGTGCTGGCGCTGGTACTGATCCTGACCTCCGTCGGGATGATCACCAGCATGCGCAATGTGCTGCACCTGCAATTCGATGTCATCGAATTGCAGGACGCCACCGTACTGGTGGACGGCCGCGACCCGCGGCTGGCGGACGAACTGGCGGCAGTACCCGGCGTCGTCGCGGTGGAGGCTGGCAGCGTCACGCCGGTAACGCTGTCGGCCCACGGGAATTCGTACTCGACCGCACTCAACGGTCTGCCGCCCGACACCACCATGCACGGCTTCCGCACCGCCGCGGGTGCTCCCGGCCTGCCCGCCGACGGCCTGGTCGCCGGGAGCGCGCTCGCCGACCGCCTGGACGTCGCGGTGGGCGACACCCTCACCGTCACACCGGCTTTCGGCGCACCACAGGATATCCGGCTGGCCGGGCTGGTCGACGAGCCGCTGGGCACCTTCGCCTATGCCGGCACCGACACCGCGGAACGGATCGGTGGCACCGGCATGCAGGGGTATCTGCTGCGCTTCGCCCCCGACGCCGATCGCGACGCGGTGCGCGCGGCCGTCACCGGCATGCCCGGCGTCACGGCCTATACCGACACCCACGCCCTGCAAGCCCAGTTCGACCAATTCCTGGGCCTGTTCTGGATTTTCGTCATCGTCATGCTGGTCCTGGGTGCCGTGCTGGCCTTCACCGTCATCTACGTGACCATGACGGTCAGCTTCACCGAGCGCACCACCGAACTCGCCACCCTGCGCGCCACCGGCGTCCCCGCCCGCCGCATCACCGCCATGCTCGCCCTGGAGAATCTGGCCGCCACGGCCCTCGCCGTCCCCCTCGGCCTGGCCGCCGGTCTGCTGTCCGCCCGGGCCTTCCTGAACTCCTTCGACAGCGACATGTTCGATATCGAACTCGCCATGGGCTGGACGGCTCCGCTGCTCGCGATCGCGGCGGTGCTGGCCGCGTCGGCACTGTCCCAGCTACCGGGCACCCGCATGGTGCGCGGCATCGACGTCGCGCGCGTCGTGCGCGAACGCGCCCAGTAGCCGCGTCACCGGCGAAAGACCAACCAGCGCATGCAGGCGTACAGGTAGAGGCCCTCGCCGAGGCCGCCGACCATGCGGGCCAGGTGGTATTCCACGCCGAGGGCCGCCAGACCGCTGGTCACGCCCAGGATGAAGACCAGATAGTTCACCGTGACCACCACGATGTAGACGGCCAGCTGGGGGCCGACGGGGGCGTGCGAGGAGAAGTTGAGCACCCGGTTCAACAAGAAGCTGGTGGCGAACGCCGTAACGTACCCGAGGGTGACCGAGATCGGCAGCGGCAGGCCCCAGCCCGTGTGCAGGGCGGTGATCAGCAGCAGGTCGAGGGTGAAGGTGCAGGCGCTCACCAGCAGGTAGCCGACGAAGGTCGGGGGCACCACGCGGGCCAGCCCGAACGGCAGGCGGGCGGCCACACCCCAGCTCACCCGGTGAAACCACCGCACCGGGGCCGAGTCGCTGGGCCGCGCCGCCGGGATGTCGATCCGCACCCGTTCACGGTGTCAGCGGCAGGTGGCGACCGGGTGATCACGAGGCCAACAGCGGTTGTGCGCTCGGTGGTGCCCGACTACCAGGGCTCCGGCAGCGGCGGGGCGGGCGTGAAGGTGACCGGGAGAGCGGTCAGGGCGCGGTGGAACGGGCCGGGCCGCCAGGACAGTTCATCCGACGGCACCGCCAAGCGGATGTCCGGGAGGGCGTCGAGGAGCTGGTCGATGGCCTCCTGGGCGATCAGGTACGCCAGCGAGCTGGCGGGGCAGGCGTGCGGACCCGCACCGAAGGCCAGATGGGAGCGGTTGCCCGCGAGCTGCCCGGAGCGGATCTCCGGATCGGTGTTGCAGGCCGCCATGCTGATGACGACCGGCTGATGCGCGGGCAGCCAGACATTGTCGAGTACAACGGGCTGCCGCGGAAAGCTGATGCAGAAGTTGGCCATCGGCGGATCGTCGAACAGCACCTCGTCCAGGGCGTCGCGGGTGGACAGACTGCCGCCGAGCACGTCCCCGCCGAATCGGCCGTCGAGCAGAATCAGCAAGAGCGCGTTGACGATCAGATTCTGCTGCGGCTCGATGCCCGCGCCGTAGAGCGTGGCCAGTTGATGCACCATCTCGATATCGCTGAGGTCGGCGGGGTGGCGCAGCAGCCGGGTGGTGATGTCGTCGCCGGGCTGCGCCCGCTTCTGCCGGGCCAGGCGCGACAGGGCGTCCACGAGCATGCCGTTGCCGCGGTCCGCGCCGATGCCCTCGAAGATGGCGCGCAGACCCTCGGCCGCCTGTGCGGCGATATCGACCGGACAGCCGAGCAGATGGTTGAGCACGTCGAATGCCAGCGGGAAGGCATAGTCGCGCACCAGATCCGCCGCACCCGCCACGCAGATCTCATTGATGAGCGGTACCGCGATCTGCTCCACGATGCCCGGCAGCGCGAACTGGTCGATACCGGCCAGGCCCGCTGTATTGGCCTGCCGGTAGCGCGCGTGCGCGACACCGGCATTGCGCAGGGCATTGGGCCGCCACTGCATCATCGGCAGTACCGGACAGTCGGCGGGCACGCGCTCCTGCCATATCCGCGGATCGGCCGGAAAACGGTCCGGATCATTGAAAATCCGCACCGCCGTGCGATATCCGAGCACCAGGGTGGCGGGTATGCCCGGGGCCAATTCGACGGGCGCCATCGCCCCGAACTGCTGTCGCATCTCCCGGTAGGCCCGATGCGGGTCGGCGGCGAATTCCGGAGCGTATAGCGGTACACGCGGGCCGACCACCTCGAACGGCGCGGTATGCGACGGATGGACGGGCAGCGAATCTGACATCGACAAGTGGCTCCCTGTGGCGCACGACACCTCACTGCTGCCGAACACCGCATATCCTGGACGCGGACCGGGGCCACCCTACCGACGCGGTTGCCCGAATGTGCCGAAATCGGCGAGGATTTTTCGTGCAAGCCCCCTAGGCGGAAAACCCGCCTTTCCGCCGTATAGTGATAGTTTCTGGCTATGGTCGAACGGGCCTGATATCCACTGCGCATCACAGGGAGAAGCCGGTGTGCACGGCTGCGAAGGTTGCCGCCGCACGAATGTGCGGAGTAATTCTCGGACTCGTCGTCTGCGTGTTCGGCGCGGGCGCGGCCCACGCCGAGCGCGCGCCCGGCCCGATACTGGTCGGGGACACCGCGTATTTCGCCATGGGCGGGTGGCACTGTTCGATCCGCTCGACCGGCGCCGTGGGCTGTGACCTGGAGGTTCCGGCCGCGTCGATGAACGTGCTCTTCGCCGGTATGCAGATTCCGCTGCCCCATGTGCCCGCCATCGTCATCGATTCCGTCATGTGGCCCGCGCATCCCCAATGGAACTCCCATGGCAGTCATACGCTGCCCGGCGGGAATCCGCCGCTGCCGCGACTCGCGGCGGTGAACTTTCACGACCCGAGGATGTCGGTCACCCATGCCGGGGCGACCTGCCAAATCACTTTCACGGGTGCGGCCGTGTGCACCTCGATGGGGCATGGATTCAGTCAATGGGGACCGGTGCCGCATGGCTACTGATCCCCATGACCGCTACCGATTACCGGTACCAGACGCCGGAATCCCAAGGGCCGTAATTCCACACGTTGAAATCGTAACGACTGTGCGCGCCACCGAAGAGGTAGCCCCACCAACCCGCGGAGGTATCGCAGATCTGGTCGTCACGGTTGCACACCGTCAGCACCGGGAAGCCGCCGAACCAATCGTCGACACCGGCCAGCGGATATCCGACGATGCCGCTGCCGGGAGTCGACGACAATCCGCCCCACCCGGGGCCGGGAGCCCGTTTCGGATCGGACAGCAGAATGGCATTGGCATTGCCGACATCCTGATGCGCGGTGACCCAGGCGTGCAGGATGCCCGCGCCCTCGCTGTGTCCGATGAGCCGGATGTGGTCACCCGGGCACTGATTGCGATGCGACCAGAACAGCCGGTCGAGTTCGTTCAACCCCGACATCGGGTCGAGCGAGTTGTAACCGACGGGCTGATTCACGAACGGGACGAACACCGACGATGTGTTGTCCCCGAGGCCGCCGATTCCGATGGCCCAGTCGCCGCCGCAGGGATCGGCGTGCGCGGTCGGGCTCATCGGGTGTGCGATGGAAAGGAAAAATGCCAGCAGTAATGCGGCGAAGAGCGCCGTTGCTCTACGCATGGTCGTAACTTTCTGAAATTGTCAGGTCTCCGGGTCCGGCCCGGCTTCAGCCCCGGGTACCCGGAAATTGCTGGTGTTCTTGATTCCTGGCACAACGGTTACACAGGCCGCGCGCTCCGATGCCATTACGCGATGTCGCGGGCCGTCGGCCCCATCCGGGTCCGGACTTGCCGGACATTTTCCGGGCCGGGCTCCCTGGCGCGGACCGCGCCGCGCGAGGACACTGAGGGCGTAGCGCCGAATTCGTCCCCCAGGAGTAGATGCGATGGCGAACAACGGGCCCTTCGGGGTCGATCCGGAAGACTTCGAACGCGCCCTGCGGGAGGCGGGCATCGAAATCCGCGACCTGCTCGACAAGGCGTCGGAGTACCTCGACCGCACCAGCGCGAATCCGCTGACATCCCTGCTGGGCCAGTTCGTCGCGCCACAGCGGCACCGGCCGCCGCAGCCGGAGGGCGAGACCACCGGCGAGACCGGCAGCGGAGTGTGGGCCATCTACACCATCGAGGAAGACGGCGGGGCACGGGTGGACCAGGTGTTCCCCAATGAACTCGAGGCCCTGCGCGCGCACCGCGACAACACCGACGCTCGCCGCCGGGTGCGCTTCCTGCCCTACGGGGTGCCCGCCAGCGTGCTCGACACCCCGTGATGGTCGTTCAGTCCTTGCCGCGTCCGGCCCGGATGTCGAAGCCCCAGTTGTAGAGTCGGGCGATCTCGGCGACACCCGCCCCCGGCTGCCCGGCCGGCGGGCGGATGAAGGCGCACTCGCGACGGACCACCAGTTCGCCGTTCATGTTCTCGATGACCGCGAGGACCGCGTCGCGGGAATCGTCGACGCAGCCGTCCAAGGTCATCTCGATCGGGGCGCTGTTGACCGGGTACAGGGTCGCGGTCGCCTGCACGCCCCGAAAATCCCTGGCGCCCTCGTAGATCGAGGTGAACACCAGGATGCGGCGGAAGAATTTGGTGAAATCCAGGTTGATGTCGAGGTTTTCACCGGTGGCGCTGGAACCGGTGCGGTCGTCCTGGTCAAGTCGGATGAACGGCGGGTTGTGCAGGTCGCCGAAGCGTCGGTCCAGCGCGCGCACGGAACCGATCGCGCCGTTGATCAATTCGTAGAAGCAGCACAGATCCAGGTCCAGGCTGTTGCGTTTGCGGCCGAACAGGCCAGCGCCACGGGCGGTGGTCCAGTTCAGGTTGACCCGCATGGTGCCGCCGGTGACACCCGATTTGGTGAGCGAGACGCTGGGGGCTTCCTTGGTCAGGGATATTTTGGTCAGGTTGACCGGAACCGGTGGCGGGGTGTGTTGGCGTGGGGGCGGCGCGAACTGCTGCTGGGGCGGCGGCGTGGGCTGATGGGGCGCGGGCGGCGGTGGCACGTACTGCTGCGGAGGCTGCGGCGGTGTGTGCCGCTGCGGCGTATGCGGCGGCGCGGGGGCGGGTTCGTCATCGACGGAGATGCCGAAATCCGTTGCCAATCCCGCCAATCCGGAGTCGTACCCCTGTCCGACCGCCCGGAATTTCCAGGCACCCTGCCGCCGGTACAGCTCACCGAGTACGAAGGCGGTCTCGGTGGTGGCGTCCGCGCTGTCGAAACGCGCCAGTTCCGCGCCGTTCGCGGCATCGAGCACCCGCACGTACAGGCCGCGGAACTGCCGGAAGGTCCCGCCGGTCGTGGAAGCCGCGAGCACGATGGTCTCGATCTGCGGCTCGACCTGCGCCAGCCGCACCGACAGCACATCCAGCACCGTCGGCCCCTGCTGCTTGCCCTCGTGCCGAACCGCCCCGGACGGGTGCGCGGGCTGGTTGTAGAACACGAAATCGGCGTCGGAGCGGACCTTTCCGCCCACCAGCAGCAGCGCTGACGCGTCGGCATCCGGAACACCCTGGCCCGCTTGCCATCCCAGTTCGACCCGCACCGTGTTCGCCGGGACCGCTACATTGGCCCCCTTCATCATCCCCACGGCAGTCAACATATACGATCCGGCCGCCCATCGCCCCCGGCACCGTGGAGTACCACCGACGCGACGCCGGCCGTCGCCCACGAGGAGGTCCCTCCCCCTCATTTGGCGTCGCCGTAGCACTCCACCACCGCCGTGGTGAACGGAAAGCGCACCGGGGTGCGGCCGAACGCGATCCGGCCCGCGGTGTCCGCCGCCTCGGTGATCGCCGTGGCGACCGTCGCCGCCTCCTCCTCCGGACAGTGCACGATCACCTCGTCGTGCTGGAAGAAGACCAGTTCCGCGCGCAGCCCCGCGCGGTGCATGCTGTGCCGCAGACCCGCGAGGACGAGCAGCGTCCAGTCGGCGGCACTGCCCTGCACGACGAAATTGCGGGTGAAGCGGCCGCGGGCGCGGGCGGCGGCGCTACCGCCGTATCCGCCGGACCGGTCCCGCTCGGCGTCGGTCTCGTGGTCGATGGCGGCGGCGGGCGGGCAGGTGCGGCCGAGCCAGGTGCGCACCAGGCGGCCCTCCACACCGGCATGGGCCGCATTGTCGACGTACGCCATGGCGGCCGGATAGCGGCGGCGGAGTTCGGCGATATGGGTGAGGGCGTCCCCGGAGGTCTGGCCGTAGAGCGCGCCCAGCATGGCGAGTTTCGCCTGGGCGCGGTCGCCGCCGAAGGCGCGGGCCGCCAGATCCGCGTACATGTCCTCGTCGCGACCGGCCACCTCCATCAGTCCCGGATCGCGCGAGATCGCGGCGAGCACCCGCGGTTCCATCTGATCCACGTCGGCGACCACCAGCCGCCAGCCCGGATCGGCGCGGATGGCGGGCCGGATCACCTTCGGAATCTGCAGCGCACCACCGCCATTGGTGGTCCAGCGACCGGTCACCGTGCCGCCGGGCAGATATTCGGGCCGGAAGCGGCCGTCACGCACCCACTGGTCGATCCAGGACCAGCCGTGCGCGGTGTACAGGCGATACAGCGATTTGTAGGCCAGTAGCGGCGCGACCGCCGGATGGTCGATCTCCTGGAGCTCCCATTTCCTGGTGGAGGACAGTGAGATTCCGGCACGGCCGAAGGCCCGGATGATGTCCTGGGGCAGGTCCGGCCGGACCCGCGCGCCGAAGGCCCGCGACACGGCATCGGCCAGCTCGGCCATGCGCCGCGGTTCCGTCCCGCCCGAGATGCGTTCGCCCAGCATCGAATCGAGTAGTTCACGGTGGATATCGGCCCGCCACGGTATGCCCGCGCGGGACATCTCCGCGGCCACCAGCATGCCCGCCGATTCGGCGGCGAGCAGCAGCCACATCCGTTCCGGGTGCTCGGTCCGCGCCACCCGGGCCACCTGCCCCGCGTAGACCTCCAGCAACGCCGTCAACTCGTCGGCGCCGGGCGGGAGCGGCACCGGACCCGAGTCGAACAGGGTGGGCTCGGTGTCGGCGGCGCGGGCGGGCGCGTCCGGCGGCACCGGCAGCCCGTGCAACCGCGCCCAGGCGGCCGCCAGGGAGCGCGCCTGACCCGACTGCCCCTCCTCGTGCCCGATCAGCACCGCCTCGGCGGCCTCCACGTCGTAGCAGCGTTCGACACGCACGCCCGCAGCGAGCAGACGCCGATAGATCTCGCCGGTGGATCGCCATACCCAGCGCTGTACCTCCGGGCGCGAGCGCACCGCATCGGCCAGTGCGGGCTCGTGTACCACCGGACCCGCGGGTCGGCCATCCGGACCCAGCGGACACAGACGCGCCCCGCCGTCACCGGACTCCGCCACCGCCCATCGCATGGTCAGAGTCTCGCACCGGGCACGGACATCCTTCACCCGTCCACCGTGGGGACGGGCTCGGCGGCGCGTCGGTTCAGAGCACCTTCACGCTGAGCACCTGGTAGCTGCCGCCGCGATAGCCGCCCATGATGCAGCCGGTGACGGCCGCCGGACTCACCTCCGGAGGCGCGGTCACGACCTGCAGCATCTTGCCCGACCCCAGGCCGCCGACGATCTTCAGATGATTGGTCGCCTGCTGACCAAGCGTCCACTCCCAGGAGCCGATCACATGGCTGTTCACTCCGTTGTCCCAGATGACGAGCAGATCGGCACGTCCACCGCGACTGCCGTAACAGGTCGCGGCCGGTTCGAACGTGGTGCCGATGATGGTTCCGACACCGATATCGTCGGGAGCCCCGTAGCAGCCCACCAGGTGGCCGCCGACATTGCTGGCCACCGGTGCCTGGGAGCTGCCCGTGATCCCCGGTCCGTTCGCCTGCCAGGCGATCGAGCCCGCCGTGCAGCCGCCGCTGTCGAGTTCCGGCTGGGCCGATGCGATGCCGCCGGCGCACACCCCGGCGACCGAGAAACCCGCCGCGAGCGCGGCGATGAGCGAACCTCGAAGAGTCGACATGTCCCACACCTCTCTGGAGATCATCGTTGATCGAACAAGAGCGGCTTCAACATCGTCTGATTCGAGATTAGGCAGCGACGATCCGGCGCGCAATCGGGGTACGGGTAGTGCGATCCCAATTGATGTGACACGCTGTTACGTCAATACCGTGAGCACGAGGAGGTGCACATGTCGACCGCCGCCGACCCATCCGCACGCGACCAGGACGACAGCCCGCGCCGCATCACCGCCTTCCACCGCGACGGCCTGACCTTTCCCGTCACCGATTCCGGTCCGCTCGACGGCGACCCGGTCCTGCTGCTGCACGGCTGGCCGCAGGACTCCCGCAGCTGGGACGCGGTGGCCGCCGCCCTGAATCGGCATGGCTACCGCACCTTCTCGCCGAACATGCGCGGCGCCAGCCCCACCGCCGCACCCCGCTGGCGCTGGTCCTATCGACTCGACGAACTGGCCCGGGACGTGCTGACCATGGCCGACGCGATCGGACGGCCGGTGCACGTGGTCGGCCACGACTGGGGCGCGGCCGCCGCCTGGGCCGCAGCCACCGACGGGCAACACCGAATGCGTTCTCTCACCGCCCTTTCCGTCCCGCACCCGACCGCTTTCCTGCGCGCCATGCTCACCAGCCGCCAAGCCCTGGCCTCCTGGTACATGTACGTCTTCCAGCTCCCCCTGCTCCCGGAACTGATGGTCCGCACCCCCCTGTTCCGCCGCATGCTGGAACGCACCGGCCAACCGGCCGATGTCGCCCGGCGCGACGGAAACCGCCTGCGCGACAGGACAATCGCCCGCGGCGGCCTGCACTGGTACCGCGGCATGCCCTTCTCCGCCCCCGGCCGCCTCCGCGCCCGCGTCACCATCCCCACCCTCCAGGTCTGGAGCGACGGCGACACCGCCGTCCTAGCCACCGGCCCGAAACTGTCGAGCCGCTACGTGGACGGCCCCTTCCGCCTCGAGGTGCTGCCCGGGGTCTCCCATTGGATTCCCGATGAGGCACCCGAGGCCGTGACTCGGCTGCTGGTCGAGCATTTCGAGGCGAACAGGAGCGGCGACGACTCACCGTAGGCCGGGACCGGTCACTGCCTCATGACACGCTGTCACGACGCGCCAGCCAGACCGCACACGCCGTACACGCGGCCGCGACGATCAGGCCGGGGACGACCAGACCCGGACGCGGGACGAACGGCGGCGGTGGCGTAACCGCCCAAGCGATGAGGGTATGCGACGACTCCGCCACGGTCCCCGACGGCGGGTAGACATCCGGCCGGTACGCCCAGTCGGTCACCGTGGGAATCGACTCCGCGTCTGCTCGCGACGACAGTTCACGCGCCGTCAGCGCTGCCAGCATCGGCAGCACGGACCAGCCCGCGAGCAGTGCGGGTTCCGCGGGTAGGACGGACGCACCGGCCATCGCGATGGCGAACAGCACCAGCGCACCGGCGCCGAGCCGCACCCAACCGAGGTCGGAGAGCTGGGACAGCGCGGCGCCCACGGCCGCCACGGCGCATACTCCGATCGCGAGCGCCGGTCGCCCCACCCGCCAGCCAGCGGTGAGGCCGACGACCACCGCGGCGCAGCCCACGGCGAGCCCGGCGGCCGACGGCCCCCGATCCCATCCGGGATCGACGACCACCAAAGCCGCCGCGGCCGTCATGACCGCCAGCGCCACGGCCGACCGCCCCGACAGCCACCGGGTACCCGCCACGCACACCGCCACCGCCAGCGCGGCCGCCGCCCACGGCAGCCATCCCGTTCCGGCCCACCACCGCACGACCAGTAGCGCCGCGACCGCCAGTCCGACGCCTACCGCCACCGACGGACCCGAAACCTGCGGTTCGACGCGTTCACCACGCCACCACCACATCGCCGCCAGCAACGCACCGACCAGCACGAGCGCCACCAGCAACTGCCACGACTGTCCGTTCGCACCCACCGCCGACGGAAAATCGCGGTACCGATAGCGTTCGGAATCGACGAGATTGTCCACCTGGTAACCCAGCACCACGGCCGCTATCAGGGCACCGAAGAACCAGATCCGCGCCGACCCGAGCACTACCGCCGGCACGATCAGCGCCCCGAGCCCCGCCCCGAACGCGATCGGAAACTCGTCCCACTCGTCCGGAGCCGGCAACGCCGCCACGGCGCACAGCACGGCTACCCCGCCCAGCCCCGTCCCGAACACCACCGCGTACCGGACCCGCCCCCACCCGAACAACCACACGGCCACCAGCGCGGTCAGGGCACAGACCACGGCCGCGGTAATCGCAGCACTCCCCTGACCGCCCGCGACCGATCTCCACCCGGCACCCACCGTGCGCTGCACGCCGTACCCCGCCCAGGCACCGCACAGCACACCGATAACGGCCGCCACCACTCGTCCCCCGTAAGGCACAATCCCTCATCTCGACTACGTCTCGCGAACCCTCACGCTGCTGTGACGATCCCACTGCACCGCGTCAGCAATTCAACGGCTAACCAGTCCGCAACACGATATCCAACGCCGTGCACCGTGGGCAGGAGCGAACGACTCATCCGGGCATCCGACGCGCGGCGTCGAGCGGAACCCACGACCACGTATTGACCCCGCCGTGACGGATTGAGAATCTTTGAGCTTCATCTACTCACCTACGGCGGGAGAACTCGATATGGCCGACGACGGCCGACGCTTCGGCGGCGAGACGACGTATTCGACGATCACCTATGCGGTCGAGGAGGCCGTCGCGACCATTACGCTCGCCCGCCCGCACGCCCGCAACGGCTTCACGCTCACCATGGCCGATGAGCTGGGCGCGGCGCTGACGGCTGCGGACCGAGACGATGCGGTGCGGGTGGTCGTTCTCACCGCGGAGGGTGAATACTTCTGCGTCGGAATGGATTTCGCCGAGCCGTCGATCGGCGACCACAGCGCGCCGGACTGGGACGAGCCGGCTACGCGGGTGGTGCGGCCCATGACGAATTCGAACAAGCCGGTGATCGTGGCGTTCCCGGGTCCGGCGGTGGGCGTCGGCATCTCCATGACGCTCGCCGCGGACTTCCGACTGGCCAGCGAGAACGCTCGATTCGGCTTCGTCTTCGCCCGCCGCGGCCTCTTCCCCGAGGGCGGCTCGACCTGGTTCCTGCCGCAACTGGTCGGCCTGGCCAAAGCCAAGGAGTGGATGCTCACCGGCCGCGTCTTCAGCGCCCAGGAGGCGCACGCCGCCGGCCTGGTCACCAGCGTGCACTCCCCCGACGACCTCCTGCCCGCCGCCTACGCACTCGCCCGAGAACTGGCCGTCGCCATCGCTCCGAACTCCGCCGCCGTCATCCGCCGGGCCCTGGTGGCCATGGCCGCCCACGGCAGCCCCGAAGCGGCCTTCGACCTCGACAAGAAGACGATCCCGCACGCCTCCACCAGTCCCGATCTGGCCGAAGGCATCTCCTCCTTCCTGGAGAAGCGCCCACCCCGATTCACCGGGGTCGCCGCCACCGACCTACCGGACCTGGCCGCCTGGTTGGACCGGTAGCGCGGCCCACTGAGCACGTCACCTGCGCACATCCACCCATGCCGAGTGGGATGGGGAATGGGTGGATCGGCCGATGTGCGACGGGGCGGTGCACCCATAGCGTCGACGGCGACGATTTCGCACGCCTGGCGACAGCGGCGTATCCGACGGGTCGCACCGATGACTGCGTCCACGCGTTGCAGCGCGCCTACCAGCTGAATCTGGATTCGGGCGATCGGCTGGAGGCGGTCCGCTCCGCATTCTGGCTGGCACAGACCCTGTTGTTCACCGGGGAGTCCGTAATCGGGGGCGGTTGGGTGACCAGAGCGCGGCGGCTGCTGGCGGAGGTGCCGGACGATGTGGTCGAGGACGGCTACGTCCTGGTCGCGGAGATGTTCCGCCATCGCTTCGCGGGCGAGTTCGCCGCCGCCCGATGCGCCGACGAGGTCACCGACTACGGACACCGCTTCGCCGAACCGGACCTGACCGCGATGGGACTGTGGCCAGGGCAGATTGGCCCTGTACTCCGGTCGCGTTCGAGAGGGCTGGCGCTGCTGGAAGAGGCGATGATCTGCATTACCACCGGCGGCGTGTCGACGATGTTAGTCGGCCACATCTATTGCGCGATGATCGAGGCGTGCCAAGAGATCTCGGACTTCGGCCGGGCCGAGACGTGGACGCTCGCATTGACCACCTGGTGTGCCGATCAGCCCGGCCTGGTGATGTTCACCGGCCAGTGCGCCGTGCACCGCGGCCAACTGATGCGCATGCACGGCGCCTACGACGAGGCCGACCACGCCTATCACGACGCGCTGGCGTGCGGCCACGAGCCGCAGCCCGGACTGGCGCTGCCCTGGCTGGCCCGCGGCCGACAAGCGGCCGCACTCGGTGCCGCCCGACGCCTGCTCACCGAAGCGGACGATCCGGTACATCGGTCCCGCGGGCGCGCTGAGCCACGACGTCATCCACGGCCTCGGTGCGATATCGGCATGTGGATGGGGACGCAGTGCCCGGACAACGCGTACGCCATGGATGACGCCACCGAGTTCCACTGGATGGTGCGACCGGATGAGAAAGCAGGAATCGGCCACGACGCAACGCTAGGCGCGCGGCGAGGCAGACCCGGCGGAGTGGTGCCCGCCTGCCGCGAGTGCGGCCAAGGCGGACACCGAATCCCGGACGATCCTTCGCTGGGTCTCCAGCCGGGCGGCCTCGGTGTCCGGCAGCTCGACGTGGACGTGTATGTCGGTGCCGGAAGGTGCGGGCACCAGGCGCCACTCGAAGCGCAGGTCCGAGATCAGACAGGATATGATCACGCGGCGGTCGTGCCGGTCGGTGCGCAGCGTCTGGGGCATCGGGAAGTCGGGATAGCCGTCGGGGTACATGGTGTATCGGTCCGGCTGGGTATCCGGTGCGGGATCGACGGATCCGATGCCCGCCCACCATTCGGGGAACCGGCCGGGGTCGTAGAGCAGCTGCCAGACATCCTCTGGAGCGGCGGCGCTGTGCGCGTGGTCATCGAAGCTCGGCATGGTCGCTCCCGGCAGCGTCGAAGGATGACAGGTCCGCGAGCACGAGGGCGAGCTCACGTTCGGGCTCCACGAAGGCGGCCAGCGGTGGACGGCCCAGATCGACGATGGCCGCCGAATAGCGTTCCCCGGTAAGGCTTCCCGCATCCACGCGCCGCCGCCAGGCACGCTTCGCCTGCCGCAGGCGCGTCACGGCCAGCCCCCGATCATCACGGGCGAGGGCGATCAGGCCCTGGATGCGCTGCATCCGCGCCACCAGGAGGTCCGGAAAGTCGCCCGCCGTCACGGGTTCCAGGGCGACCTCACGGAGCTCTTTCTCCGCCGCCGTGAGATCTCCCGTGCGGGTGAGCATTTCGGCGCAGCGTAGCCTGGTCAGCGCTCGGCTGATCGGCGCGTCGGAATTCAGCGCCCGCCGGAACTGGGCGATGGCCTCGTCCGGATCCCCGCACGCCTGAGCCAGCAGTCCCCGATCGTGCAGCACAAGTCCCGCCAGGTCCGCGCTACCGAGACGTTCCGCTGCCGCCGCCGCACCGTCCAGCGCCGCACGGGCTTCAGGCATCCGGTCGAGCCGTAGCAGCAGCGCGCAGCGACCGGACTGGGTATAGACGACCAGTCGCAGCAGGTCGTTCGGCACCACCAGCGACAGGCACCGATCGGCGAAATCCAGTGCCCGCTCGAACTTTCCGGCACACGCCGCCGCACCCGCCGCATTGATCAGGCAGCTGTACGCCAGATCGGGTCGCCCCGCCCGGTCCGCCGCGGCCGCCGCGTCCAGCAGCGGGCCGAAACTCTCGGTGAACCGACCGGCACGCAGCAGAGCGTGCGCGCGTGCGATCTCCACGTCATGGGAGAGCAGGTCACCGATGGCTCTCCCCTCCGTGAGCTCGCCCACCGCCCTGAGCAGTTCGGCGACCGCACCCGGGTCGCCAGCCACCGATTCGGCCCACGCCAGTCCCGCCAGCACCGCGGCCCGGATGGTGGGATCCGGATCCGGTTCGCGCTCGAGCAGATCCAGTGCCGCGCGGTAGGAACGCCGCGACTCACGCGGATGACAGATACCGCCGCGCAACCACATTCCGCGCCGTAGCCAGGCGGCGACCAGCGCGCCGGTGTCCTGCGGCGAGAGAAGCCGCAGCGCCCGGTCGAACGCGGCATCGGAGGCATCCAATCGCCCGCGCCACGCCTCCACCTCACCCAATTCGATCAACGCGTCAGGATTGTCTGGCTCCACCTCGAGTGCCTCACGGAGAAAGCCGGCAGCCTCGGCGAGTGCCGCCATCGCACGGGCTTCGGCGGCCGCGTGGACAAGGTGGCCGACCGCCAGATCATCACGACCGGCCTTGCGCAGATGTCCCGCGATCTCGGCAGCCCGCCGTGTGCCCGGCACGCCCCGTACCCGCAACGCGGCGGCCAGATCCTCGTGCATCCGGGCCCGCAGCGGTTCGGCGATATCCTCGTACACCGCCACCCGCAGCCGCTCATGCCGAAACCCGATGGCTCCCTCCCGAATTCGTAACAGCCCCGACCCCAGGGCCTCGGTGGCAGCGCGATCCGCATCGCCCAGCGCGGGCAGGCGCACGATCTCCGCGCGACCCACATCGTGCCCGGCCACCGCCACCAGCTCCACGAACAGCCGAGCGGACCCGCTCAATCGCGCCAACTCCGCCCGAGTCGCAGCACGCAGATCCGTGGCGAAACCTTCGTTGCCGAGGACGAACTGCCGCGCGGCAGCCACAGCGAGCAGCGGGCTGCCACCCGCCACCGCGACGACACCCGCCAGCTGCGCCGGGCTCAGCGCGCCACCCCGCTCAGCCGGATCAGGTGCGGAGGACAGCTCAGCCACAGCGATTACCGTGGCCGGCTCGGTGGGAGTCCGGTAGGCCGTCGTCTCGGCGGGGCCTGTCGCGGCGATCGATTCGACCCGAGTGTGGGCGGCGGGCATCCCGGTCGCGGTCCGGGCCGCGGTGAGCTGCGCTAGGGCGCGGATCTCAGCGGAATCCATTGGTCCCAGCTCTATTTCGGCCGCCAGGGCGCCCTTCGCGCGGAGTGCGCCCAGTACTGCCTCGGCGCGCGGGCTCGGCGGGAGACGACGGCGAGTGAGGACGAAAAGAATTGGCAGGCGGGTGATTCGACGGGTCACGTAGCCCAGGAGGTCCAGACTGGAGGGGTCGGCGAGGTGCAGGTCCTCCAGGGCGAGCGCCAGCGGGTGGCGCGCGGACAGGGTGCCCAGCAGGGCGATCACCGCTTCGAACAGGCGGATGCGATCGTGCTCCGGTCCGACGGCGGGAGCTCGGGGTGCTACGGCGGGGACCAAGCGGGCCAGATCGGCGGCCCAGGGTGCGTCCGACGGTAGCGGGCCGGTAGCGGCGAGCAGGTCGGTCAACAGTCCCGACCACACCTCGAAGGGCATTCCGCCGGGGCCACCGGCCGCACCGCCCGCGGTCCGGGCGCCGTGATGTGCTGCGGCGTCCAGTATCTCCTCGGTCAGCGCTGTCTTGCCTATGCCGCCCTCGCCCGTGATGGTGGCGACTAGGCCGAGGCCGGTTTCGGTGCGTGCCAGACACTTTCGCAGTCGCTCCAGTTCACGAGCGCGGCCGATGAACTCCGGCCGAGGCTGCACAGGCGTGGTCCACGGGGCGAGCACCGGTTCGTGTGGACGGAGCCGGTGGATGAGGGCTGTCGTCTCGGCGGAGGGGCGCAAGTCCAGTTCCGTGCTCAATGCCCGTCGCAGACGTGCGTAGGCCGCTATCGCACCCTGCTCGTCCCCGGCGAGGCAGAGGAGCCGGATCAGCTCCCGTCCGGCGCATTCGTTCGCCGGGTCGAGGTCGACACGCCGACGGGCCCAGCCGATGGCGGCTCGCACACTTCCCTCGGCCCCGGGCTCTGTCTCGGTCCCGGATTCATCCCTGGTCCCGGTCACAGGCCCGGTCCTGATACCGGCCTCGGCGCGAGCGGCCAGGTCGCCCAGCGCCGCGGCCAGCCGACGAGCGTGCTCGGTGCGCAGCTCGAGGACCCAGTCCTCGTGCCATCCGGCCAGCAGTTCGCCACGGCACAGGTCCACAGCCGCGACGCAATCACCGGAGGCAGCCAAACGATCGAACTCCGCGAGGTCAACCCATGGGTCGCCGCCGAGGCGCACGGTGTCGCGGTCCGCTTCGAGGCAAACGCCCGCCGGACCCAGGGCGGCTCGCAACGCCCACACCGCGCTGCGGAGGCTGGCTCGCGCATTGGCTTCCGGGACCTCCGGCCAGAACTCGCCCGCCAGGCGCGAACGGTGATGCGGGCCGGGGTGGACGGCGAGCCAGGCCAGCAGGGCACACACGCGTTGCCGCCGATCCGGCAGTTCCACCGATCTTCCGTCGAGTTCGACCCGCAGTGGGCCGAGGACCTGTATCCGCAGCATCGCGCAGCCTCTCCGCGAGACTTCAGTCTCTGCTCCCGGCACCGCGCTGGCAACCCCCGACGTGCTGCCGGACCGGGGTTGACGGGCATTTGACGGAAGCCGCGCACACTTTCTCCGCCAGCGATAACACCAAGAAGAGGGGCATCATGAGCAGCACCGAAGCCGCCCGGGGATTCGATCTCGACGAATTCCGCCGCAGCATCGAGGAGCGCGATGCGGCGGGATTGCGCGCGCTCTACGCCGAGGACGCGGAGATCCGGCTCATCGACCAGAACAATCCGCCGAGCCACCCGCTCGTCCTGCGCGGCCGCGACCAGATCGGGGCCTATCTGGACGATGTGTGCGGGCGGGAGATGACACATGAGATCCAGCACGCCGTCACCGACGGGGTGACGGTGAACTTCTTCGAGTCCTGCCGGTACCCGGACGGCACCCGGGTGCTGTGCGCGGCCACCCTGGATCTCGCCGACGGCCACATCATCCGGGAGACCGGCGTCCAAGCATGGGATCAGTGAGCGTGATGAACACCGAACATCGTGATTTCGCCGCACCCGACGAGGTGCGCGCCTTCGAATACGGCCGGGCCGAGATCCTGAAGGTCGGCGGCCGGGAAATCGGCAGGCTCGTCCTGCGACCCGGCTGGCGGTGGTCCGAGCATGTCAAGCCGGTCGCGGGCACGGACTGGTGCCTGGCCCCGCACTTCCAATACCACGTGGCGGGCACGATCCACATTCAGATGGCCGACGGCACCGAATTCGACGCCGGGCCCGGACAGGTCACCGCACTGCCCTCCGGGCACGACGCCTGGGTGGTCGGCGACGAGGAGGTGATCCTCGTCGACTGGTGGGGCGCGAGCGATTACGCCAAGTAGCTCAACCGATCTCGACGACCCGCGCCCAGGCGGGCGGGCCGCCGGGAGCATTGTCGGAGTCATTGGACCGCCGGGCGGTGTCACGCCGGAACAGGCATACCACGGTCCGGCACGAGGGCTTGGCCGTCGGCCACGGGGTCTGGCCGATCGAGCAGAATGCGCGCCTCGGCTGCCCACCGTTCGGCGGGCGCGCCCGCGTCGCTACGCGGTCCGAGTTCGTCGGCCTGCCGTGCATCCCATAGGTGGCGACGCGAATCCGGCCGGTACCGGCGATCGGGCCGGGGCGCGGATGCGAACCGCTCGCGGTGCGCGACCCGTCCCACGGCGCCAGCGCGTTCCACTGCCCCGCCTCCGCCACGCGGGTGCGGTACAGCGCGAGGACACCGGCTTCGCATCGCCGCCAGAGAACAGAAGAAGCCGCAGGTCAGTGACCTGCGGCTTCTTCTAGGGTGGTTCTAGCTGGGTTCGAACCAGCGACCCCTCGCGTGTGAGGCGAGTGCTCTCCCACTGAGCTATAGAACCGTAGCTCGCCGCCGGAGCGGCTGTTCGTCTCGGCTTTTTCGTGCCGCTCCGAACGAGACAGAACATTAACACGCTCCCCCGGCGTCACACCAAATCGCGTGCATATGGGCATAAAAGGTGGGTTCGACCGGGGCGGCAGGGGACTCGCCCGGGGTGTCGCCGGTAGGGCGACCGGCGGTGCGATGGGGGGAGCCTCGCATGGTTCGGTGACCGCCGGACACCGGGTGGGCGAGCACCGTGTGGCGGCGCGTTTGCGGGCGTGTGAACTACACCTGTGTAGTTCGGTTTCACCCCCTCCTACCAGGCGATTTGTTGCCGACGCCGATTGTCGGCTAATGTTCTCTCTCGTCAGCGGGACAGCCGAGAGGCGCCCGAGGTGACATGCGGATGTAGCGCAGCTGGTAGCGCATCACCTTGCCAAGGTGAGGGTCGCGGGTTCGAATCCCGTCATCCGCTCGAGAGGCCAACACGGCCTGCTTGGCGGTGTGGCCGAGTGGTGAGGCAACGGCCTGCAAAGCCGTGCACACGGGTTCGATTCCCGTCGCCGCCTCTTCTTCGTGAAGAGACAAGACTCGCGCGATTAGCTCAGCGGGAGAGCGCTTCCCTGACACGGAAGAGGTCACTGGTTCAATCCCAGTATCGCGCACCAAGAAATACCAGATCAGGCCCGGTTTTCACCGGGCCTTTCTGCTGTCGTGCACCCATCAGCCCATGCGGGTCCAACCGGCTTCGTCGACGGCGGCGTGCAAGGCGTCCAGGCCGAATGCCTCGACCGGGCCCAGAGCGCCGGTGGTGAGCAGGCCGCCGTTCAGGGCCGCGTGTGCGGCCCAGGCCAGCAGGTGGGCGGTGAATTCGTAGGGGTCGCCGCCGGTGAGGGTGACCGAGGCCAGGAGGTGGTCGGAGGCGTCGTAGGCTTCGGCGACGGCCCAGCCGCGGGTGCGGGCGCGGGTGCGGGCGTCGGGGCCTCCGGTGGAGCCCTTGACGATTCGCGCCAGTGCGGATTCGAGTCCGTGTTTCAGCGGCGGTAGTCGCGCCGCGGTGGCGGCGAGTCTCGAACCGATCCGCAGGCCGTGGGCGGCGACCGGCGGCAGGCCGAGGAAGACGTCGATCGAGCGCAGGTTCGGGTGGGTGCGCGGCAGGGCGAAGTGCTCGGAGCCGGGAATGGAGACGGCGGTGCGGGGTTTTCCAGCGACGTCGAAGTCGCGCAGGTGCGCGGCGGCGGGTTCGGTGACGACCTTGCCGTCGCGCAGGGCGAAGGCGCGCTCGAAGAGCATCCCGGCCACCGAGGCGCGAGTGCCACCGCTGGTGACGGGGCCGTCCATGAAGTAGCCGACGTCGACGCGCACCGCCGAGGGGGCATCACGCAGCGCCAGTCCGGCGGCCAGATTGCCTGGGACGTAATCGAATCCGAGCGCGGTCAGCAGTGCCACCCCCGCGGCGCGGGCCTGCTCGTCGTGGTCGAACACGGTGCGGACGAACGGGCCCTCGCCGGTGGAGTCGAGGTAGTGGGCTCCGGCGGCCAGCGCGGCGGCCAGGGCCGGACTGCCGTAGCGCAGGAACGGCCCGACCGTCGTCACGAGCACGTCGCCACGCTCGAGCAGGGCGGTCACCGCGGCGGGGTCGGCGACATCGGCGACGGCGGTCGCCGCGCCGCCGAGTTCTGCGGCGAGCGTCGCCAGCGCGGCAGCATCACGTCCGGCCAGCACCGGTGAATCACCCTGTGCGATCAGGGCTTCGGCGGTCAGGCGTCCGGTGTACCCGGTCGCCCCGAACACGACGATCTTCGGCATCGGCTGCCACCTGCTTTTCCGTTCGGCGTCCAGGGTGCATGTCTAGCACGCTGCGACAGATTGCTCACATCTTGTTGACATGTCGCCAACAATGCCGCCAGGCTCTCACGGATGCCGATAGGCGAGGTCGGTGCGTTTGCGGAGGTGAGATGACACAGTCGGTGAGCAGGGAGTGCGCTGGGCCGCCGCACGGGCAGGACCGTCCGCGCCTCGGTGCGGATCAGCGGGCGGAGCGGGCGGCGCAGCGCCTGCGGGTGCTGGCGGCGGCGTCCGGGATCTTCGGCCGTCGCGGGTACCACGCGGCCCAGATGGACGAGATCGCCGACGACGCGGGGATAAGCAAACCCACCGTGTACAAACACTTTCCGAGCAAGATCGACCTGTACCTCGCGGTGATCCAGTCGCGACTGGACCGATTGGTCGACGACATTCGCTCCGCGCTGACCGCTCCCGGCGACAATCGGACCCGCACCCGGTCCGCGGTCGCGGTCTACTTCGATTTCATCGACAGCGACCCCGACGGGTTCCGCATGGTGTTCGAAACCGAGGTGCCGAGCGAGCCGGAGGTGCGCGTGCGCGTCGACCACGCCATCGACAACTGTGTCATGGCGGTCGCGGGGCTGTTGACCCGCGACCTCGGGGCGGATGTGGCTCGGGTCCGCGTGCTGGCGGCCGGCCTGGTGGGAATCTGCCGGTTCACCGCGCGGCAGTGGCTCGACACCGACCGGCCGATTCCCAAGTCCCACGCGATCGACCTGACGGCGAAACTGTGCGCACAGGGCCTGTCGGGAGTGCCGCTGATACGACATCGCGAGGCCGCGAACTGATTCCGGCGGACCCGTCGCACGAATGACCGGCCGCCGCCCCGGCTGCCCACGCGACTCCGGTTGCCCCGCCACTCATCGCCTGGTTGGCACCGAGCAGTGAACAGACGTACTCTCAACATGCGTTGACATGGCGAATGTTTCTACTGGTGGAGGTTGTTCGATCATGCGGCCATCAGCCGTGAGGGAACACTCGTTCACCAGCTCGATAATGGAGGTGCGGATTCGATGAGCGGGTTCGGGGAGTTGGCGCGGGAGCTGTCCCGGGTGGGGCGGCGCAGCGGTCGGCGGCTGTCCAGGGTCGGGGCCGACGCCGCGAGCCGGACCGCCGCCGAGGTGCAGGAACTGATCACCGAGAGCGGACATCTCGTCCTCGGGGCGGTGCGGGCGAAGGCGCATGACCTGGGACTGCGGGACAAGCGCTAGCTCAGCGCAGGTAGGACGCTCCGTTGACGTCCAGTACCGCGCCGGAGGTCCACGCGGCATCCGGCGAGGCGAGATAGCGGACAGCGGAAGCGATTTCATCCGGGGTGCCGACGCGGCCGAAGGGGCTCTGCGCCCGTACCGCGTCGGTGACCCGGTCGGCGACGCGCTCGGTGGCGACGAAACCCGGAGCGACCGAGGCCACGCGGATACCGTGCGGGGCCAGTGACACCGCCAGCGACTGTCCGAGCGCGTGCACGGCCGCCTTGCTGGCACCGTAGGCCGGGTGGTCGGGTTCGCCGCGGAAGGCCCCGCGGGAACCGATGTTCACAATGGTCCCGGCGATACCGCGATCGATCATGTGCCGAGCCACCTGGTACGACACATTCGCGGTGCCGAGCAGGTTCACGTCCACGGTCTGCCGCCAGATCCGCTGCCAGTCCGCGTAATCCGTCTCCGCCAGCGGGTGGGCGATATTCACGGCCGCATTGTTGACCAGCACGTGCACCGTGCCGAGCGCCTCGACCGCCGCCGTCACGATCGCCTCGGCGCCGTCGGCCGTGCCGAGGTCACCGCCGATCAGCGTGTGTCCCTCCCCGGGCAGGTGCCGCAGCGTCGCCTCCGCGTCCTCGCGACGCGCGGAGTAGTGCACCGCCACCTGGTCGCCCTGCGCGGCGAAGGCCGACGCCACCGCCCGGCCGATCCCCCGCGAAGCACCCGTCACCAACACGCCACGACTCTCGTTCACCATGGCCCCACCCTGTCAGGCGGGCGGACCGTCAGCCAATACGGTGCGCTCGGGTCAGCGGGGCCAGTAGTTCTCCGGCCCCGCCTCGGAGACAGCGGCCTCGGCGGCGGCGTCGAGCCAGTCGGTGATATCGGTGTCCTCGGTCAGGTTGATGTAGAGGGCCGTGGATTTGTAGACGTAACGGTAGCTCTTGGAGCCCCAGCCACTGCGGGTGGCGGCACCGATGTAGCTGTCGCAGACCGATGCGCCGGGGCCCTGCTGCGGGCACCAGACCGCCCAGTCCTGGATCTGGCCCTTCATGGTCTCGTAGAGGCTGTCGGCGGCGGAGCTGGTGGGCAGGGCGAGCACGTTCACCGAGACCAGGATCTGATTGGAGTGGTCGACGTAGGAGCCCGCGACCATGTGGGTGCAGTTGTACTGCGCCAGAATGTCTTTGACATTCTGCGACATCTCCGTGGTGATGCAGTCCTGGACACCGCCCGCGCGCAACGTGTACTCGACGTTCATGGCGTCGCGGAAGGAGTGCGGCAGGAGCGCTTCCGACGTGAACGGGGTGGTGTCGGTGGTGGCCGAGTGCAGCGTGCCCCAGTCGAACGCCGGGGCCGTGGTGGCCGAAGCGCGGGCCTCGGGGGCGAGGGCCTGCTGACTGGTGGCCGATGATGCCAGGTCGGGCGCGGTGGTATCGCGCAGGGTGACGGCGACGAGCGCGATGCCCGCGACGGCCAGTGCGACCACGGCCAGCACCGCCGCGAGGCGAGAGCCGGTATTCATCGGGGCCACAGCGGGTGTCGGCGCGGGCCGATGCGGGTCCACCGGCCAGGCGGGTTCCAGCGGTGAGCGCGCCGCGGACGAACCGTATGGCTCGTCGGCCGCGAACGGATCGCGTGGCGCGGCTGGAACGCGTGGCGCGGCAGGCGTAGTCGGATCGTGCGGACCATCGACCGCGCCCGGATCGTGCGACTCATCGGACGCGGCCGGGCCACGCGTCGCATCGATCCTCGGGGAATCCACGACCCGCGTGGTGGCCGCGCCCGCCCCGGCCTGCCGTGCGGTCGTGGTGACAGCAGCGGTGGCGGTCGTGCCGGCCATCGGGTCAGCGCCCGCGCCCACATCGCGAGCGGCGGACCCGTCGGATCGTCCGGCACGGGCGGTCCGATCGGAAACCTCCCCCGCGGACGATCCCGCGTCGACCGTGCCCACGGCATCCTCCGTGCGACAGCGCTGGGTGTGCCGGTCGAGCACCGCCACCGCGGCTTGGTTGTAGAACGAGCCGTCGCCCAGCAGATAGGTGTCCTGGAGTGCGTCCAGCCACTCACTGGCGCGGGGACGGTCGTCGGAGGCGGCGGGGTCGATGAAGGCTCGGTCGAACAGCGAGCGCAGGCGGGGGTCGAGTTCGGACGGGAAGCTCGACGGCCCCCGCCAGCCGCCGCGGACGCGAGCGGGAGCGTCCGTGGCGAGAAAGAGGCAGCGGTACAGCAGCGCGGCCACACCGAACCGGTCGCTGAAGCGGTCGGGTCCCGCGATCGTGCCGGTGAGAAGCCTTGGATCGCACCACTTCTCGAGCAGGATACCCTCGGGGGCGGACACCCGCCCGTACCGCAGGCCATCGCATTCGAGCAGGTAGACGTGCGGCTGAAAACGGCTCCAGAGCAGATTCCGCGGGAACAGCGCACCGTGGACGAGATCGCGCTCCTCGAGCGCGGTGGCGATCTCGCAGATCCGAATCGCCACGGCGACACGGTAATACGCGTCCGGCGGTTGTTGTCCGGCCAGGCACAGCCGGTGCAGGGTCAGCGGCGATCCGTCGGGTTCGAGGAATTCGCCGGGGGTCAGCGGCAGGATCGCGCCCAGCAGGTCCCCGTCGCGTCGGACCAGGTCGAGCGGCCAGCCGATCGAGCTCTCGGGGGTGGCCGCCACTCCCCCGCGTCGTTCCGCCGGGAGCACGATCTCGCGGCCGAAATGCGCTGCGCGGGCCGCCCATCCGATGGCGTGCGCATCGGTGACGGCCGTACCGTACAGCTTGTAGACGCGTTCGCGGCCGTGTCGGTCGCGGCACCGGAACAGCCGCGACCGCCCGCCCGCCGTGCCGTACGGGTCACCCGCGACGAAGTAGACGTCACCGGACGTGCCGGTCACCGAGAAGAATCCCTGCCCTGTTGGCTGCGACGGGTCCGATGCCATCCCCGAGCCGCCCCTCCCTTCACACCACCCTGCTTCGGGAACCGACTGTGCCACAACGGACAAACGGGCACAAACGCACGAAATACCCGGTCGAGGGGCCGCAGACCAGCCCGATTTGGAGTCTTCACGGTGTTGTGGCTATGGTTCTTCCTCGCGAGCCGGAGCCGAAAGCCACCGGACGTGCGGATGTAGCGCAGCTGGTAGCGCATCACCTTGCCAAGGTGAGGGTCGCGGGTTCGAATCCCGTCATCCGCTCTGTGGGGGTCCCGCGCGATTAGCTCAGCGGGAGAGCGCTTCCCTGACACGGAAGAGGTCACTGGTTCAATCCCAGTATCGCGCACCGAAGTGGTCACGGACGTCGCTGCCGCAACACGCGCCACGCCAGCGCACCCCGCCGATCCGGCGATATGGGACGATCTGCGGAGTGACCAGCAGACCCGAGCAGCAGCGGCTACGCGACCTCGCGGTATTGCGGCGCGTCCGGGACCGGATCGACCGGGAGTACGCCCAACCCCTGGATGTCGAACGACTCGCCCGGGACGCGCACATGTCGGCGGGACATCTCAGCCGCCGGTTCCGGGCCGCCTACGGCGAGTCGCCCTACTCGTATCTGATGACGCGGCGGATCGAACGCGCCATGGCGCTGCTGCGGCGCGGCGATCTGAGCGTCACCGAGGTCTGCTTCGAGGTGGGGTGCTCCTCGCTGGGCACGTTCAGCACCCGGTTCACCGAACTGGTCGGAATGCCGCCCAGCGTGTACAAGCGGGAGGCCGCGAACGAGGCGGCCGGCATCCCGGCCTGCGTGGCCAAGCAGATCACCAGACCGATCAGGAATCGAGAAGCCTCGACCGGCGGCCGGTAACTACCGTGATCAGCATGGACATCAGCATCAATGCCTCCTATCTGCCCCAGGACGATCCGGACGCCGCGCTGGCGTTCTACCGGGACACCCTCGGCTTCGAGGTCCGCAACGACGTCGGCTACGAGGGCATGCGCTGGATCACCGTCGGCCCGGCCGGTCAGCCCGATGTCGCGATCGTGCTGCATCCCCCGGCCGCCGATCCCGGCATCACCGACGACGAGCGGCGCGTCATCGCCGAGATGATGGCCAAGGGCACCTACGCCGGGATCAATCTGGCCACCCGCGACCTCGACGGCGTCTTCGAGAAATTGCAGGCCAGCGACGCCGCCGAGGTGGTGCAGGAACCGACCGACCAGCCGTACGGGGTTCGGGACTGCGCCTTCCGCGACCCCGCGGGCAATATGGTCCGCATCAAGCAGCTGGACTGAGAGCCGTCCGACGAACAAGAGGAAGACACCACGAGCTATGGCCAAGAAGACGGACACGCGGTCGCCCGCGCACGCGGCCGACACCCACGATCTGATCCGGGTGGTCGGCGCGCGGGAGAACAACCTGAAGGACGTCAGCGTCGAGATCCCCAAGCGCCGGTTGACCGTGTTCACCGGCGTATCGGGCTCGGGCAAGAGCTCGCTGGTGTTCGACACCATCGCCGCGGAGTCGCGGCGGCTCATCAACGAGACCTACAGCACCTTCATCCAGGGCTTCATGCCGACCCAGGCGCGACCTGACGTGGACGTGCTGGACGGTCTGACCACCGCCATCATCGTCGACCAGGAGCGGATGGGCTCCGACCCCCGCTCCACGGTCGGTACCGCCACCGACGCCAATGCCATGCTGCGCATTCTGTTCAGCCGACTCGGCAAACCGCATATCGGTTCCCCGCAGGCGTTCTCCTTCAATGTGGCCTCCATCAGCGGGGCGGGCGCGGTCACGGTGGAGAAGGGCGGCCAGCAGGTCCGGGAGCGGCGCAGCTTCAGCATCACCGGCGGGATGTGCCCGCGCTGCGAGGGGCGCGGGTCGGTCAACGACATCGACCTGACCCAGCTCTACGACGACAGCAAATCGCTCAACGGGGGCGCGCTGACCGTCCCGGGCTACAGCATGGACGGCTGGTACGGCCGCATCTTCAGCGGCTCCGGATTCTTCGATATGGACAAACCGATCAGGAAGTTCACCAAGCGTGAACTCAACGATCTGCTCTACAAGGAGCCCACCAAGATCAAGGTCGAGGGCATCAACCTCACCTACGAGGGCATCATCACCAAAATGCGCAAGACCATGCTGGCCAAGGACGTCGACTCCTTGCAGTCGCATGTGCGCGCGTTCGTGGAACGGGCGGTGACCTTCCAGACCTGTCCGGACTGCGACGGCACCCGGCTCAGCGCCGAGGCGCGCTCGTCGAAGATCGGCAAGGTCAATATCGCCGACGCGTGCGCCATGCAGATCAGCGATCTCGCCGAATGGGTCGGCGGACTGCGGGAACCGTCGGTGCAGCCGCTGCTGGACGCGCTGCGGCACACGCTCGACTCGTTCGTGGAGATCGGGCTCGGCTATCTGTCGCTGAACCGGCCCTCGGGCACGCTGTCGGGCGGTGAGGCGCAGCGCGTCAAGATGATTCGCCACCTCGGCTCCTCGCTCACCGATGTCACCTATGTGTTCGACGAACCCACCGCCGGACTGCATCCGCACGACATCCAGCGCATGAACGATCTGCTGCTGCGACTGCGGGACAAGGGCAATACGGTCCTGGTCGTCGAGCACAAGCCGGAGACCATCGCCATCGGCGACCATGTGGTGGACCTCGGTCCGGGCGCGGGTGCGGCGGGCGGCGCCATCTGCTTCGAGGGCACCGTCGACAAGCTGCGCACCAGCGGGACCATTACCGGGCGGCACTTCGACGACCGCGCCACGCTCAAGAGCGAGGTACGGGAACCGAACGGGGCGTGGAAGATTCGCCATGCCAAGACCAACAATCTGCGCGATGTCTCCGTCGATGTCCCGCTCGGCGTGCTCTGTGTAGTCACCGGCGTGGCCGGATCCGGCAAGAGTTCGCTGATCCACGGCTCCATTCCCGGCTCCGACGGCGTGGTGGCGGTGGACCAGACGCCCATTCGCGGTTCGCGGCGCAGCAATCCGGCGACCTACACCGGGCTGCTGGAGCCGATCCGCAAGGCGTTCGCGAAGGCCAACGGCGTCAAGCCCGCACTGTTCAGCTCCAATTCCGAAGGCGCGTGCCCGAATTGCAACGGCGCGGGCGTGGTCTACTCCGATCTGGGCATCATGGCCGGGGTCGCCACCACCTGTGAGGTGTGCGAGGGCAAGCGGTTCATGGCGGAGGTGCTCGAATACACCCTGGGCGGCAAGGACATCAGCGAGGTGCTGGCCATGCCGGTGACCGAGGCCGTGGAATTCTTCGGCGACGGCGAGGCCAAAACCCCTGCCGCGCATGCGATCCTGCGGCGGCTCGCCGATGTCGGGCTCGGTTATCTGACCATCGGGCAGCCGCTGACCACACTGTCCGGCGGTGAGCGGCAGCGGCTCAAGCTGGCCACCCACATGGCCGACAAGGGTGGGGTGTACGTCCTCGACGAGCCCACCACCGGCCTGCATCTCGCCGATGTGGAGCAGCTGCTCGGACTGCTCGACAAGCTGGTGGAATCCGGCAAGTCGGTGATCGTCATCGAGCATCACCAAGCGGTGATGGCGCACGCCGACTGGATCATCGACCTCGGACCGGGCGCGGGCCACGACGGCGGCACGATCGTCTTCGAGGGCACGCCCGCCGATCTGGTGGCCAACCGCTCCACACTGACCGGTCAGCACCTCGCGGAGTACGTGGGAGCCTGACCCCGTCAGGGCAGCTGCTCCCATGCAGCTTCGAGGACCTCACGGAACAGGGTGCGACAGTTCCCGTCGTCGAGGTCCTCGAAGTCGGCGAGCGGTGGTCGCAGCATCAGCGCGTTCACCACGAAGGCCGAGCGGGTGCCCTTGAGCCGGTAGAGCCGTTCGAACCGGCGCTCGGCGAAGCGCACATCGTGTTCGAGGCCCGAAATGCGGCTGGCGACCCGGGTTTCGCGGGCATAGTCGTATTCGCCCGCCACCACGTAGCGGTCGTCGACCAGCAGCAGGCCGGAGGCATTGCTGGCGTGCTCGCGCTTGACCACGACATTCTCGACCCCGGCACGCACCAGCCGCCAGAGCTTGTCCGCGTAGGGCCAGACGTCGGCGACATCGTCCAGGACGTACATGCGCCGGATGTCCACCCGGGCGGAACCGGTGCGGCTCGCCAGGTGCAGCAGGACGTCGTGGTAGTCCTCGCCGACGTCACCGCCGATGGAACCGAGTGTCGCGGAGTGGATGATACGCACCGAACGGGTGGCGTGGGTGACGATGGCGCTCCAGTCGCTCACCGTATTCCACTCCCACACCATGGCGCTGTGCGAGGGCACCTGCGCGAGCACGTCTTCCGCGCGTTCGAGTTGACGTTCGGCGATCTCGCGCAGGGGCTGACAGGCCGCCCCCGCGCGAGCGGCCTCGATCAGGCTCCGAGTCAGGCGCAGACCCCGTTCGACGGCTTCGACATCCTCGCCGAGGAGCACGTTGAAGCGCATACGCAGCGCGTCGTGCCGATTGTCGACGGCCCGGGCGGTGGCTGCGCGTCCGGGTGCGGGCAGCGCCGCACCCAGCGCCAGGCTGAGCCGTTCGCGCAGCGACAGCTGCGGTATCCGGGAACCGTTCTCGATCTGCTGGATGAGGCTGCGCGAACATCCGACCTTGGCCGCCAGGGTCGCCTGGGTGAAACCCCGGTCCTTGCGCAGACGGCGGACCACGTCGCCGATGGCGTCGCCCTCCGGATTCGCCAGCATCGCGCCCCTCCCCTGCCCGTGCCGCCCAGGGTGTGTCATGTCAGCCTAGTTCGTGCCACGAAATGCCACCAGACATCCCATGATTCACACCGATGCCCGGGCGGGGTCGAACTGGTCGGGCAAATGGCAAGTGACAGCAGTCATTTCGATTGATCGGGGTAATTCATCGCTCGTACCGTCGAATCGAGCACCTACGCGAGAGGTGAAATACGATGACACTCCGGATAATCGGGCCGCTGATAAGCAGTGACCGAACACCCGAGTTCGCCCGGGAGACCGAGCCGGGTAGGTGGACGGTGAGTTGGCTGCCAGGCTTCGCCCTGTCACGCGAACAGGCGATCAGCGCCATGGTTGTCGACGAGACACTCAGCGATCCCACGGCGGTGGACGCCGAGCTCGCCATGGAGACGGCCACGCTACGCGCCGCCGAACTCGGATTCGATCTCCGGGAGGTCGTGCTACGTCTGTCGGTTCGCGTTCTGGAGCGGGACCGAGCGGGCGCGCCACCATCGCACCAGCATGGTGGACCCGGTGACGAGCAGGGCTGCCAGCGGGATCAGCGGCAGGTAGGAGACCCATACGATGGGTTCCTCCGGCGCGAGGGCGACGAAGGTGGCGAGCACGGTCACCGTGAAAACGACCGCCGACCAGCGGTGCGCCTGCCGCACCCGCTGTCCCCGCACCCAGCCGACCGGGCGCGGCGCGGCACCGCGACGGGCGCTCGTATACGACGACACCAGCAGGTACAGACCGGAGAACGCCAGTACGGCGAGCGGCGGCAGCGGCAGGTAGGACAGCCATTCGGGGCCGCCCACCGCCAATCCGATCACGGTGACGACGGTGGTCGCCACGAAGGTGACGGCTAGCCACCGGTGTGCCTGCCTGATCCGGATACTCCTGGTCATGGTGGTCTCCTCTCCGTTCGAGCCACGCCGCCGCGGCACTCGCGGGCGGATGTTCCGAAGTCGACGCTAGCTATGGCCCGGAGAGCAGCGCTTCTCGATTCCTGACCGATTGCGGCGGCCGTCGCGGCGCAGGTCGTCGGCGCCGTCGCGGCGCGGGATCGGGCGCGAGCCGAGCGGGTTCGCCGCCGAGAACGGGCACCGCGGGCGTCCACGACAGCTATTCGGGCACCGGCGCGCCGGAGATTCCGCAAAACGGGCCGCGACGCGGCAAACCGCCCGCACCCCAGACGGACCCGACCGGTGCGCACACCGGTGCGCTCGAAGCCGTTTCGCGGTCACCGGTCCCGCACGGGAGGCGGGGGCCGCCCCCTAGGGTTGAAGCCGACGGGTGCGCCCGCCGAGAGGAGTTGCCGATGGAACACTTTCTGCCGTTTCGCAAGAGCGCGGTCATCTCGCTGTGCGCCGACGAGGTGCCCGAGACCGAGCGGGAGTCCTTCCTGGAGTTCGCCCGATTACTGGCGGCCCTGGTCCACTACTCGTTCCACGAGCGCGGCGATGCGGTGCTGGACGCGTATCAGCTGGTCGATCCGGCCGAGGATATGCGGGTGATTCGGACCGCGACCCCGCCGGAGCGGGCGGCGGCGCGGCAGCGGGTGGAGCGGGAGCTCATCGCACTGGCGGAGGCGGCCAATTTCACGCGCATCGACGAGGCCGAGATCGAGCGGGCCTTCGCCGAACAGTCGCTGGTGAAGGTGCGGCTGGAGGTGGAGGACGAGAATATCGACACGGTGCTGTTCTTCCGGCGCGGCGAGGCACGCAAAACCGAACGGGTGAAGTCGCTGTACGGGTTGCGGCGGCGCACGGTCGAATTCACCAGCTACGCCAAGGTGCTGGTGTATATCGCGTTCACCGAGCGCGAGCAGGCCGACGACGGGCAGCCCTCCGGCGGTGTGCTGTTGAAACTGTTCCAGGATGTGCCGCGCAATGATCTGGAGATGCTGTATCCGAGCGTGCGCGTACGTATGCGACCGCTGGACAAACTGCTCATCGGGGTGCCCGCGGTGGTCTCCGGGATCATCGTCGTGGTCACCAAGCTGATCGCCTCGATGGGACTGCTGGTGCTGCTGCTGGCCTTCTGGCTCGGACTCCGCGACGAATCGGTCACGCTCGATCAGACCGCGCTGGTCACGCTCGGGGCCGGACTGGCGGCCTTCGGCGGATATCTGGTGCGCCAATTCTCCAAGTTCAAGAACCGCAAGATCAAGCTCATGAAGACGCTGTCGGAGCACCTCTACTTCCGCAATCTGGACAATGACGCGGGCGTCTTCCACCACCTGCTGGGGGCGGCGGAGGATTCGGAGGTCAAGGAGGCGCTGCTCGCCTATCACTTCCTGAGCACCGCCGAGCGCCCGCTGACCGCGGCGGAACTGGACCGGCGCATCGAGGAGTGGTTCCGCAAGCACTGGCGGACCACCTTCGACTACGAGGTCTCCGACGGGCTGCGCAAACTGCGGGAGCTGGAGTTGCTCACCGAGGGCGAGGGTGGAGCCCTCGGGGTGGTGTCACTGCCGGAGGCGAAACAGCGGTTGGATCATCGCTGGGACAATCTGTTTCGCTTCCACACGCCAGCGTCGGGCACACCGGGCACACAGAACCGATAGGTGAACGAGCGGGTCTCGGTCGGGCCTTCCGACATCGGTCGGGCAGCCCGGATCTCCCGGGCAGCCCAGAATTCAGGCCCCGGAGGCCCGGGCCGCGGAGTTCAGGCCACGCAGAACTCGTTGTCCTCGGGGTCGGCCATGGTGACCCAGGCGAACGGCCCCTGCCGCCCCTCGTGCAGCGGCTTCGCGCCGAGTTCGGTCAGCCGCTCCACCTCGGCCGCTCGCCGCTCGTCCCCCACCCGGATATCGAGGTGTAGTCGGTTCTTCACCGTCTTGGCCTCGGGTACGAGCTGGAACAGCACCCGGGGCCGCTCCGGATGCCGAATGGCCGTCCCGATCTTCCAGACCAGCTTTCCCCGATGCGTCGTGGTGTCGTCCGCCGAGGCATGCCCCTGCGCGACCATGGTGCGAATGAAGTCCTCGTCCTGGGGTTCGACCTCCCACCCCAGCGCCTCCGCCCACCAGTCGGCCTGGGTGTGCGGATCGGCGCAATCGACGACCACCTGAAATTCGTATCCCATGGGCCGTACCCTAGCGCCGGGCACCGACAGCCTCGCTTCTTCGGACGGCTCGGCCGTGGGAGCGCTCAGACGAGATCCGCGAACGATTCGACATCGGCGATACTGCCGGACACGATGAGCTGATCGCCGTCCATCACCACGGTATCCGGCGTGGCATAGGTGAATTCGCCGCCGCGACGCTTGATGGCGACGACCGTCACGTCGAACTGCTGCCGCAGACCGCTCTCGGTGAGCGTCATCCCGATCGCCGCGCGCGGAGCGGTGGTGCGCACCATGGCGTAGTCCTCGTCGAATTCGATGTAGTCGAGCATGCGCCCGGTCACCAGGTGCGCGATGCGTTCGCCCATATCGAATTCCGGCAGCACCACGTGATGCGCGCCGATGCGCTCGAGGATGCGGCCGTGCTGGCGGCTGGTGGCCTTGGCCCAGATGCGCGGGATCTTGAAATCGACGAGCAGCGAGGTGGTGAGAATGCTCGCTTCCAGATCGGTGCCGATGCCGACCACCGCGTGCGGGAAGTCCGGGACGCCGAGCTGTTCCAGTGCACCGATATCGGTGGTGTCGGCGACCGCGACGTGGGTGAGTTCGTCGGAGTAGTTCTGCACCAGGCGCGGATCGGAGTCGATGGCCAGCACCTCGGAGCCGTGTACGACCAGTTCGCGAGCCAGTGAGCCGCCGAACCGTCCCAGTCCGATGACGACGACCCTGGTGCCGGGGTGTTTGGGGGCCTTGGTGAATGGTGTCCTAGCCAACGATGGGTCGCTCCTCCGGTAGCTCGTAGCGGCGTTCGTGCTCGCGCAGCGCGAGGGCGGACGCCAGGGTGATCGGACCGACACGGCCGATGAACATCAGGCCGATCAGTAGCAGATGCCCGGTGGTCGGCAGGTCGGCGGTGATGCCGGTGGACAACCCCACGGTGCCGAACGCCGAGGTGACCTCGAACAGTACGTCGTCGAGCGGCAGATGCGACAGCCGCAGCAGCGTCATGGTCGAGATCAGCACGACGCCGAGGCTCAGCAGCGCGACCGTGATCGCCTGCCGCTGCACGGTGGCGGCCAGCCGCCGTCCCATCACGTGCACGGTCGGCTGGCCGCGCACCTCGGCGTACACCACGAACGCCAGCAGCGCGAAGGTGGTCACCTTGATTCCGCCCGCCGTGCCCGCGCTGCCGCCGCCGATGAACATCAGCGCGTCATTGACAAGCAGCGTGGTGGGGTGCAGCGCACCGACATCCACGGAGTTGAAGCCCGCGGTACGCGGGGATGCGCCGTGAAACACCCCCGCGAGCAGTTTGCCCGGCAGCGCCAGTGGACCGAGGGTTCGAGGGTTGGTCCATTCCAGTGCTGTCACCAGCACGACACCGACGGCGAGCAGACCGGCATAGGTCAGCACGGTGATCTTGGTGTGCAGCGACCATCCCGGAACTCGGACGCCCCGCAGCCGCGAGCGCATCGCCCGCGACACCTCGAACACCACCGGGAAGCCGATGCCGCCGAGCACGAACGCGATCATGATCGGCCCGATGATCCAGAAGTCCGTGGCCTGGCCGACGAGATTGTCGGAGGCGAGGCCGAATCCGGCGTTGTTGTAGGCCGAGATCGCATGAAACACGCCCCAGTACAGGGCGGAGCCGAAGGAATCCGGTGTGGTCGCCAACCGACGCGCGGTCAGCGCCGCGGCCACCACCACCTCGATCGTCAGGCTCATGGCGACGACGCCGAGGACGACGCGCTTCGTCTCGCCCAGCCGCAGGGTCTTGGTCTCCGCCTGGGCGATGAGCTGCATCCGCAAACCCATGCGGCGGGCGACGAGCAGCCCCAGCAGCGAGGCCGCCGTCATGATGCCGAGGCCACCGATCTGGACGAGCGCGAGCACCACCGCCTCGCCGAACGCGGACCAGTGGGTGGCCGTGTCGACCACCACCAGGCCGGTCACACAGACCGCCGAGGTGGAGGTGAACAGGGCGGTCACCGGATCGGTCCAGGTACCGGAGGCCGCGGAGACCGGCAGCATGAGCAGCAGCGTGCCGAGCAGATTGGCCGCGGCGAAGCCGGCCACCGTCAGCCGGGCGGGATGCCCCAGCGGACCCAGTCGCCGGATTACCGGCAACGCGGTTCGTCCCATCCGATCAGTACGCCGAGCCCGATGGCGAACCGACGCACCCAGTCACTCGGCCTCCTCTGTCGCACCCGACTCCGACCGGTACGGCCGGCCCGGGGGGAGTCTATCCGCGCGATCGGCGCCGACCGCCGAAGCCGCACTGTGGGTTGCGCCACCGGGCACGGCTCATGTCGACTCCGCTTTCGGGCGCACGCGCAGGTGCGCGCGTTCGCCCTGTTTGCCGAAGAGGCTGAGGAATTCGACCGGATTATCGTCGGCCGGACCGAACCAGTGCGGGACGCGGGTGTCGAATTCGGCCGCCTCACCGGGGAGCATGACGAAATCGTGTTCGGCGAGGATGACGCGCAGGCGGCCGTTGAGCACGTAGAGCCATTCGTAGCCCTCGTGGGTCTTGGGATCCGGTTCGCCACGGTGAGCATCGGGGGCGAGCACGAGCTTGTACGCCTGCACGCCGCCGGGGCGGCGGGTCAGCGGGATCATGGTCATGCCGTGCTGGGTGACCGGGCGCAGGTGGACGCGCGGATCGCCGGTGGGTGGGGCGCCGACCAGTTCGTCCAGGGTGACGCGGTGGGCCTTGGCCAGGGGCAGCAGGAGTTCGAGTGTGGGGCGGCGGGCACCGGATTCCAGGCGGGACAGGGTGCTCACCGAGATGCCGGTGGTGGCGGAGAGATCGGTGAGGGTGACATCGCGCTGTTTACGCAGGGCGCGCAGGCGGGGGCCGACCGCTTCCAGGGCCTGATCCAGGTCGTCCATGCCTCCAGTTTGCCATAACAGCAAAGGAGCTTGCCGAAACCGCGGGTTCGGGCGCATGGTCGTCGGCGAGGAGGTGGTCTGGATGACCGAATGGACCGGAAACTATGACGCGGTGGTGATCGGCGGCGGGGCCGCGGGGCTGAACGGGGCGCTCATGCTGGCGCGCTCGCGGCGGTCGGTGCTGGTGGTCGACTCGGGAGCGCCGCGCAATGCCCCCGCCCACGCGGTGCACGGGCTGTTCGCGCGCGACGGCGTGCCGCCGCGGGAACTGCTGCGGCGTGGCCGCGAGGAGGTGCGCGGCTACGGCGGCGAGATCGTCGACGGTGAGGTCACGGCGGTGGCGCACACGGACGACGGTTTCGCGGTGACGCTGCGCGACGGCGGGACGGTGCGAGCGCGGCGACTGCTGGTGACCACCGGGCTGGTCGACGAACTGCCCGATATCGCGGGACTGCGCGAACGATGGGGGCGCGAGGTGGTGCACTGCCCCTACTGCCACGGCTGGGAGGTGCGCGATCAGCCCATCGGCGTCATCGCCACCGGGCCGATGTCGGTGCACGGCGCACTACTGTTCCGGCAGTTGAGCGCCGATGTGGCGTTTCTCGCCAACGATCTGCCGTTGAGCGCGGACCAGCGGGAGGAGCTGGCGGCGCGGGGAATCGAGGTCGTCGAGGGGGCGGTGGCCGCACTGGAGATCACCCAGGACCGGCTCACCGGTGTGCGGCTGGCCGATGGCACGCTCATCCCCCGCACCACGGTGGCGGTCGCCTCGCGCATGGTGGCGCGCGCCGAATTCCTCGCGGGCCTGGGCCTGACCGCGGTCGCCCACCCCTCCGGTATGGGCGAGCACATCCCCGCCGACCCGACCGGCCGCACCGAGGTGCCGGGTGTCTGGGCCGCGGGCAATGTCACCGACCTGTCCGCCCAGGTCGGCAGCGCCGCCGCCGCGGGCGCCATGGCCGGTGCGCAGATCAACGCCGACCTGGTGGCCGAAGAGGTCCGCGCAGCCGTGGCCGCGCGCGTCTGACTCGGCACGGAGGAACGCGGGTCGGACCGCGCCCGGGCGGTGCCGCCGCCGTTCGGGCGCGGTGCCCGTGTCCGGCGCGGCGCGCATCGGCTGGAGATGCGGGTGGTGTGCGGGACGGACCACCCGATGCGAACCGGCGGGAGTGGAGTCGGCGCGCCGTGGTCGGCATTCCGGGCACGCGACATTGCCGGTGCGCATGTATGCCAGCCGAGTCGCGGCGGCGCAAATGGGACAGCCGACTAGTCGGGTTGCGGCAATCGCACGGCATCAGCGGGGATATCCGGGACCGCTTCCACCACCACGGATTTCAGGGCCGGATCGGGCAGGAGCAAACGCCAGTCGTCGTGCGACCAGACGACTGTCTGAGTGTTTGCCGCAATGCTGTTGTCCGAGTAGATGCTGTACACGAGCAACTGGGCGCGATCCTCGGCGTACGTGGTGAACCGGTAGGCGGCGATGCGGGGAGCCAGTTCCGCGGAGGCGGGTTGGGTGACCGAGATCCGGGCGCGGGCCAGCACCCATTCGTCCTTGCCGGGGCCGGGTACGAGGGTCTGCGCGGCGATCTTCGACCAGGTGGCGTCGGGGGCCAGGGAGATGCGGACGGTGTGGTGGATGGCGGCCAATGCCGCACCCTGCGGGGTGTGCGAGTAGCCCAGGGCGGCCTCGGCGACGCGGGTGGGACCGTCCTTGCCGCCGAAGGGAAGTCGCACACCCTGCCAGGTCTCCCAGTGAATGTCGGCCGGTGGCCGGTTCGGGTCGGGGGGCGCCGAGGTGGGTGCGGACGATGGGGTGTCGGAGAGGCCGCAGGCGGCGGCGGTGATCAGTGTCAGCAGGAGCAGCGCCGTTCGCTGGCAGATTGCTGATAGGCGCACGAGCCTCCCCTTCGCGGATCGGGGCGCTGATGAAAGGTGTTGCGGGGCACGGCTGCCGCGCACTCCCGCCGATCTTATTGTGGCGGATTCGGAGGATGTCGGCTATCCAAGGGAATTCATACCGACTCGTCCGTATTCAGTTGCCGGACCTCAGTTTCGGGTACCATCATCCCGGCAAAACATCATCGCAGGTGACGGGGACTCATCGCGGGGTAATTGCGGCGGGAACCCGATATGTCACCCGGGGTGGTGACGGCCGACCGCAGTGGGCGTCCAGAGGGTTTGGTGTGGGATGTGCGGTCGGCGCGACACCCGCCGCGAAAAGGGGATCCGGAATGACCGCTAGACGCACGTTGACCGCTCTCTCCGTCCTACCCGTGGTCCTCGCCGCGGGACACGGCGTGGCCGGGGCGGCACCGGGACAACCCGGGCTCGCGGTGCCCGGCGAGGGACAACCGGGACTGACCCAGCCGCCCCAGGCCCCCGCGACACCGCCCACACCCAGCCCGGCCGACTGGATTCCGGACCCACCCCCACCTCCGCCCCGGCCCCGGCCGCAGCAGCAGGTGCAGCCGAATATCGACACCCTGGTGCAGCCGCCGAGCCAGCGCGAACAGCCCTCCGAACCCGAGGCCGAGCCCGCGCGGCCCGCACCGGAAACGCCGTACATTCCGGAGAATCCGCACCAGCTGCGGCTCGGCACCGGCATCGTCGACCTGCCCGAATGGGTGGACGTACGGACGCGCGACAAGGCGCAGGCGTACGCGGACTGGGCGGAATGGCAGATCGCCGCCGCCTACGACGGCATGGGTTTCTCGCGTGAGGAATCCGACCGCATGGCCGCCACCAGCTCGATGGGCGCACTGCTCGGAGCCGGTACGGCGGGCGCACTCGCCCCGGCCGTGCTGGTGCCGATCGGCTGCGGTGTCGGCGCGGCCGTCGGCGCCCTGGCCGGTGCCGCGATCGGCGGCATCCCTACCGCCGGAGTCGGCGCCCCGGCCGGTGCGATCGTCGGCGGTATCGCGGGATGCGTCGGCGGCGGATCGCTCGGCGGCATGGTGAGCGTCCCCCTGGTGGTCGGCGGCGGTGCGCTGGCGGCACTCGCGGGTGGTGCCCTGAGCGGCGGCGACTCGACCAAACCACAGCCCCCGCTGCCCATCGACCAGCCGGTGGCGACCCAGGTCGCGGCCCCCACCCCGGCACCCCTCATCCACATCCCCGGCGTGCTGACCGTCGCCGCACCGGTCATCCCCGGCGTCACCCCCGCCGCCGCACCGGCGCCGGGCACGGACGCCGCCCCGCTCATCGACATCCCCGGCGTCGCGACGATCACCGCGCCGGTCATCCCCGGCATCACCCCCGCTGCCCTACCCGCACCGGCGCCCGCTCCGATCGCGGAGCCCGCCCCCGCTCCGATCGCGGAGCCAGCTCCCGTGTGGGAGCCCGCGCCGGTCGCGGCTCCCCAGTACGCGGAGCCCGTCGCGCAGGTGACCGCACAGGTGGTGGAAACGGCCGCGGCGGTGGAGGAGTCCGGGCCGGTGGGCGCGGCGGTGGTCGGTGGGTTGCGGGATGCGGTGGCGGCCATGCCACCGCTGGCTCCGGAGCTCGGGCCCGCCGCCGATGTCATCAATGGTGTGGTGTCGGCCTTCCACGCGCCGCGCTGAGTGACGACGACCGATTGGAGTGATGTCGGTGTCCGAGCGGCGCGACCCCTCGATGCCGCGGGCGACGATGCCCGCCCTGTCCCCGGAGAACGCGGGAGCGGATCACCCGGCGAGTCCGGAAGCGGCCCCGTGGTCCCGGTGGCTCGAGACCGATGACGGTGTCCGCGGCGGCGTGCGCCGCGCACCGGACCCGGACGACTACGACGGCGAGGATCTGTCGTCGGATCTGCGGGCCGAGGACCCGATGGCCCCGCTCGTCGAGGAGGCGCGGCGGCGCAGCCTCGCCACCCGCCGCCGACAGCGGATGATCATGCGCTCGGCCCTGGCGGCCGCGGCGCTGGCCCTGGTCGCCGTGGTCACGGCCGGAGCCTGGCTGTTCACCGGCGACGAAACGCCTACGGCCGCACCGCCGTCCACACCCCCGGAACCGCCCGCGGCGGCACCGGCCGCCGACGCCACCGACACCTGGTGCCAGCCGTCGGTCACCCCCGAGCGGGTGGTGGGCGCGGGTGCGGGCGATGCCACCACCGCGCCCGGTGTCATCCTGCGTCTCGAATACGCCTGGTACGTACAGCGCGACCCGGCCGCCGTGCGCGCCCTGCTCGCCCCGGACGCCCGGGTGGCCCCGGAGAGCGCCACCCGCGAGGCCATCGCCGCGGTCCCGGCCGGCACCCGGCACTGCGTCACCGTCTCCCCGCTGCCCGCCGGGCGCTGGCTGGTCGGCGTGGACGAGCGGCATCCCGATGGTGAGCAGGCGTCCTGGCAGCAGATCGTCACCACCGCGCACCGTGACGGACGAATGCTCATCACCGCGATCGTCGCCGCGGAAGGGTAGTGCCCCATGACCTCCGAGGCGGTGGAGCTGTCGGTCACGGCGACGCCCGGCGCGCCGACCGACCCGGTTCCACTGCGCGGCGGGCAGGGTCGCCTGGTGCGCGCCGCCCTGCCCTCGGTGCTGGTGCTCGGCACGACGGGCTCCTCCGGCGCGTCCACCACCGCGCTCGGCCTGGCCGCCGCCGCGGTGGCCGAGAGCGACGGACAGGTGTGGCCGATCGTGGTCGACGCCACCCTCGGCGGCGGTGATGTGGGACTGCGTGGCTGTGACGCCGCCACCCCCGTGAGCACCCTGCAGGATTGGCTGAACACCCCGCACCCCGAACTCGCCTCCACCGTGCTCGCCTGCACCGGCCACACCGCCACCGGAGTGCGGGTGCTGCCGCGCGGCCCGGACCCGCTGCCGCGCCGGGAAACCCTGGTGTCGGTGACACGCCACCTCGAGACGGCCGGGCTGCTCGCGGTGCTGGACGCGGGCGCGCCGGTCACCAGCCGCCTGGCCGCACCGCTGCTCTCCGACCCCCGGGTGGGGCTGGTGATCACCGTCGCCGCCCGGCCCGACGCGGTCAACCGGCTGCGACCGGCGCTGCGCTGGCTCGACGAGCAGTACAGCGAATTCCTCATCGGCGACGCGGTGATCGTGCTGACCGAACAGGTGCAGGGCGCGGGAAGAGCGTCCATCGACCATGTGCGCACCTATCTCGGCAAGTGGGTGCGGGAAGTGGTGACCGTGCCGTTCGACGGTCATCTGGCCGCGGGCGACGTGATCTCGTGGCACCGGCTGGCGGCCCCGACGCGCGACGCGTATCTGCGACTGCTGGGGGTGCTGCGGTGAACGACTGGCCGCCCGTACCCATGTGGCACCGCGCGGTGCCGGTCCCGCCGGGACGTCCCCCGCTGGTGTGGCTGGTCGGCGTGCACGGCGGCGCCGGGGTGACCAGCCTGGCCGCCAGTATGAGCTGGGCCGGTGATGCGGGGCGGCGCTGGCCGGGCCGCATCGGGCTGCTGCACGATATGGATTCGCCGCTGGTGGTGCTCGTCGCGCGCACCCACATGAGCGGTGTCAACGCTCTCGAATACGCGCTGCTCTCGCACCAGAACGAGGCGACACCGGCGGGCAGCCGCCTCGTCGGAGTGGTCACGGTGGCCGATTCCGCTCGCCCGCTGCCGGAGTCGGTGGCACGCCGACGGCAGGTGGTGGAGGCGCGCGCGGTCGATATGGGCGCGCGGGCGTGGCGGCTGAACTGGATCGAGCCGTGGCGCGAACTCGAACCGCACCGCATGCCGGTCTGGGATCCGGCCGCCGTGCGCAATCCGGTGGACGAGGGCGACGCGACACGCACTCCCCCGCAACCGGTTCGGCATCTCGCCGAACAGCTCTTCCTGGCCGCGCGCGCGGCGGGAATAGCTCTCACCGCGCCCGAGGCGCAGCAGACCGGACACCGCGACACCGGCTGAACACCGGTGCGGCACCCACCGCCGAATACGAGGAGGATCGAACATTGCTGTCCTGGGCAAGAATTCGACACTCGGCTGTCCTCGCGACCGCCGTCAGCGTCATCGCGGCGGTGGGGATCGGCGGCGCGTCCGCCGCCCCGACGGACCAACAACCACCCATCGAGACCTGCCCGGCGCTGTTCGCGCTCGGCATCCAGGGCACCGGGCAGTCGTCTCCCGACGCCGCGGTGACCACCGATACCGGCATGCTGTCCACCGTCTTCCGGCCCATGCTGGCCGCCGCGCCCGACGACGGTCTCGTCGCCCGTGCGTACGTGCCCTACGACTCGTCGTTCGGCGGCGCCACCTCGGCCAACGAGACGCCGTACGCGCGATCGGTGAGCGGCGGGCTCGGCACCCTGAAGTCCATGGCGCGCTCGGTACTCGACCGCTGCGAGCACACCCGCATCGCCGTCACCGGGTATTCCCAAGGGGCGCATGTGGCCTCGCTGTTCGCCCAGGAGGTGGGCGCGGGGCGGGGCGCGATCCCGGCGGACAAGGTGGCGGCGGTGGCGCTGTTCGGCGACCCCACCCGCAATCCGGGTGCGCCGCTGTTCCCCGGATCGCCGGGCAAGGTGACGCCCGACGCGGTGCCCGGCACCGGCGGGGAGGCGCTGTCGCGGATCACCGCGCAGCCCGCGCAGGTGGCCTACGGCGGCGGGATCGGGCCGGAACGGGATGTGGCGGCCAATTTCGGCGCACTCACCGGACGAGTGGCGAGCTTCTGCACCGCCGGTGATCTCGCCTGCGATGTGCCCGAGGACGCGGCGCTGCTGAAGGTGGTCGCCAATATCGCAGGCCAGGTGAAGCTTTCGGGCGGTGATCCGATCGGGTCGCTCATGTCCATCGGGCAGGCGCTGGCGTTCACCTCCATCAAGACCGTGACCGATGTGGTCAACAACGATATTTCGGGCACTTCGCTGAGCAATCTGCGGATCTCCCCGCAGAAGTCCATTTCCCAGCGGCTGGCCGAGGCGTCCGATCCACGCAATCAGGTGAACATCCCGGACGCGTTCCAGGCGCTGCTGAAGCTCGGGACCATCGCCATCAACACCGTGGTGACCGTGGTGCGCACCGTGCTGACGCCGGGCAATATCGCCGAGATCGCCACCGCCGGACTGGCCAATCCGCTGGCGGGGCTGGCGGTGCTGGGTACCAAGGTGGTCGGCGCGGTCACCCAGCTGGTGCCGCCGACCACCATCGACAACCTGGTCACCGAGGCGTTCGAGGCGGTGGTGGAGAACCTGCAGGACAACAAGGACCTGTTCGACGCCAACACCTGGGTGCGGTACTGGCAGACCGCGCAGAAGCACGACTACTCCAATCCGCAGGGCAGCGACTTCGGCGACAGCCCGGCGCAATTCGTGGGCCAGTGGTTCGCGGCGCTCGCCCACGACCTCGCCGGAGTGCACGACTACGGCAGCGCCCCCAAGGGCGGCAGCGACCGGCCCGACGGCGGTTTCGACTTCGCGCCCAGCACCACGAGCGCGCCGTCCACCGCCCCCGACGGCCAGTTCCCGCTCGGCGGTCCGAGCGACACGACCACGGCGCCGAGCACCAGCCCCGCGCCGCTCTTCGCGCCCACCACCGCCCCGACCACGAACCCCGCCGGTTCCGGCGGCTTCCCCCTCGCCTCCCCCGCGCAACCACAGGTCATCCCATGAGCACCATCGATACCTCCCCCACCGACGGCGGGTACTCCGGCAGCTGGGCCGACTGGATCGGCGAAAGCCTCGGCGCGCCACCGCCTCCCGACCGCCGCGCCCGCCGCGAGCGCGGAGCGCCCGCGCGAAGCCGCCGAGGTGACGACCGCGCCGCCGAATTCCCCGACGCACAGGGCGGATACGACCACGCACAACGCGGATACGACGATGACGGGTTCGACGACGCCGCGGCACCGGACGGCGAACCCGTACCCGGCCGCTACATCCGTCTGGACGACGAATACGACTTCGACGACGAAAGCGGCGACTACGACGACCTGCCCGGCTGGGACGACCGCCTGGCGGGCATGGCGAGACTGCACGCCCGCCTGCTGGAAGAGGACGACGACCTCGACCCGGCCCCGGCCTACGCCGACAGCGCCGACGACCGCCCTGCCGGTGGGCCCGACCCGGCCACGGGAACGCAGAGGTCCACCGCCACCGCGAGCCGCCGCCTGCCCGACACCGCGTCCCGAGACCGCCTGCCGCAGGCCGAAGCCGAGGGCGACACCACCGGCGAGACGGCCGATAGGCCAACCGGATACACCGGCGGTACCGACGACTACGCGCACCCCGGTGGCCACGACGGGAACGCGGGCACGCACGACGAGGGTGGTTACGACGACGGCGGTACCCCCGGCACGCGGTCGAGAGGCAGGCGGTCCGGCTCGGACTCGTCCGGCGCGGCGGGATCCACGGCGTGGCGGCGGGATCGGGCCGCTCGGCCGCATCCCTTCCCATCGTCGGATCCCCATTGGATGCCCGAGCCGCCGACCGCACCGCCCGCCGTGGCGCACGCGCGGTCCGGCGGTGCCGCACGGGCACAGCGGGATTCGGCCGACCGGGGTACCGACACCGGCTCCCGGACGGTTGGGCACTCGACCGCGGCGTTCCGGAAGGACGCGCGGGCGGACCAGGACGCCGGGTCACCCGTGCGCCACACGCCGGGCACGCAGTCCGCCTTCGGCGCGACACCGCGGTCCGGTCACGGCTCCACCGCGCGCCCGGACCACAGTGGGGAACGACGGTCGGGCCACGATGTGCACGCGCGATCGGACCGTGACAGGACCGCTCCATCGAACCGCGACAGCACCGTGCGATCCGACCGCGACCGGGGCGCTCGATCGGACGACACGGCCGCTGGATCGATGTACGGCACAGACATTCGGCCGGACCATGACGCGGGCATTCCACCGCCGCGTGACGCAGGCGCTGGAAGCCGGTACGCGGCGGGCGATCCGCCGGACTACGACGCGGACACGCGCCGCGGCGACAGAACCGACGCGCAAGGGTACGACGCGGGCACGCCGCCGAGTTGTGACGAGGGGACACGGTCAGCGTACCGGGCGGGCACACGGTCGGCGTACGGGCCGGGTTCGCGGGCGGAGGTCGCCGCGCGATCGCGGGCGGAGGCGGCTGCGGCGTTGGCTCGGCTGCACCGGACGTCCGGGGGGACGCGGCGGCGGGTGGGGGCCGATCGGGAGCCGTGGTCGCTGCGGGAGCGGATGTGGGAGTCGCGGGAGCGGTGGGCGGCGCCGTTGCTCGGGGTGCTGGCGGTGTGCGCGGTGGTGGCGGCGGTGCTGGTGCAGGTCACCAAATCGGGTGAGCCGACGCCCGCCGCGGCGGCGCCGACCGCGGTGCCCGCGACATCGGCGGCTTCGGACGTGGCGGCGGCTCCCGAATCTCCGGCGGCGGCCCCGAACGACGCGACCGCACCGGTCGGCGCGGCCACACCCGAATGTCCGGCGGAGGCCAAGGGTGGGCAGGTGCGCGGCAACGGTCCGGGCGGCACCCGGACGGGTCCGGACGCGATTCTGGCGTTGCAGCACGCCTACTACGTGGCGCGGTCGGGGGCGCTGGCCCGGGAACTCGTGGCGGCCGATGCGGCGGTGCCGTCGGCGGCCGACATCCAGGCCGGGATCGACACCATCCCACCGCTGACCACGCATTGCGTGCAGATCACACCGGGTGCGTTCGCCGGTCAGTACATCGTGATCGTCACCGAGTTCCGGCCGGACGACTCCCGGCGGATCTGGAGTCCGCAACTGGTCATGACCACCACGGATGCGGACCGCACGGTCATCAACGCCATCATCCCACTCCCCGACGACGCCACGCCACGCTGAGGGCGGCGCACACGCGCCGGGGGCGCTCCGATCCGAGCGTTTTGGCGTTTCGACCGGCCGTGGGCTAATGTTCTCTCTCGCACGCCGCAGGGTGAAAGCCCCGGTGAGCGAGATGCGGATGTAGCGCAGCTGGTAGCGCATCACCTTGCCAAGGTGAGGGTCGCGGGTTCGAATCCCGTCATCCGCTCCCTGAGAGCCCCGGCACGATCACTCGTGCCGGGGCTTTCGTCGCCGACGCCGTATCCGACATTCCGGACATCGCGACACCCCCTGAAAGCCGGTCGCGCACAGTAGATCTCGGGCACATTCACAGCCACTTCGCGGCGGATTCGCGGTACCTTCGGAGGGTGACGATCATCAGCGCCCTGGCCGACACCGTGCTCGCCCAGATCGGGAATCCGACTCCCGAGACGCCGCCCGCGGCGGACAAACTCATGAAGCTGGTGCGGTACTTCACCTGGTTCGTGCTGCTGTCCGGTGTACTGGGCATCACCTACGCGGGCGGTCGGTTCGCCTGGGAGAAATGGACCGGTGGCGGACTGGCGTCGCCGAAGATGGTGGCCGGAGCCATGATCGGCGGCATCATCGCCACCAGTGCGGGCACCATCATGAACGCCGCCATCGGCTGATCCGGGACGGATGACCGGACACGGTCCCCGGTCGGCACGGATTGTCGGTGCGCGACGCTAATCTCGTCGAACAGACTGGCGAACAGGTGTCGACAGCACGGACAGTGGGGCCGCGGTGACGAGAAGTGTGAGGAGTGCGAGCGGACTGCTCGACAGCCGGGACAGCGTGACCTTCGGGCTCGAGGACGTCAACGAGGTCGTCGCCGTCATGGTGGACGAACAGGCCGAGGAACGGCCGCGCGACCGGGAACTCGTCACCTGCCGGCTGGGACTCGACGGGGAGAGCCCGGAAACGCTGACCCTGTTGGGCGCACGGCTCGGGGTGTCGCGGGACCGGGCGCGGCAGTTGTACACCCGCGCCGTCGGGCAGATGGTGCGGCGGGTGCAGGGCACTGGACATCCGGATACGGCCGTCTTCGCCGAACGGTATCCGGTGGGCCTGGGTGACGAGCGGCTGGTGCGCACCCTGCTGGCCGAAACCTATGCCACCGACAGCGATATCGCCGCACAGGACTGGGCGTATCTGAAGCTGCGGCTGGCCGGGCACGATCTCCAGGATTCGAAACGGCTGGCCGGATTCGTCTTTCAGCGCATCGCGGGCTGGCAGCAGAAGGGGCGCTGGCATCTGCTGCCCGCCGCCAAACCCGAGGAGGTGCCGGCCGGGATCTGGAATCCGTGGCTGCGGCGCGTGGAATGGGCCGACGGCACGCCCGAGGAGCTACCCGACGGCCCGGCGCGGCGCCTGGACTTCGACGACGACGGACGCGGGACCATGTTCGCCGAGAAGCTCGGGCGCGAGGTGACCTTCGATACCGGCTTGCAGGCGCGGCTGCTGCGCCTGCTGGACGGGAGCGAACGCGTCGAGGAGTTCCAGGAGTATCCCGGCGCGGTCGAATACGAACTCGACGGAGCCCAGCGGGTGCACCACCCGAGTGTGGCGGTGCGCTTCGCCGACGGGCGGGTGGTGCTCATCGACGTGATTCCGCTCGGGCACGCGGCAGTGCGCGCCAATCGGGCCAAGGCGGCGGCCGGGCGCGGGTACGCGCACGCGCGCGGCTGGGGTTGGCTGGTGTGGACGGGCAGTCAATCCGGGGTCGCCGACCTCATGCGGCGGCAGGTCGACGCACGCACCGAGAACATTCTCCGCAACCGGCTCGCCGACGGACCGGTCGACTGGGCGGAACTACGCCGGATCCGGGAGGAAACCGGCATGGAACTCCTGGATTTCGCCGCCCTGGTGCTGAAGCACGGATGGCGTTGGGACCGTGGGCCGTTCCGGCTGAGCCGCGAATCCTGATCTTCCGCGGGCACGTTTGCCTTCCCGTTCCCGGGCTACGTCCATGACATCGTCACCAACCATCCTCGGGATCAGTCATGGGAATTGCATCGGGTACGGCGAAGGTAGTGAACAACACGGCCTCCGCGGCCACCTCCGCGGTGACCGCCACGGTCGGCACGGTCGGCGGCGCGGTGGTGGGAGCCACCACCGGCGCGGCGCGCGGTGCGGTCCAGGGAGCGTACTCCGGCGCGAGATCAGGCGTCAGCACGCCGACCGCGGTCGCGCTCGGAGCGACCGCCGCGGGTGTGGTGGGACTGGTGGAATGGCCGCTCGCCCTAGGCGCGGGCGCCGTCGCGGGCGCGGTGTACCTGGTCAACCGCGCACGGCGGCACGACGATTCGGATCGGTCACAGCGCCGTGAGCACGCGGACGACACCTCCGACCACCCGGACGACAGCGCGGCCGCGGCGAGCAAGTCCGAGCGCGCGGCAGGCAAGTCCGAGCGCGCGGCGAACAAGTCCCAGCGCGGGGCGAAAGGCTCTGGCAGCGCGGAAGGTGCGCGCCGGAAGCCGCCTACGACGCCGACGACACGCAAGCGTTCCACGACCGGCAAGTCCACGACCGGCAAGTCCACGGCAGCCAAGTCCACCACCGGCAAGTCCACCGCCGACAAGTCCACCACCCGCACGTCCACGACGGAGACCGCACGCTGATGCCCGGACTGCGCTCGATCGCCACCGCACCGCTACGGATTCCCATGCTCGGAGCCGCCGCCGCGGTCACCCTGGTGGGCCGTCCCGCCGCCGCGGCGGCCCGGGGGACCCGCCACCTGCTGGAACCGATACTGCCCGACGCGGTGAACGAGTTCACCGACGACGTCACCCGGGAGTTCGAGGCCCTGTTCGACCCGCGCCCACGGCAGCGGCAACGACATGTGGCCATCCGGGACAACCGGATTCACGCCGAGGTCCGGGGCCTGCACTCCGAGCAGGCCGACCGGGTCGCGAAGGCGGTGTCCGAACGTCTCGACCGCACCGACGGGGTGCACTGGCACCGGGTGAACGAGGCGCTCGGGCGGGTGACGGTCGCCGCGGACCGGGAAAAGCTCACCACGGCGCGGCTGGAGGAGATCCTCGTCGACGCCGAACGCGCCGCCGGAACCGATACCGCGGCCTGGAGCCAGGTCGTCGACGACACCTCCGAACGCGAACCCGTACTGGCCGCGGCCGTCCAGTTGGCCGGTGATCTCGTCGGCATCGGGGTGGCGGTGGCGCGCTCGGCGCTGCCCGGCTCCACCCCGGCGCAACTGCTGCGCGCGGGCGTCTCGCTCGCCGACGGCCAGCCGTCGGCACGCGCGCTGCTGGAACGACACCTCGGCCGCGACCGCACCGACACCCTGCTCACCACCGGCAGCGCGCTCGGGCAGGCGCTGGACGGGCACCTCGCCAGCCTCGTCGCCGACAGCCTGCAACGCACCGTACGGCTGGTCGAAGCCGCCGCGCGGTACGCGCAGTGGCAGCGCTGGGACGATCTGATCGCCGGGCCGGACCAACCCGGCGTCCACCACTACCGGCCGCCCGAACTCCGGCCGGTGCCGCTGCCACCCGGTCCCGTCGAGCGCTGCACCGAGCAGGTGTCGACGGGGTCGGCCCTGGTGTCCTTCACCTCCCTCGCCGGAAGCCGGGGCATGTCGGACGCGGCGGACGCGCTCGCCGCGGGCGTGCCCAAGGCGGCGCGGGCCAGCCGCGAGACCTTCGCGGGCACCCTGGCCACGGTCATGGCGGTGCAGGGCGTGCTGACCATCGACCCGCTACTCTGGCGGCGGCTCGACCGAGCCTCCGCCCTGGTGGTGGACCGCCATGCGGTGCGCGGTGACCGACCGGTCGTGCTGTCGGCCGACACCGACAACCCCGACTGGTCCACCGAGCATGTCTGGAGCGCCGCGCAGCGGCTGCTCTGGCGCGACGGCCCCGACCTCCCCATTCCCCCGCCGCGCTCGCGCCATCGCGAACAGCTCACCCTCGTGCCGGAGCAGGAGGCGCCGGGCGAAGATCCCGACGCGGGGCCGATCGGGAAGCACGCGGACACCGATGAGGGCGAACCGGTCTGGTACGAGTTGCGCGACGGGGACAACGTCGCGGGCCGGGTGCTGGTCGGCTGGGAACTGCATCCCGAGGCGATCGGACTGCTGGCCGCCGCGCGCAAGGCCGGATTGCGGGTGGTGCTCATCGGCGACGAGTCGACGGCCGAATTGCGGCGCAGCGCCGACGAATTCGTGACCGCGGGCGGCTCGACCACCGCCCTGGTGCGGCGGTTGCAGCGGCAGGGTCACGTGGTCGCCATGCTGAGCGGCAACGCGCACAAGGCGTTGGCCGCGGCGGATCTCGGGATCGGGCTGGCGCACGGGAACGGCACCCGGTCGCGGGTGCCCTGGCAGGCCGGAGTGGTGTGCCCGAATCTGGCGTGTGCGCGGCGGATCATCGCCGCGGCCGGACCCGCGCGCGCCGCCAGCGAACGTGGGCGTGTGCTGACCCTGTCGGCCTCCACCCTCAGCGGCCTGCTGCTCGCCTCCGGCCCCACCCGGACGCGCCCGGTGGCCGCCACCGCACCGATTTCGTCGGCGGCCCTGCTCGGCTTCGCCACCGGACTGTTCTCGGGCCGCCGCGCCGGGCGCACCGACCAGATCACGCCGGTACCGCTGGTGCCCTGGCATGCGCTGGAACCCGATGAGGTGCTGGCCCGGCTGCCCGCACCCGAGCCCCGACAGCCGCGGCACGGAGCCGTCACCACCGAGGCGCTGAAGGCGGCGCGCTGGCTGGCGCGTCCCACGGAGACCGTCGCCGATCTGGCGCAGCAGGTGCGCCGGGAACTCGCGGATCCGCTCACCCCGCTGCTCGCCGTGGGCGCGGTCGCCTCCGCCCTGCTGGGCTCGCCCACCGACGCGGTGCTGGTGGGGTCGGTGCTCGGCCTCAATGCCGTGGTGTCGGCGTTGCAGCGCCGCCGCGCCGGACAGTCCCTGCACCGGCTGCTGGTCGGTGAACGCCTGCTCGCCCGCCTCGTCACCGAGGACGGTGAAACCAGCACTCCCGCCGACGAATTGCGGCCCGGTGACGTGATCGCGCTGCGCTCGGGCGATGTGGTGCCCGCCGACGCGCGGCTGCTGGAGACCGACGGGCTGGAGATGGACGAGTCCGGGCTCACCGGCGAATCGGTGACGGTGGACAAGCAGGTCGGCGCGACTCCCGGTGCGGCCCTGGGCGATCGGTCCTGCATGGTGTTCGAGGGCGGCGTCGTGGTGAACGGCAGCGCCCGCGCGGTGGTGGTGGCGGTCGCCTCCGCCACCGAATCCGGCCGCGCCCTCGCCGTGGCGGGGCCGCCGCGCACCGCCGGGGTGCAGGCGCATCTGCGCTCCCTGTCCGAGCGGGTGCTGCCGCTCACCCTGGGCGGCGGCAGTCTGGTCACCGCGACCAGTTTCCTGCGCGGCCTGCCGCTGCGGCCCGCGCTCGCCGACGGGCTCGCGGTGGCGGTGGCGGCGGTGCCGGAGGGGCTGCCGCTGGTCGCCACCGTCGCCCAGCTGTCGGCCACCCGTCGGCTCTCGCGGCGCGGCGTGCTGGTGCGCTCCAGCCGCACCATCGAGGCGCTGGGTCGGCTGGACACCGTCTGCTTCGACAAGACCGGCACCCTCACCGCCGGGAAGCTGCATCTGGCCGCGCTCGCCGACCTCGAGGAGTCCTGGGAGACCGACCAGGCCGGGGACACCCCGCAGGCCCGGCGGCTGCTGCGCGCGGCGGCCCGCGCCTGCCCGCACACCGAGGACGGCCCGCTGGTGCATGCCACCGACCGCGCGGTGGTGGCGGCCGCGGACGCCACCCTCGGGCCGGACGCGGCGCACACCTGGGATCCCATCGAGGAGATCCCGTTCGAGAGCAATCGCGGCTACGCGGCGGCGGTCGGACACACCGCCCACCACATCCGGCTCTCGGTCAAGGGCGCGCCCGAAGTGCTGCTGCCGCGCTGCACCCAGGTGCTGCGCGCCAACGGCAGCAGCGGCGGGCGGCGTCGGGTCGAGTTCACCGCCGACGAACGGTCCGCCGCCGAGGCCCGCATCCAGCAGCTCGCCGAACGAGGCCTGCGCGTCCTGGTGGTGGCGCGACGCGACTTCCCACGCACCCCCGACGACGTGGCCGACGAGATCGAACAGCTGACCCTGCTCGGCTTCATCGGACTTGCCGACACCCCGCGGCCGCAAACCCGTGACCTGGTGCGGCAATTGGACCGCACCGGCATCAGCGTGCGCATGATCACCGGCGACCACCCGGTCACCGCCCGCGCCGTGGCCACACAGCTCGGCATTCCCGCCGAGACCGTGGCCACCGGGGCCGACCTCGACCAGCTGGACGAGGATGCCCAGGCCGAACTCATCGACCGCGCCACCGTCTTCGCCCGCGTGAGCCCGGAACACAAGGTGCGCATCGTGACCGCGCTGCAGCGGCGCGACCATGTGGTGGCCATGACCGGGGACGGCAGCAATGACGCCGCCGCCATCCGCACCGCCGATATCGGCATCGGGCTCGCCGCCCGCGGCTCGGTCGCGGCCCGCGAGGCCGCCGACCTCATCATCACCGGCTCCGATGAGGTCCGCGACGACGAGCGATCAATCGACCTCACGGTCCTGCTCACCGCCCTGGTGGAGGGACGCGGCATGTGGCAGCGGGTCCGCGACGCCATCGGCGTGCTGGTCGGCGGCAATGCCGGTGAGGTGACCTTCACCATGCTGGGCACCCTGCTGTCCGGGCGTGCACCCATCGGCACCCGACAGTTCCTGCTGGTCAACCTGCTGACCGATCTCGGCCCGGCCATGGCGGTGGCACTCTCGGGCACCCGGACCGCCACCGACCGCCTGGAACCCGACGACGCCGGACACGAACTGCGCCAGCTGCCGAAACCCGAACTGGGCGGCGACTTCCTGCGCGCCGTCGCGGTGCGCGGCGCGTACACCACGGCGGGGGCGGGCGCGGCGTGGATACTGGGCCGCGCCACGGGTCGCCCGAAGCGCGCCGCCACCATGGCACTGGCCGCCCTGGTCACCACCCAGCTCGGCCAGACCCTCATGATCGGCCGGGACAGCCCGCTGGTCTGGGCCACGGCCGCGGGCAGCACCGCGCTGCTGGCCGCCATCATCATGACGCCCGGGGTGAACTACTTCTTCGGCTGCACCCCGCTGGGGCCGCTGGCGTGGACCATCGTCGCCGGATGCGCCGTGGCCGGAACCGTCGGCGCGGCGTACACGGGCCGCTCACTGCGCTGAGCGGCCCGCCCGGTCGGTCCGGTCAGTCCAGCACCACGAAGGCCGCCACCAGGAACGTCATGATCACCATGAGCGCGAACCAGGAGATCAGCTGCCAGTGCACCAGGGCCTGCCGCTGACTGCGCACGGTCAGCCGCAGGGTGGCGTCCACGCGGTCGTGGTCGGCGATGCGGCGCTGCGCGAGGGCCAGCTCGTCGGCGTGCTGCTGGGCGGACGACTCGGCGCGTTCCAGCCGGTGGGTGAGTTTGGACAGCAGCTTGGACCTGTCGCGGGCGGCCTTGCGGGACAGTGCCAGCGCGGTGCGCTGATTCATCAGCTCGCGGCGCTGGCGCGCGATGACCGCCGCCTGTGTGCGCGTGTGACGTTCCCAATCGGCCACCGTGGCCCACCCTCCCGTATGTTCGTCGCGGTAGCCGTAGGCCACCTCACCCGCGACCCAGTTCTCGATGAAATCCCGTATCTCCCAGGGCTTGTCACCCGGAGTCACCAATCCGCCCGGTCCGGGCGTCAGCTGTCCGCCGACCGCGCGGTAGTCGCAGTCCGCGGGCGCGAAGTCCGACAGTGCCAGGGCGGGCAGATGTGCGATCTGCCAGCCGGGCGGGCACAGCCACAGCACCTCGGTGCAGCCCGCCGCCTTCAACGCGGCGGTGCGGTGGCGAGCCCGGGTGAGGTCCGGCACGGCACCGCACACCTGGATCGCGCACACCCGATCCCCCTGCCGCCACAGCACATCCGGGTCCAGCGGGCCGACCGTGCCGTCCACATGGGCGGTCTCGGCCCCGGCGGCCAGCAGGCGGCCGCGCAGCCAGTACTTGAGCCGCTGTTCGTCCCAGCGGCAGTCGGCGCAGCCGGGGGTGAAGCACGCCTCCCCCGGACGATGGCCCCGCGCGTCGGCTTCCGTTCTTCGTGGTGCGACCGGTTCGGGGAGCACGGGGTCGGCCAAGACCACCGACCGCCCGTGCGGAACCTCTACTCGCCTCGTGCTCACACGATCACCGCCCCAAACCACTGCGCCGTGAGCCGCTTCCCATCGGTACGGAAAACCACCAGCCCACGCCGTCTACTTCCAGAGTGCCGCAGGCAGCAGGGGACCATGCATGACAGTGACCGCATTCGTTACCCAACCGCTAGGAGTACGTGATCATCGAAGGCCCGAAAAGTAGCACCCGGGGCCGATGCCCGACATCGCCTGCGCACAAATCCCTTTCGTGACACCCCCGGGGCGCGCGCCGCCGCGCCGCCCGCACCCGTGCTTCACTGGTCGGGTGAGCAGCAATCCCACCGTGACCGTCGAACTCGCCGCCCCCGCGGATGCCGCCGCGCTCGGCGAGGTCGCCGCCGTCACCTTCCCGCTGGCCTGCCCGCCGGATGCGGGTGCCGCCGATATCGCGGCCTTCATCGCCGACGTGCTGTCCCCGCGGCGGTTCACCGACTATCTCGCCGATCCGGCACGCACCGTCCTCAAGGCGGTCGCGGACGGCCGCATCATCGGCTACAGCCTGCTCGTCGCCGCCGAACCGACCGATCCGGATGTGGCGGCCGCGGTCACCCTGCGGCCGGTGACCGAGCTGAGCAAGATGTACGTGCTGCCCGGCCACCACGGCAACGGTGTCGCCGCCGCCCTCATGGCCGCCTCCCTCGACCGGGCGCGCACCGCCGACAGCGCGGGTGTGTGGCTCGGAGTCAACCAGGAGAACCAGCGCGCCCAGAGCTTCTACGCCAAGCACGGCTTCCAGGTGGTCGGCACCAAAACCTTCCTGGTCGGCGCACAGCTGCACAGCGATTTCGTCTTGCAGCGGGCATTCTGACCGTTCCCACCGCCGCGTCAGCAGCGTCCCCGGAGTCGGACCCGTGCGGGTCCACAGCAGTGCGCCACCCGCGTCCGGCACGAGAGGGCGGCGGGACGGACCCCACTCCGACCAGGTCGGCACCCGGCCGTCCGGCAGTGTCGTCGCTGCGAGACGGTCGGCTTCGAGCGGCGGCGCGTCGCGGCCTTTTTCTGGTCAGGCAGCGACCGCCGGGGTGTGGACGGCACCGGAGCGCAGCTCGAGGTGACGGCCGGTGAAGCGGTGGCGCATGCGGCGGTCGTGGGTGACCAGGACAACCGCGCCCGGATAGTCCGTCAACGCCTGTTCCAGATCCTCCACCAGCTCCGGCGACAGGTGGTTGGTGGGTTCGTCCAGCAGCAGCAGGTCGGCGGGATCGGTGGCCAGCCGGGCCACTTCGATGCGGCGACGCTGGCCGTAGGAGAGTTCGCCGATGCGCAGTCGCAATTCCGATGGGCGGAAAAGCCCGAGGGACAGCAATGATTCGGCGTGCTCGTCGGGGTGGCCGGGCCGGTTCGCGGCGTAGGCGTCGAGCACCGTCATCCGGGGCGGCCAGGGCGATTCCCGCTGTCGCAGATGGCCGACTCGGGCGGGTACCGTGACCGTGCCCGCATCGGGACGATGTTCGGCGGCAAGCAGTTTCAGCAGTGTGGTCTTTCCCGCGCCATTGGGCCCGGTGATCAGCACCCGCTCGCCCGCCGCGATGCGCAGCTCGTCCACCCGGAGGCGGTCGGCCACGACCACCTCCGACAGCGTCGCGAGCGGACCGCCGTCCGCCGCACCGGCCGTCGCGAACGCGGCGGCGAAGCGCAGCGGGTCCGGTGGCGGGGCGAGCGGATCGGCGGTCAGCCGGGCCACCCGCTCCTTGGCATTGCGAATGCGGGACATGGCACCGTGCCCGCGCCCACGCGACCGGAACGGTCCGGCCGCGAAGACCGCGAGCGGCAACTTGCGCGGAATCGCCTCCAGCCGTGCGACATTCGAGTCGGCCAGGCGCTGATTCCGAGCCAGCTCCCGCTGCCACTGTTCGAATTCGCGCCGCTGGCGGCGCCGGGCGGCCGCCACGGCCGCCAGGTAACCGTCGTAGCCGTCACCATGGCGGCGCACCGCGCCCGCGTACACCTCGAGCACGACCGAGGTAATGCGCTCCAGGAACACCCGGTCGTGGGTGACCGCGACGACGGTGCCGCGATGGTCGCGCAACCGCTGCTCCAGCCAGGCGATGGCGGCATCGTCCAGATCGTTGGTCGGCTCATCCAGTAGCAGCAGTTCCGGTGCGGCGGCGAGGGTTCCCGCTAGAGCGAGGCGGCGGCGCTCACCACCGGAGAGCGTTCCCAGCGGACGGTCGCGGTCCAGCTCCGGTAGACCGAGACCGTGCAGCGCGGCCGCCATCCGAGCGTCGGCCTGATAACCGCCGCGCGCCTCGAACCGGGCCACCAGGTCGGTGTACGCGTCGAGACGGCGGCCGAGCGGACCGGGCGCGACCATGGCTCGTTCGGCCGCGCGCATCTCGGCCTCCAGCTCCCGCAGCTCGGCCAGGGCCAGATCGATCGCATCGGCCACGGTCGCGCTGTCGGGCAGATCCAAGACCTGGGCGAGATATCCGACGCCGCCCGGAAAATGCACGGTGATCTCGCCATTGTCCGGCGATTCGCACCCGGCCAGCAGCCGCAGCAGCGTCGACTTGCCGCTGCCGTTGTCGCCGACCACGCCGACCTTCTCACCGGGCCGAATGGTGAGGCTCACCCGGTCGAGGATGACGCGCTCGTCGTAGCGCTTGGTGACCTCGGAGAGCGTGAGTTGGGCAGTACGCACAGGTATCCCCTGTTCTGGCCGCACGAACGGCCGGTTCGAAGTGATTCGCGTGGGATCGCCGCGGAGCGGAGCTCGACGCGGCCGTGTGATTACAGGAAGAGGAAACCCATGAGGCTCACCAAAATATAGCTGGGCCGAACGGCCGTCAACACGTATTTTCGCGAGCCCCGGGGCATTGACATGTTCATGATGTTCAGTGTTTACTGAACACACCGCACATGCAGAACCAAGTGTAGAGCGGCAACCAAGGAGTGAAGATGACCGTCCCCGCCATTCGCGTCGCCGGGCTGACCAAGCATTACGGCAAGCACGTCGCCCTCACCGATCTGACGCTCGATGTCGCGCCGGGCGAGGTGTTCGGGTTCCTCGGCCCCAACGGCGCGGGCAAATCCACCACCATCCGCATCCTGCTCGACCTGATCCGACCCACCGCCGGACAGGTCGAGATCTTCGGCACCGACCCCCGCGCCGGCGGCGCGGAGCTGCGGCGGCGCATCGGCTACCTGCCCGGCGAACTCGCCCTGGAGGGGCGCAATACCGCGCGCGAGCTGCTGGCGTTCTTCGCCGATCAGCGCGGCACCGTGCCCGCGGGGCGGATCGAGGAGCTGGCCGGACTGCTGGATCTGGACCTGTCCAAGCGGGTGGGCTCGATGAGCAAGGGCAACAAGCAGAAGGTCGGCATTGTCGCCGCCTTCATGCACTCCCCCGATCTGCTGATCCTCGACGAGCCCACCTCGGGACTGGATCCGCTGCTGCAGCAACGGTTTCTGGAACTGGTCGGCGAGGCCAAGCGCAACGGGCAGACGGTGTTCATGTCCTCGCACATCCTCAGCGAGGTGCAGCAGACCGCCGATCGCGCCGTCATCATGCGCGCCGGGCAGCTGCTCGGCACCGAGAATGTGGAGGAGCTGCGCCGCCGCGCCCCGCGCAGCGTCGAAATGGTCTTCGCCGCCGATATTTTCGCCGACGACTTCGAGCGACTGCCGGGGGTGCGCGACCTCGAGATCTCCGGCCGCAGCCTGCGCTGCACCACCGAGGGCGAGGTGGACGCGCTGTTCAAGACCGCCGCCAAGTATCCACTGGTCAGCGTGCTGTCGACCGAACCCGACCTGGAGCAGATGTTCTTCAGCCTGTACGGCCGCTGAACCCTCCGCACACGTTCTCACGCAAAGGAATTCGATATGACTCGCTCGGTGTTCACCCAGACCATCACGGAACAGCGGCGCGGACTGATCGGCTGGTCGGTCGCGCTGTTCGCGGTGCCGATGATCTACGTCCCCTCCTACTCCACCTTCAAGGAGCAGGGCGCGCTCGACATCGAGGGCGGCGGCTTCTACGACGCCCTCGGCATGGGCGACTTCGGCACGGCCACCGGCTATCTGGAGTCGACCATGTTCGCGCTGATGGGGCCGCTGCTGCTGCTCATCTTCGCGATCACCTTCGCGACCCGCACGGCCGCCCAGGAGGACAGCGGCACCCTGGACCTGCTGTTGGCCCAGCCCATCGACCGCGCCAACCTGCTGCTGCAGCGATGCGCGGCGTTCGCGGCGCAGACTTCCGTGGTGGTCACCGTGTTCGGCCTCGCGGTCCTGGCCGGGGCGGCGAGCGCCGATATGGGGATTCCGGCGGGCAACATCCTCGCCGCCGTCGCCGGACTCGGGCTGCTGACCCTGACGGTGGGCGCCATCACGCTGCTCGCCGGAGCCGCCACCGGCCACCGCGGGACCGCGCTCGCGGTCGCGGCGCTGGTCGCGGTGCTCGGATATCTCGCCAACAACCTGGGCGGGATGATCGACGGCGCGCAGTGGCTGCGCCGGCTGTCGCCCTTCTACTACGCGGGCGGTGATTCGCCGCTGGTGAACGGCTGGAACATCGGATATCTCGCGGTACTGGTGGTGCTCGTCGCCATCGCGGTGGGACTGTCGCTGGCCGCCTTCGATCGCCGCGACCTCGCGGTCTGAGCCTCCGAACGCGGGGCGGGTTCGGCGAACCCGCTCCGCACCGCCGTTTCCGACGAAAGGAATACTCGTCCCATGACCAGCGCAGCCGAATCGAATACCGCTCCCACCGACGCCCAATTGGCCTTCGTGGAGGATTTCGCGCTCGTCCTCGAGCGGATGGGGCTGGTCCGCATGGTCGGCCGCACCGTCGGGTGGCTGTTGGTCTGCGACCCGCCCGAGCAGACGTTCAATCAGATCGCCGAGGCGCTGCGGGCCTCCAAGGGGTCCATCTCCAGCTCACTCAAGACGCTCACCACCATGCGCTGGGTGGACAAGGCCGGCAAACCGGGCGACCGCCGCGACTACTACTCCGTGCGGCCGGGCATCCTGCCCGAACTCACGCGGCAGCAGGCCGGAATGTACGAGGGCCTGACCGCCACCACCTCACGCGGCCTCGCGCTCTTCGACGATCCGGACGGCAAGGACGCGGCCCGGGTGCGCGATATGCACGACTTCTTCGTGTGGATGAGCAAGGAGTGGCCCGCCCTGCTGGATCGCTGGGATGCCGAACACGGGGGCGGCACACGGTAATTCGGCTCCGAGCGAATCTCACGCCCCGCCGCTGAGCAGACCGACGATGGAGCGTACGAACTCGTCGAGTCGCTCCCTCGGATACTCGGCCGGTTCGCTCACCGCGAGACGGCCCAGCATTTCGGCGATGGTGAGCAGGGAGTTGGCGAGCAGTCCGGAATCGATTGTCGCCCAGCGGGAGTCGAGCGCCGCACCCATGCGGATCAGCGCCTCCGCCTGATCGAAGATGCCCGTGCGCGAACTGCGCAGGGCCGCACGGTATTCCTCGGGCGCGCTTCCCGGGGAGGTGAGGATCAGCCGCCAGCGGGTCGGATCCTCCAGCACCACGCCGATGAAGGCGGCCACCGTGGAGGAGGCCGCCAGCACCGGATCGGCGCCGACCAGATCGGTGGGCAGGGTGTCGGCGACCTGTTCGAGGCCGCGTTCACGTTCCCGCTCCAGCAGTGCTTCCACCAGTTCGGCGCGGGTCTTGAAGACCGTGTATAGCACCGGTTTGGCCACGCCGGCCTGCTGCGCGACGGCCTCCATGCTGAGTTCGTGCAGTTCGGCTCGGCCGAGGACGGCGTAGGCGGCGTCGAGCAGTTGGGCGCGACGCTGTTCGGGAGGAAGGCGCGGCGCGTAGCGGCGGCGCGGGCGGTCGGTCCCGGTGCGGGATTTCGTCACGGCCAGCTCACCTCCATTCGACCATCGTGTCAGTCCCGGCCCGGAATGGGAAAACGATCGACGACGCAAATACTACGGCACCGTTGTATTCGCTCCTCACAATTGCTACGGTGGCGTTGTATTCGCCGTCCGGCGCAGCACGCACCGAGGGAGCAGCCCATGGCCTTCGATCCGACCACCCTCCGCAGGGACGACTACGGGTTCTTCGGCCCCGATTCGCTGAGCTGGAAGATCTGGACCGCTCCCACCGCGGTCATCGGCTTCCAGCGAGCGGTCGTCCTGGAACACTTCGATCCGTTCCTGACCGCGGCCGTAGCCGACGCCCGGGGCATCTACACCGATCCGCGCAGTCGGCTGGACAATACGTTCTCGTACTTCCTCATCGCGGCCATCGGGGACGGACGCACCGCCATCCAGGCATCCGAACATCTCATGCGGGTGCACGCGCCCATGACCGGCATCGAACCGATCAGCGGGCAGCGCTACAGCGCCAACAGCCCCGAAACCCAGCTGTGGATCCACATCACCGGCTGGCATTCGGTGCTCAAGGCCTACGAGGTCTACGGCCCCGGCCCGCTCACCCCCGAGGAGGACGAACGGTACTGGGCCGAATGCGCCATCGCCGCCGAACTCCAGACCTGCAAGCCGGAGGACGTCCCGCGCAACCGCGCCGAGGTGCGCGAGTACTACGCGCGGGTGCGCCCGCGGCTGTGCGTCTCCGAGGCCGCCGCCGAGGGCATGCGGCATCTGCTGTGGACATCCCGGAAGAACGGCGCGGGCATCACCTATGCGCTGGGCAGCAGGCTGCTGTCGCTCGCCTCCGCGCCCATCACCCCGCAGTGGATGCGCCGCCTCGGCGGATACGACTACCCGGTGCTGGTGGATCTGGCCGTCCGCCCCGCCGCGAAGATCCTGGTCTGGCTGTTCGCGCTGTTCAACTCGTTCGGCCTGATCAAGGCCGCCCCGCTCATCGCGCCGATGGCGGGACAGATCCTGGCCCAGCACGTGAAGTACGAACCGCCGACCACAGCGGAGACCATCACCCCGGCTCGTGCCCGGGAGCTGTACAGCTCGCGCGGAGATCGGATGCGCGCGGTGGCAGACGCCGGTTAGGCAGCAGTGACAGCCGCCGACCCGGGTTCCCGCGTCCGGGTACGGCACCGGGTATCAGGCGAGCGGTTTCGCTTGTCTCAGGCGAGCAGTTTCGCCTTCAGAGCCGCGATATCGGCATCGGTCAGCCGCAGGCCGTCGCGGACGTAGCCGTCGAAGCTACCGTAGCTCCGCTCGACCTGATCGAATGCCGCGTCCAGCGCCGCCGGGACCACGCCGTTGAGGGCATCGTTCGCCGCCGCCCCGCGATAGTGGTTCGACAGCAGGTAGTCGTAGGTGACGGTGTCGCGGTCCACGCCGAGGAGGGTGAGCAGCACCGCGGCGGTCCACCCGGTGCGGTCCTTGCCCGCGGTGCAGTGGAACAGCACCGAACCGTCGGCGTGGGCGATATCGCGCAAGACACTCGCGAAGCCCGCGTTCGCGCCGGGGGCGGTGATGAAGGCGCGGTAGAGATCCGCGCCCGCCGACAGCGTGGAGACCAGCACCTGCGGCGGGGCCTGGCCGATGACGTCGTCGTGGTTCAGCGTCGCGCCGGCCGGCACCCGATCGGGGGCGGCGGCGCGCTCGAAGGAGGTGCGCAGGTCGTCGACGACGGTCAGGCCGCGGGCGGTGAGCGCGGCCTGATCGGCGTCGGTGGCGTTGCTCAGATCTCCGCTGCGGAACACCAGGCCGGTGCGCACGGTATGCCCGTCGGTGGTGCGGTAGCCGCCCGCGTCACGGGCGTTGGCGACGCCCCGCAACCCAAGGGACCGATCGTCGGTGCTCACCACCACGGCGGTGGTCGCGGCGGACGGATCGGCCGCCGCGGCGGTGCCCGCCGCGCCGACGACGGGTGCGAAGCAGAGGGCGGCCGCGAGGACGGCCCGGACAGCGCGGTCGCGCACCATGGGTACCTCTTTCCGTCGGCCGGACTCCACGGTCCGGCGATCCCCCGGCAAATTACCGGACGGAAGTATCGCGGCCGGGGCCGCCCGCCTCAGGACGCGGCCGGGGCCTCGAAACGCGACAGCGCCAGCAGGCGCGAAATGGCGCGCAGGTACTTCTTGCGGTAGCCGCCGTCCAACATCTCCTGGGAGAAGATCCGGTCCAGTTTGGCGCCGGAGACGGTCACCGGGATACCGGCGTCGTAGAGCCGGTCGGCCAGCACCACGATGCGCAGCGCCACCGCCTGATCGGTCACCGTGTGCACGCCGGAGATGTAAACCGCCGAGATGCCGTGGATCAGCGCGCCGTACCGCGACGGGTGCAGGGTGCTCAGGTGCTTGCACAGCTGGTCGAACTCGTCGAGGGTGGAATCCGGTGTGGCGGCGGCCTTCTCGGCCAGCAGCTCGGGCGCGGTGGGTTCGGGGGCGGGCGGCAGGTCGCGGTGTCGGTAGTCGGGTCCGTCCACGCGCACGGCCTCGAACAGCGAACCCAGTTTCTTGATCTCGCGCAGGAAGTCCTGGGCGGCGAAGCGGCCCTCGCCCAACTGCCCCGGCAGGGTGTTGGAGGTGGCGGCCACCGAGACGCCGCGTGCGGTCAGCTCGGTCAGCAGGCGCGAGACGAGCATGGTGTCCCCCGGATCGTCGAGTTCGAACTCGTCGATGCACAGCACGCTGTTGGCGGCGAGCCGCTCCACGGCGTTGTTGAAGCCGAGCGCGCCGACCAGATTGGTGACCTCACCGAAGGTGCCGAAGGACTTCGGGGCGGGCACGCTGTGGAAGATCGAGGCCAGCAGGTGGGTCTTGCCGACACCGAAGCCGCCGTCCAGGTACAGGCCCACGCCCTGCACCGGCTTCTTCTTGCCGAACAGGCCCTTCTTGTCGGCGGCCTTGCGCACCTTGGTGACCTGGGCGGCGAACTCCTCGGCCGTGCGCACGGCGGCGGCCTGGGTCGGCTCCTTGGGATCGGGGATGTAGGAGGCGAAGCTCACCTCGTCGAAGGTGGGCGGCGGCACCATCTGGGCGACGAGCTGATCTGCCGGAACCTCCGGGTGGCGATCGACGAGGCGTTGTTGCACCCGCGTAGCGTACTGACGTGGTGTGATGGACAGTCATGCAGCGTATCCCCAATGTGACACAGCTCGCAGCCGTTGGTGACGACCACCTGGTCGGGATGTACGCCTATCCGGCGCGACCGGATCGGCCGTGGATACGCGTCAACTTCGTCACCAGCATCGACGGGGCGGCCACCCTGGACGGACGCTCCGGCGGACTCGCCACCCCCGCCGACAAGAGGGTCTTCCATCTGCTGCGTGACCTCGCCGACGTGGTGCTCGTCGGTGCGGGCACCGCCCGCGCCGAGAACTACGGGGCCGCCCACACCGACGAGCGCCTGCGAATCCGGCTGCACCACCACGGGTTCGGCGGCCACCCGGACGGCGCACCGCCCCGCATCGCGGTGGTCACCGCCAGCGCGGCACTCGATCCCACCAGCCGCCTGTTCACCGATACCGGCGCCCATCCGCTCATCCTCACCACCGTCGACGCGCCCGCCGACCGCAAGAAGGCGCTCACCGACGCCGGAGCCGAGATCGTCGAAGCGGGCGAGACCGCCTGCACCGCAGACGGAATCCGCACCGCCCTGGGCGAACGCGGCTTCCGCCGGGTGCTGTGCGAGGGCGGCCCCGCGCTCTTCGGCGACCTCATCGAGGCAGAGGCCGTCGACGACCTCTGCCTCACCGTGACACCCCTGCTGGTGGGCGGAAACGGACGGCGGATCGCGTTGTCCCCCAATGCCATGCCGACCCCCATGTGCTGTCGGCACCTGCTGCTCGCGGACGACGGCACCATGCTCACCCGCTGGGAACGCGCCCACCCGCATGGCTGACGCCACCCTCGCGACCTCGTTCGCCGGGTCGGCGGCGCACCGGCCGCCCCACCCATTGCTGAAACGAGCCGCCGGACCTGGCAGGCTGTAGCGCATGCGCTGGACTCGGGCCGCTCTGCTGGCGTCGACACTTTCGATCCTGGTGACCACCGGCTGCGGGGCCGGACCGTCGGACCGCCCCGACGTCGCCGTCGAACGGCCGCGCCAGGCCGGGGAGGTGCAGACCTCCACCGAACCCACCCCGCCCCCCGCCCCCGAGGTGCCGAAAACCGAGCTGGCATGGCGGGATTGCACCGTCCCCACCTTCAATCTGCTGTCACTGGGCCCGCCGCCCGCCGGACTCGTCCTGGAGTGCGCCGAATACACCACGCAGGTGGACGCCACCGGCGGCGTGGGCGGCAACTTCCAGACCGCGGCCCTGCGCGCCCGCTACGACCGCACCCCCGCCGACGCCGCCCCGCTGGTGCTGACGTCGGGTTCGGACCGGGCCTCCACCGCCACGCTGGCGGCCTTCGCGGCGGGCGGAGCGGGAGCGCTGCTGAGTGAGCGGCCCGTGGTGGCCGTGGACCGGCGCGGCATCGGCAGCTCCGAGCCCATCGACTGCGTGGGCGGTGATATCCGGCAGCGACTGCTCGACCAGGCCCAATTCGGTCCCGGGGCAAGCGATCCGGTGGCGGCGGTGGCCGGGCTGAGCCAGGACGCCACCATCTCCTGCCAGGACTACCTGCAACCCGGACAGGGCACCTTCGACACCGCGCACGCCGCCGACGACATCGAACAGCTGCGGCGGCAGTGGCAGGTCGAGCACATCGCGCTGCTCGGCAGCGGCAGCGGGTCGAATATCGCGCTGGCCTACGCCCGCAAGTACGGCGACCACCTCGCCCGCCTGGTGCTCGACTCCCCCGCACCGGTTGACACCGATGCCGTCGGCCGGGCCGAGCAGCGGGTCAAGGGCGCCGAGGCCGCGCTCACCGCCTTCGCCCAGCGCTGCCGGGCACTGAACTGCGCCCTGGGTGACGATCCGCGCACCGCCATCGCCGATCTGGTGGCGCGGGCCGAGCGCGGGGAGTTCGGGGAACTGTCGGCGTCGGCGCTGGTGACCACGCTGCGCGACTTCCTCGGCGATCCGCGCGGACTGCCGAATCCGGTCGTCACCGAATTCGCCGACGCCCTGGCCGCACTCGGACGCGGCGATCGCGGACCCATCACGCCGCGGGTGCAGCGGGCCGCCGCGGCCATCGCCAACGACGGCGCGTTCGTGAACCGGTGCAGCGACAGCCAGCTGCCCGCCACTCCGGTGCAGGCCCGGGAGCTGATGGGCACCTGGGGCGGCGAATACCCGGTGTTCGGGCGGGTGGCGGCCATCGACCTCATGGTGTGTTCGGCCTGGCCGGTCGCCGCACCGCAGGCCATGCCGGAGAAGTTCGAACTCGACACGCTGGTGCTGGGCGCGAAGGCCGACCCGGTGGTCGGCGACGAGGGACGGCCCACGGTGACGGGGGCGCTGGCCGCGGCAGGGGCGCGCACCTCCACCGTGGAATGGCAGGGGTGGGGGCATCCGGTGGTGTCGCATTCCGGCTGTGCGCAGCGGGCCGTCGTGGACTACCTGCGGCAGGGCACCCTGCCCGAGAACGGCACCGCCTGTCCGGCCTGAGCCCGATCGGTCGGTCGGATGACCGGTAGGCGGGAGTCGCGCCGGTCAGCGCGGCCACGCCGATGCCCCGGGAGATTGTGCGCTATCGCACGCTTTCGGCGGGTCCGCGCACCCATGCCGGTACGTTCCGGTGTACCGTGCCCCAGTGTTCCTTCGCCAGCTCGAGCCCCGAACAGCTCGTACCACCGCCGAGGTCCTGAACTTCGCACTGTGGCCCTTCGCGATCCTGACCGTACTGAACCGAGTGTTCATCAAGGCCGTCAACGGATTCATCACCGACGACTTCCGACCGGTCTACAACGCGTCGCTGGCGTTCTTGAACAACCAGCCGATCTACACCGCGGACTTCGGCTCGACCGACCCGCACTACCTGTACCCGCCCAGCGGGACACTGCTCATCGCGCCGCTGGCGATTCTCGATCCGGAGAAGTCGCGCTGGTGCTTCATCCTGCTCAACGCGGTCGCGATTCTGCTCGCCTGGTATCTGCTGCTGCGCCTGTTCAAGTTCACGCTCTCCTCGGTGGCCGCGCCCGCGCTGCTGCTGGCCATGTTCATGTCCGAGACCGTGATCAACACACTGGTTTTCACCAATGTGAACGGCTGCCTGCTGCTGGCCGAGGTGGTGTTCATCCACTTGCTGCTACAACGGCGAGACCTGTGGGCCGGAGCGGTCATGGGTCTGACCATCGCGGTGAAGCCCACGCTTGCGCCGCTGCTGCTCATCGCGCTGATGCGCGGCCAGTGGAAGACACTCATCACCGCTGTGGCCGTGCCCGCGGTGCTGAACGCGCTCGCCTGGCCGCTCATCGTGGATCCGATGGACTTCGTGAACCGGACCGTGCCGTACCTCATGGAGACCCGCGACTACTTCAACAGCGCGATCGTCGGCAATGCCGCCTACTACGGCGTCGCCGACTGGCTCACCTGGACCATCCGCCTCACGATGTGCGTACTGGTCGCGATCTCGCTGTGGCTGCTGTACCGCTACTATCGCGACGACGAGGTGTTCTTCATCTGCACCATGTCGGGCGTGCTGCTGATCGCGTCCTGGCTGCTGCCCTCGCTGGGCCAGATGTACTACTCGATGATGGTGTTCCCGTTCCTCATGACGGTGGTGCTGCGCAATTCGGTGCTGCGGAACTGGCCCGCCTGGCTGGCCATCTTCGGTTTCATGACCTACGACAAGTGGCTGTCGGACCGCTGGCAGAGCGCCGGTCGCACCCTGGAGTACCTGCGCACCACCTTCGGGTGGGGTCTGCTGCTCATCGTGGTGTTCTGTGTCCTGGGTGACCGCTATCTGGCCGCCAGGCGCGAGGGTCGGCTGCGCGTCGGCCTCACCCTCGATCCGCCGTGGATGCATCCGGAGACCGCGGTGACACGCGAGCGGTTGAACGGGCGGCCCCGCGAGGCCGTCGAAACCGCCAAGCCGTAGGACGCTGCGAGCGCCGAAGCGACGTATTAGCGTGGGGGCATGAGTTCCGATGCTGATACCTCGCTTCCGGCACCGCGCATTCAGCTGACGCCGCAGGAGTGGCGGGCCAAACTCTCCCCCGAGGAGTTCCGGGTGCTGCGGGAGGCCGGCACCGAACGGGCCTTCACCGGCGAGTACACCGACACCGAGACCGAGGGTGTCTACTCCTGCCGCGCCTGCGGGGCCGAATTGTTCCGCAGCGGCGAGAAATTCCACTCGCACTGCGGCTGGCCGTCATTCTTCGATCCGGCGAACTCCGACGCGGTCATCCTGCGCCCGGACGATTCCCTGAGCATGCGCCGGGTCGAGGTGCTGTGCGCCACCTGCCACAGCCATCTGGGGCATGTCTTCGAGGGTGAGGGCTATCCGACGCCCACCGACAAGCGCTACTGCATCAACTCCATCTCACTGCGGTTGACACCCACCGAGCGGTAGCGCGGGCAGCGGCGGAGGATGACGAACGGGCCCACGACACGTCGGTGTCACCGCCCATGCGACACCTCGGTGGTCGTGGTCCGATCGACTGAACAACCAGTCTTCCTGCGGTCGCACCCCTCGGACTCCGCAGACGAACAAGTCGCAGAAACCCTACGGAGAGCAAGGGATTCCGCGCATGCCCCGAATTCCTGGGGCAGTCGACTGGCTAACGATTGGCTATCGAGCTCAGGGCAGTGCGTTGACCAGTTGCTCCACCTCGACGCGCGGGCCGGTGAAGAACGGGATTTCCTCGCGGACGTGCAGGCGGGCCTCGGTGGCGCGCAGGTCGCGCATGAGGTCGACGATGCGGTGCAGTTCGGGGGCCTCGAAGGCGAGCAGCCACTCGTAGTCGCCGAGCGCGAAGGAGGCCACGGTGTTGGCGCGCACGTCCGGGTAGCCGCGGGCGGCCTTGCCGTGGTCGGCCAGCATCTTGCGGCGCTCCTCGTCGGGGAGTAGATACCACTCGTAGGAGCGGACGAAGGGGTACACGCAGATGTACTTGCCCGGCTCCTCACCGGCGAGGAAGGCCGGGATGTGGCTCTTGTTGAACTCGGCCGGGCGGTGCAGGGCGGCATTGCTCCACACCGGGGCGCTGACGCGGCCCAGTTCGGTGGTGCGGCGGAAATCGGCGTAGGCGGCCTGCAGCTGCTCTATCTGCTCGGCGTGCCACCAGATCATGAAATCGGCGTCGGCGCGCATCCCGGCCACGTCGTAGAGGCCGCGCACCACCACCCCGCGCTCCTCCAGCGAATCGAAGAAAGCCCTCGCCTCCTTGACGATCGCCTCGCGCTCGTCCCCCAGCGCCCCGGGCTCCACCTGGAACACCGAGAACATGAGGTAGCGGATGGTGTCGTTGAGGGCCTTGTAGTCGAGTCGCGCCATACCCCCATCGTGCCATTCACCCGGATCGTCTCGGCACGCCGGGCGACGTGTTCGGGATAGATGTCGAACACACCCGCCACCGGCGAGTTTCGGCGCACACTCGCGCGCCGGGCTCACCGGTGGTGCGCGCCGCCACGCGTGTGCCGCCTCGACGGCGAAGGGTCCGACTGCCCGCGGTCGTTCCGCCGGTGCCGCGCGGTGGATCCGGGGCTGCTTGCGCCACGGGCTCCGCCGTCGGGCGCGTCCTCGCCCGCGACGGCCGGGCTCGCGCACGAGCGCCGAGCCAGCGGATAGACGGAACCGACGACGGGTGGGCGGTTTCACGCCGCTGCCGACATCCCGACCGGCGAGAATGTGCGCGCCACGTTCATGGCCGAGCCGTTCGCCGCGCACCCGATGCACGGTGCCGCGTTCACCGGACGCTGGCCAGGTGGTTCGCGATACGGGTGGCGGCGGTGGTGCCGGACGCGGCGCACGCGGGGACGCCGACACCGTCCAGATAGGCCCCCGCCAAGGCCAGGCCGGGGAGGTCGGCGACGGTATCGCGCAGGGCGGCAATGCGTTCGGTGTGGCCGGGGGCGTACTGCGGGAGGCCGCCGGGCCAGCGCTGCACCACCGTGGTGACGGGACGGACCGGGGTGCCGATGACGGTGGTGAGGTCGTCCACGGCGGCGGCGGTAAGGTCCTCGTCCGACCAGGACAGCGGGGCCGGGTCGCCGAAGCGGCCGAAGGAGGCGCGGACCAGGGCCACCTCGCGGGCGGCCAGATGCGGCCATTTGCGGCTGGAGAGCGTGAACGCCTTGGCGCGCAACGGTTCCCCGGTGGCGACGAGAATCCCGGAATTGTCCGGCAGCGGGGTGTCGCGCGGGAGGGCCAGCGCCACTACGGCGGAGGAGGCCAGTTCGATGCCACCGGCGAGGTCGGCGGCGGCCGGGGCGATCTCGCGCAGCAGGGCGGCGGTGACGGGGGCCGGGGTGGCCAGCACCACGGCGTCCACCGGGCCGATCGGGTCCAGTTGCCAGCGCGCACCGGTGCGGGTGAGACGGGTTGCGGCGGTGTCGGTTTCGACCCGCACGTCGGCGGCGGCGCGCAAGGCGTCCAACAGGACCCGATAGCCGTCGCGAATGCCGCCGAAGACCGGTGTATCCGATTGCGGCGGAAGGGCCTTGCGCACGGCCTCGGTGAGACTGGCGGCTCCGGCGTCCAGCGCCGCCGCCAGCGTCGGCAGGGCCGCGCGCACTCCGATGGTGTCGGCGGTTCCGGCGTACACCCCGCCCAGCAGCGGATCCACGCTGCGCCGCACCACCTGCGCCCCGAAACGCTCCGCCACCAGCGCGCCCACCGCGACATCCCCGCCGCGTTCCCACCGCAGCGGCCATTCCGGCTCGCCCGCGATCCGCCCCATGGTCTCCGCGTCGACCAGCCCCGCAACCGCTTCCGCCGCTGCGGGAATCCCCATGAGGGTGCGTTCGGGCAACGGATGCGCGGCCCCGCCCGACCAGATCAGCGGTCGCTTGCCCGCCGGGTGCACCAATTGCTCGGCGATCCCCAATTCCCGCATCAGCGCCGGGATCTCGGGCCGCCGCCCCACGAACGCCTCGGCCCCCAGATCCACCGGCTCCCCCGCGATATCGACGGTCCGCAGAATCCCCCCGACCCGCTCACCCCCCTCCACCAGCACCAGCTCGACCCGCTCCCCCAATGCCCCCCGCAACCGATACGCCGCCACCAACCCGCTGATCCCGCCACCGACCACCGCGACCCGCATCGACCACTCCTCAGCCACTCGGAATCACCGCACCCGACCGCACGAGCGAGGCGACAGCGACACCGCATCCCACCGGCGAGCCGCTGCCCTTCGGAACCTACTCCTGCACCGGCTGTGACCCACGCCGCCCCTGGTCACCCGCGACACCACACGGTGATCGACGCGACGCCGCCGAAGCAGGCTCCGCACGGGCAGCCCGCGGCCGCGATTCAGGCCCCATGGTCGGCTACCGTCACGCCATGGAGACACCCGAGCTCGCCGAGCTGATCCGGCTGTTCGAGGGCGAACCCGATACGCGATACGACGACCTGCACTGGCCCGTCGGACTGCACGGATTCCGACTCACGCGCGGTGTGACCACCGTGCTGTTCTCCATAGACCCGTCCGCCGCCGAGGCATATGTGAGCCTCTACGTCGACGACATGGAGATCGTGCATATCGGCCGCTTGCGGAGGCTGTCGCACCTGACGGTGGTGCGCGACGGGTCCGGCGGCGAGGGGCTTCGACTGTGGTTCCGCGACAACGACATCGAGCTGCTGGAGCTCACCACGAAGCCGAAGATCCGGGTGTCGTGGAGCCCGAAGCCCATTGGGTCCTGGTAGCGGCTGACGCGGTCAGAGTGGGGTGGGGAGGCTGTGGATGAGTTCCACGGCGGCGGTGATGGCGCCCGGGTCGGTGTCGGGGAGGACGCCGTGGCCGAGGTTGAAGATGTGGCCGGTGGCGCCGAGGGCGATGGCCTGGTCGGCGTCGTGGGCGATGCGGCGGATCTCGGATTCCACGGCGGCGGGTCCGGCGAACAGGACGGCCGGGTCGAGGTTGCCCTGGAGAGCCTTGCCGGGGCCGATGCGGCGGACGGCGTCGGTCAGCGGGACACGCCAGTCGACGCCGACCACATCCGCGCCCGCCTCCGCCATCGCGCCCAGCAGTTCGCCGGTGCCGACACCGAAATGGATTCGGGGGACGCCGTATTCGGCCAGCTCGGCGAAGACGCGCTCGGAGTGCGGGAGTACGAACTCGCGGTACTGCGCCAGCGGCAGCGCGCCCGCCCAGGAGTCGAACAGCTGCATGGCGTCCACGCCGGTGTCCAGCTGGGCGCGCAGGAATTCGATGGTGATGTCGGTGAGCACGCCCATGAGCTGATGCCAGGCATCCGGATCGGCGAGCATCATGGCCTTGGTGCGCTCGTGATGCTTGCTGGGGCCGCCCTCGACCAGGTAGGAGGCCAGGGTGAAGGGGGCTCCGGCGAACCCGATGAGCGGGGTGTCGCCGAGTTCGTCGAGTAGCAGCCGGATACCGGCGGTGACGGCCCCGACCTCCTCGGCGCGCAGCCGCGGCAGCGCGCGGATATCGGCGAGGGTGCGTACCGGATTCGCGACCACGGGGCCGACACCGGCCACGATATCCAGGTCGATACCGGCGGCCTTGAGCGGAACCACGATGTCGGAGAACAGGATTGCCGCGTCCACCCGGTGGCGGCGGATGGGCTGCATGGTGATCTCGCACACCAGCTCCGGGTTGAAGCAGGATTCCAGCATGCCGGTCCCGGCGCGCAGCTCCCGATACTCCGGCAGCGACCGCCCGGCTTGGCGCATGAACCACACCGGACGCCGATGCGGCGTCGCGCCGGTGGCGGCGGCGAGGAACGGGGCATCGGTCAAGCGGCGGCGCGTGTGAGTGCTCATCACCGCTCATCGTAGAGGTGACCGGCGGCGCGCCTCCGACGACACCGGCCCCGGGAGGTTTACCTTTTGAGCGTGACACCGCTCGACTTCCGCGACGGCGCCGCACCGACCCCGGAACCCGATGAACCCGCCCGGTTCCGCGCCGCGGTCGAGGCGATGGGCACCGCAACCGTGCATCCTCGGATCGAGCTCGCACCGATCCGCCCGCCGCAGCGCCTGGCCCCCTACTCGTACGCCATCGGGGCGGAAGTCACGCAGGGCGACACCACCGTGGTGCCCGTGGACTCCGACGGTGACGCCTTCGGCCGACTCATCCTGCTGCACGACCCCGACGGCCAGGAAGCCTGGCACGGGGTGTTCCGGCTCGTCGCCTACATCCAGGCCGATATCGACGCCGCCCTGGCCGCCGACCCGCTGCTGCCGGAGGTGGCGTGGAGCTGGCTGGTGGACGCCCTGGAATCGCGGGTCCCGTTCACCGCGCTCGGCGGCACCGTGACCGCGACCAGTTCGGTGCGCTTCGGTGATATCGCCGGTCCGCCCCGCGCGCAGCAGTTGGAGCTGCGGGCCTCCTGGACGGTCGGCGATACCCTGATGCGGCCGCATGTGGAGGCGTTCGGCGAGGTGCTCGCTTACGCCGCCGGGCTGCCTCCCGCGGGAGTGACGCGCCTCGAGGTGCGGCCGGGCGGCGCGGACGATACGCAACAGTAATCACTCCGCTATCACCCTCGTCACAGCCGCGACCGGCGGGTGTCCAGCTGCCTGAACATCAAACTTTCTGTACCGCAACGAAATCAGCGGCGGCCACGTACGATACCGATCAGTCCGGCGCAGTCTCCGCAGCCGCCCGAATCCGAATGGGACGCGGACCCGGCCGCGCCCAACCCGTAGAGTTCAAGACCATGTCCGTACCAGACGATTCCGAAGCCACTGCCGCGGTCCCCCTGCTCGCGCCAGTGGACGGCGTACCACCGGTACTGGACACCGCCGCCGAGATAGCCGCCGCCGCCCGCAGCATCGCCGCCGGTTCCGGACCGCTCGCCGTGGACGCCGAACGCGCCTCCGGCTTCCGCTACTCCAGCCGTGCCTATCTCATCCAGCTGCGCCGCGCCGGGTCCGGCACCTTCCTCATCGACCCGATTCCGGTGGATCAGGACCTGGAGCCACTGGCAGCCGCCGTCAACGACCTGGAGTGGGTGCTGCACTCCGCCGACCAGGATCTGCCCGGACTGGCCGAACTCGGCCTGTACCCCGCCCGCCTGTTCGACACCGAGTTGGGCGGACGGCTGGCCGGATTCGAGCGCGTCGGCCTGGCCGCCATGGTGGAGCGACTGCTCGGACGGGAACTGCGCAAGGGTCACGGCGCTGCGGACTGGTCCACGCGGCCGCTGCCCGACGAATGGCTCAACTACGCGGCCCTCGATGTGGAGCTGCTGCTGGAATTGCGCGACGCGGTCGCCGTGGAACTGGATGACCAGGGCAAGACCGGTTGGGCCGCGCAGGAATTCGAACATGTGCGCACCGCCGAACCCGCGCCGCCCAAGGCCGACCGCTGGCGGCGCACCTCCGGCATCCACACCCTGCGCCGCACCCGTCAACTCGCCATCGTCCGGGAACTGTGGACCACCCGCGACAAGCTCGCCCGGCTGCGCGATGTCGCCCCCGCCCGCATCCTGCCGGATTCGGCCATCATCGCCGCCGCCACCAACGAGCCCAAGACCATCGCCCAGTTGCGCGCCTTGCCGATCTTCGGCGGCCCGCGGCAACGGCGGTACTCGCGCGAATGGCTGGGCGCGGTGGAGCGGGCCCGCGCGCTGCCCGACAGCGAACTGCCCCCGCTGGCGCAACCCTTCGACGGTCCCCCGCCGGTGAACCGGTGGGAGCGCCGCGACCCGGCCGCCGCCGCGCGACTGCAGCGCGCCCGCGCCGCCATGACCGATCTGTCCGGCGAGGTGTCGGTTCCGGTCGAAAACCTGCTGACGCCCGACCTGCTGCGCCGCATGTGCTGGGACGGTCTGCCGCGCACCGCCGCCAACGGCGACGGCGCGGCCGTGATCGACGACTACCTCAGCGCCGGGGGCGCGCGCCCGTGGCAGCGGGAACTCACGGTGCCGCGCCTCGCCACCGCGCTCTTCGCGCCCGCGCAGCAGACATAGCCCCACGCCGCGCGAGGACGGTCGCGGCACCCGTAGGCAGGGCACGCTACCCGCGACAGGTGCGGCCCACGGCAACAGGTGCGGCCGCGGCGACGAGCCCATCGTGCACCCCGACCGGGTGGCTGTCGTCCTCCATGACCGGCCGGATGTCAGTCCTCGTAGACGGGCGGACGGCGGTCCTTGCGAGCGCGCATGGCCTCGTCGAAGTTCTCGGTGGTGAGCCGCACGTACAGCTGCGCCATACCCTCCTGCTGCATATGCGATTCGAAACTGCCCGCCTCCATGCCGCTCCACAGCATGCGCTTGGTGAGCTCGGTGCCGACTCGGCTGTAGCGCAGGATCTGCTCGGCCAGGTCGTAGCAGGTGTCCAGGAGTTCCTCGGCGGGGACGACACGGGAGACCAGGCCGATGCGTTCGGCTTCGGCGGCATCCACGTCGCGGCCGGTGAGCATGATGTCGAAGGCGCGGGAGGAGCCGATGGCGCGCGGCAGCAGATAGCTGAAGCCGAGCTCCGCGGAGGTGAGTCCGTTGTTGATGCCCGCCGCCCGGAAGTAGGCGTCCGCGGCGGCGATGCGGATGTCCGCGCCCACGCTGAGGCAGAACCCGCCGCCGATGGCCGCGCCGTTGACGGCGGCGATCACCGGCTGATGCATGCGGCGCAGCGCCAGCATGACGTCGTTGAACAGGTCCATGGAGCGGCGGGCGATACTGGTCCGGGTCAGCCCCGCGACGCCGGGCACGCTGCCCGAGTGCTGGAGGTCCGCCCCGGAACAGAAGCCCTCCCCGGCTCCGGTGAGCACCACCGCGCGCACATCGTTGTCGGCGGCGACCGCGTGCAGGGTCTCCCGCAGCGGCACCATGACGTCGAAGGCCATGGCGTTCATGCGCTCGGGGCGGTTGAGTGTGATGAGCGCGACCCGCGGACGCGGCTTCTCGACAACTACGAAGGACATGCGGACTCCTGAACCGGCCGTTCCCGATAAACTGCAACCGGTTCTAGAATCTACGCGAGCGGCCGCGCCCCGCATCCGGAAATCGCGCGGACTCCGCGCCCTACGAGACGGCCTGTTCCGCCACCACGTCCGTGTCGACGGTCAACGCACCCCCGCGCAACCAGGCGGTCACCCGTTGTGCCACATCGGGCGGGGTGAGTCCGAGCTCCTGGCGCAACTGCGCGATGGAGGCGTGATCCAGGAAGCGTTGCGGCACACCGATCTCCCGGGTCGGCACGTCCAGTCCGGCGGCGCGGATCCGCGCCGAGACCGAGGAGCCGATACCGCCGTGCAGTCCGCTGTCCTCGAGCGTCACCACCATGCGGTGGTGCTCGGCCAGTTTCACGATGCCCTCGTTGACCGGCAGCACCCAGCGCGGATCGATGACGGTGACCGAAATCCCTTCCGCCTCCAGTAGTTCCGCGGTGCGCATGGCCAGTTCCGCGAAACAGCCGACGCCGACCAGCAGCACATCGCCGTGCACCGACCGCACCGATTCCCGGCCGTCGGGCAGGTGCAGCACGTCGATGCCGTCATGCCGCTCGATGGCCGAGATCTCCTCGCACACCGTGCCTTTCGGGAAGCGGATGGCGGTCGGGCCGTCGTTGATCAGCAGCGCCTCGCCCAGTTCCTCACGCAGGGTGGCCGCGTCGCGCGGGGCGGCTACGCGCATTCCGGGCACGATGCCCAGCACCGACATATCCCACATGCCGTTGTGCGAGGCGCCGTCGTCGCCGGTGAGGCCGGCACGGTCGAGCACCAGCGTCACCGGCAGCTTCAGCAGCGCCACATCCATGAGCAGCTGGTCGAAGGCGCGGTTGAGGAAGGTGGAGTAGATGGCGACCACCGGATGCATGCCGCCCAGCGCCAGCCCGGCCGCCGAGGCGATACCGTGCTGTTCGGCGATGCCGACGTCGAACATGCGCTCCGGGAAGCGGTTCCCGAACGCGCTCAGCCCGGTCGGTCCGGGCATGGCGGCGGTGATGGCCACGATGTCGTCGCGCTGCTCGGCCTGGGCGATGAGTTCCTCGGAGAACACCGCGGTCCAGCTCTGCGCCCCGGATTTGCCGACCGGCTCGCCGGTCTCGGGATCGATGCGGCCCACGGCGTGCATCTGATCGGCCACGTGGTCCTCGGCCGGTTTGAAACCGCGCCCCTTCTGGGTGACCGCGTGCACCACCACCGGGCCGCCGAAGTCCTTGGCCCGCCGCAGCGCCGCTTCCAGGGCCACCGGGTCGTGCCCGTCCACCGGACCCACGTATTTCAGCCCGAGGTCGCCGAACAGCTCCTGCGGCGCGACCGCGTCCTTGATGCCGGTTTTGAGCGCGTGCAGCATCGAGTAGGCCGGTTCGCCCACCCGGGGAATGGACTGCACGATGCGTTTGGTGGCGTCGAGGGCGTGCTCGTAGGCGGGCTGCATGCGCAGCGCGGTGAGCCGGTCGGCCAGGCCGCCGATGGTGGGCGCGTAGGAGCGGCCGTTGTCGTTCACCACGATGACGACCGAGCGGTCCTGCCCGGCGGCGATATTGTTCAGCGCCTCCCAGCACATGCCGCCGGTGAGCGCGCCATCGCCGACCACCGCGACCACATGCCGCTTCTGCCGGGTCAGCGCGAACGCCTTGGCCAGCCCGTCGGCGTAGGACAGCGCGGCCGAGGCGTGCGAGGACTCCACCCAGTCGTGCTCGCTCTCGGCGCGGCACGGGTAACCGGACAGCCCGCCCTGCTTGCGCAGCGTGTCGAAACCGTCCTTGCGGCCGGTCAGCATCTTGTGCACGTACGCCTGGTGGCCGGTGTCGAAGATGATCGGGTCGGCCGGCGAGTCGAAGATGCGGTGCAGCGCGATGGTCAGCTCCACGACGCCGAGGTTCGGCCCCAGGTGACCGCCCGTCGCGGCGACCTTCCGCACCAGGAACTCGCGAATCTCCTCGGCCAACTCGCCCAGCTCCGGTACCGACAGCCGACGCAGGTCCTCGGGCGTATCGACCCGGGAAAGCACTCCCACGGCTATTGCTCCCTCCGGAAAACTCCTGTGTTTGCCACAGTCTACGGAGCCCCTACCGGCCCCCGATGCCGGGAATGAAACCCCACCTGCGACATCGGCTTCGAATGTGAGGTTACACACGATACCCGGGTTCGCGCGGGCCGTCGGCGGGGTCGGGGCGGACAACGGGCGGCGGTGGGGCACGCCTGTTCGACCTCCCGGATTCCGGCCGGGCCCTGGATACAGTGAATCGGTGCCCGCACCGCATGCCGACACCGCGCGGTCTCGCGACGGCGTGGTGGCCCGCATCGTCGCCGAGGTGTACCGCATCTGCCGCGCCGACGGCTCCGGCGCGCTGGCCGACTACATACCGGAACTCGCCGCGGTACAACCGGATTCGTTCGGGCTCTGCCTGGCCACCGCCGACGGGCGGGTGTACGGCAGCGGAGACCTGGACACCCGCTTCACCATCCAGTCGATCTCCAAACCGTTCACCTACGCGCTGGCGCTGGCCGACCGCGGTCCGGCGGCGGTGGCCGAGCGCATCGACGTGGAGCCGAGCGGGGAGCCGTTCTTCGAGCTCAGTCTCGACCCCGGCACCCAGCGGCCGCGCAATCCGATGATCAACGCGGGCGCGATCGCCGCGGCGGCCCTGGTCACCGGCCGCGACGCCGCCGACCGGTTCGAACGCGTCCGGCGCAGCTACAGCCGGTTCGCCGGACGTGAGCTGCGGCTCAACGAGGCGTGTACGCCTCCGAGGCGCGCACGGGCTACCGCAACCGCGCCATCGGCTATCTGCTGCGTGGCGCGGGCATCATCGACGGCGATCCGGACGAGGCGGTGGACCGCTACTTCCGGCAGTGCTCCATCGACATCACCTGCCGCGACCTCGCGCTGATGGCGGCCACGCTGGCCAACAACGGGGTGCATCCGCGGACCCGCGAACGCGCGCTCACCGCGCCGCTGGTGCGGCAGGTGCTCAGCGTCATGACCACCTGCGGTATGTACGACGCCGCCGGAGACTGGGTGACCACGGTGGGTTTGCCCGCGAAAAGCGGTGTGGGCGGCGGGATTCTGGCGGTGCTGCCCGGACAGCTCGGCATCGCCGTGTCCTCGCCGCGGCTGGACGCGCACGGCAGCAGCGTGCGCGGGGTGCGGGCGTGCCGGGAGCTGTCGGATCGGCTGGGCCCTGCACTTCCTGCACGTGACCCGCGCCGCGCACACCGCCATCCGGGCGGCCTATTCGGTGGCGGAAGCGCCGTCGCGGCTGCGCCGCGAGGGAGCGGAACTGGCGGTGCTGGAACGCTTCGGTGACCGGGCGCGCATTGTCGAACTGCACGGTGACCTGCTGTTCGCGGGTGCGGAGTCGGCGGTGCGGGCGGTGGAGGAGTTCCCCGGGGAGCTGGACGCGCTGGTGCTCGACGTGCGCGAGGTGGGCGATGTGAGCGCCATCGCGGTGCGCATGCTGGCGGAGCTGCGCACCGCACTGGCCGCCACCGGCTGCCGGGTCGCACTGGTGGACCCGGGACGCCACACTCGGGCAGTTGGCATCGAGCCTCGATCCCGACGATCCGCACGAGCGGGTGTTCATCGACCGGGACAGCGCCGCGGAATGGTGTGAACAGGTCGTGCTCGACCGCCACGGGCCGCCCGCACAGCGCACGGCCGTCCCCGTGGCGGGCCACCCCGCGCTGGCCGGGCTGTCCGAGGACCAACGGCACTCCCTGGCAGCGGAATTCACGGTACGCACGCTGGCGCGCGGTGAGACCATCGTGGCCGCGGGCAGTCCGCGCTCGGGCCTGTACCTCGTTCTCGACGGCCGGGTGCGGATCGGGTTCACCGGCCGCGACGGCCGCCGCCACCGCCTCGTCACCCTCACGGCCGGGATGTCCTTCGGCGAGATCTCCCTGATCCTCGACCAACCGTTCCCCAACGACATCCTCGCCGAGACCACCGTCAGCCTGGCGGTGCTCACACCCGACCGCTTCGACACCCTCACCCAGCAGGCCCCGGCGCTCGAGGTCGCCCTGCTCGAACGCCTGGCCGCCGCCGCGTACGGCCAGGCCGACGCGGCGGTGCGCGCCCTGGCCGCCCACGGCGGGGCGTACTGAATTCGACTCGTCGCCGCCGACGGGCGCACCGTACCGCATACCACGACGCGGCGGTGCGGGCGCTGTCGCGGCGTGGGTAGCATCGGCCGTGACCCGTCCGCCGCACCAGGAGGAATGCCCGTGACCAGCACCGAGACCGGCACCGTCACCACCTTCGGCAGCGGGGCGGCCCGCGCCACGCCGGATCTCATGCGGGTCACCATCTCCATCGAGTCGCGAGCGGAGACCGTGTCGGCCGCGTACGCCCGCGCCGGGGAGCGCAGTGACGCGGTGGTCGCCAGCCTGCGCGGGGACGGAGTGCGGTCCACCGATATCGCCACCAGCGGGCTGTCGGTGCGCACCGACACCGCGTGGGCGGAGAATCGCGAACGCATCACCGGCTACATCGCCACCACCGCACTGACCGTGGCACTCCGCGATGTCGGAACTACCGGTGCCGCAACGGCATCCGGCACTCCCCCGGCCACCGTCATCGCACACGCCGTGGACGCGGGCGGCGACGACGTCCGTCTCGGTGGGCTGCACCTCACCGTCTCCGACGAGGAGGCGCTGCTGGAACGCGCGCGCGACGCTGCCTGGGACAACGCCCTCGCCAAGGCCACCCGGTACGCCACCCGCGCCGGACGCACCCTCGGACCGGTGCTGGAGATCACCGAGAACACCTCGATGCCCACCCCGGTCCCCCGCGCCTACGCCGTCGCCGCCAAATCCGCCGGGATGGGCGGAGCCCCGGAGATTCCCCTCGAACTCGGCGAGAGCGAACTGTCCGCGAGCCTGCGCGTCACCTGGCAGCTGAGCTGAACAGGTCCCTATCGGAAGTACGGATAGTCCTGCACCCAATGGAATCCGCGACTGTTCAGGGTGAAGCTGTTCGGGTCGATGCGTTCCAGCGTGACCGTGATCGGGCGGCCACGCAATGTCCCGCGCAGTGACAGCCGATCCGGCACCGGTCGCTCGACCGACAGCATCGCGAACGGTTGCCTCGTCTCGTCGCTGAGTATCACCTGCCCGTCCGGGTGGAATTCGGCGCGCGCCGCCACCAGTTCCCCGTTCATCCGTTGATAGGTCGCTTCCGCGGGGTCGTCGAAAACCAGTCGCTGCCACCGATTCTCGTCGGTCGTCAACGGTGGTACCGGTTGTCCGTCGAGGGTGAACTCGCGCACCTCCCAGATCCCGTACAGCTCGGACTTCGGGCGGTCGGGACCGTACTGCTCCTGCCAGACCTGCCAGCGGTCGTAGCCGCCCAGCACGACCCAGAGGCCGACGGCGACCTGAACCCACCCGGCGATGCGGTTCTTCCGAGCGTCGGCGAACAGCGTGGGCGGCGTCAACGGTCGGCACGGGCGCTGCCGCACGAACAGGTCGAACAGTCGCGCACAGTAGGGCGCGAGCAGGATCAGACCTATCAGCAGCAGGTGCCCGGACAGCAGTTTCTCCGGTATGTCGAAGGTCAGGTTCAACAGCAGCACCTGAGCCATGCAGAGCACACTCGCCAGTGCACCCGATACCGCTGTCCGGGGCACGAACAGCAACAGCCCGGCCACGAATTCCGCCGCACCGAGCGCCATCTCGTACGGATGCGAGCTGCCGACCTGTAGCCACAGCACCGAGGCCGGACTCAGATCCCCGTACGGCTGCAACAGCTGTGCCAGCGTCGGGCCGGGCATCTGGGTCGGGATCAGCTTGGCGACTCCGAAACTCACCATCACCCCACCCAGGCACAGCCGCAGGAAGACGGTGAACCACGCCGCCATTCGGGGGTGCGCGGTCCGGCGAGCGAAGCCGGTCCACACCGCGGCGACCACGATCGCGACCACCAGGATGGAGAACGCCAGCACCCAGTTCGCCGTCTGGTCACCGGCTCCCGAGTCCCGGTGCAGCACGGCGTCGACGCCGAAGAACGTCCGGCCCACCCACCCGGTGATCGGGTCGGCCGGGGCGACGGTCCACTTCCCGCCGAGGCGATGGACCCACCGTCCGAGCAGACCCAGGAGCGTGAACGGGATCACGGTGAGGAGCAGGCAGTACAAGCTGAAGTAGACGAAGCAGAAACGAAAGACGACCCACCGCCAACCCGCCGTGGTCGTGGTCGATGCTGAAAGGCTGCGATGCACGCATCAAGACAAGACGGCGCGGTGTGGTCGGCACGTATGCGTTTTTCGATACACCGGCGATATGCGTCGGATGATACCTCGAATACCCTTGGGACACATCGGTGTCCGGTTCAGCCCGGATGCGGCCGATAGGCGGTCAGGAACACGTCGATCGCCGCGTCGACCGTGTCGGGGACCGGTGCGGTGGCATCGAGCATCCGGGCGTTCAGCGGCGCACCCACGACCAGCCAGGTGAGCTGTTGCGCGGCCGTCGCGGGGTCGGGGACGCACAGTAGGCCACGCGCGTCCAGGGTCTGCAACGTCGCGGCGAGATCACCGACATTGCGGATTGCCCGCCTAGTTTTAGAACTGATCAGTACTAAAGGAGATGGCCATGATTGTTGCCGGTGTCTGCCTCGCGGCGGTCGTCTCGTTCGCCCTCAGCGCGGCCCTCTACGCGATACCTCCGATCACCGCGCTGATATCCCGGACGAGCACCCCGCGCCCCGGAATCGGCGTGCCCGCGCAGATGGGGTTCGTCGTACTGCGCGGCCTGCTCGCGGCGGCGGTCCTGGCGGCATTGCTGCTGGCCGGTGATCGACACGGCGTCGGCGCCGGAGCGGCGCTGGGCGCGATCGTGGCGATTCTCCCGGTGACCATCCTCGCCGGTGCGATCGTGCACGAGAACGTCCCGATCCCGACCGCACTCGTGCACATGACCGACTGGGTCCTCAAGCTGGTTGTCAGCGGTGCCGTGCTCGGCCTGTTCATCTGACCACCACGCCGCACCGCCTCGGTGATCTCCTCGACGCCGGACCGCCTTCAGACCCCCGGCAGCCGCACCGTGACACGCAGCCCACCGGCGGCGCGCGGTGTGAGCGTGAGCGTTCCGTCGTGCGCTCGGGTGATGCTCTCGACGATGGCCAGCCCGAGCCCCACGCCGGCGTGATCGGCGCGTATGCGTTCGGTGCCGCGGCGGAACGGCTCGACGAGGGTCGACACCACCTGGGCCGACAGCATTTCGCCGGTGTTCTCGACCGTGAGTGTGACCGCGCCGGGGTGCATCGTGGTCGTCACCCACACGATGCCTCGGTCGGCGACATTGTGCACGAGCGCGTTGTGCACGAGATTCGTCGTCAGTTGCAGCAGGAGCGCGGGTGAGCCGACGGTCGGGGTGATGTCGCCGGAGGTTTCGATGGTGATCCCGCGCGCTTCGGCGACAGGGAGCAGTGTTTCGGTGGCCTCCTCGGCCAGCAGCGACAGGTCCACGGGTTCCCGCGCGAAGGAACGCTGATCGGCGCGGCTGAGCAGGAGCAGCGCTTCGGTCAACTCGATCGCCCGCGAATTGACGGCGTGCAGGCGTTCGACGAGTTCGCCGGTGCGGCGATCCGGATCGTCGCGGGCGACCTCCAGCAGCGTCCGCGTGATCGCCAACGGTGTGCGCAGTTCGTGCGAGGCATTCGCGGCGAACCTGCGCTGTTCGGCGATATGCGACTCCAGCCGCGCGAGCATGCCGTCGAACGCGTCGGCGAGTTCACGGAACTCGTCGCGGCGGCCCGGAAGCCGAATTCGGTGCGCGAGCGAGCCATTCGCGGCGGCCCGGGTGGCCGCGGCGATACTGTCCAGCGGCGCGAGCATGCGGCCGGCCAGCAGCCAGCCACCCACCAGACCGAATACCAGCAGGAACGCCAGCACCGCGGCCGCGGCCGTGCCGAACACACCCGGACCGAAATTGGACGGGTCGACAATGAGCGGGAGATTGGCGGGGTCGGGAACGACATTCCTGACCGGCAGGTCACGCAGCAGGAACACCCATACGGCGGCCAGCAGCAGCACGCCCGCGAGCATGAGGAACCCGGTGTAGCTGAGCGTGAGCTTGAGGCGGACGCTCAGCCCGGGCGCCCTATTCATGGGCGGATTCGTCGATCCGGTAGCCGACGCCGGGCACGGTGGCGATGAGGCCGGGTTCACCGAGTCGCTTCCGCAAGGCCGATACGGTGATCCGCACCGCGTTCGTGAACGGGTCGGCGTTCTCGTCCCATGCTCGCTCCAGCAATTCCTCGGCGCTGATCACTCCGCCTTCCGCGGCGACCAGAACCTCGAGCACCGCGAATTGCTTGCGCGTGAGCGCGATATAGCGTCCGTCGCGATAGACCTCGCGGCGGAACGGATCCACCCGCAGTCCGGCGATTTCCCGCACCGGCGGTCGACTGTGCGCGCGCCGACGGTCCAGCGCTCGCAGCCGGAGCACGAGTTCTCGGAGTTCGAAAGGTTTGGTGAGATAGTCGTCGGCGCCGAGCTCGAATCCGGACGCCTTGTCGTCGAGCCGGTCGGCGGCGGTCAACATCAGAATGGGCATGCCGCTACCGGAGGCGACGATGCGTTCGGCGATCTCGTCGCCGGAGGGCCCGGGGATATCGCGGTCGAGGACGGCGATGTCATAGGTATTGATGCTCAACAGTTCCATCGCGGTGTCACCGTCACCGGCGATGTCGGCGGCGATCGCGGCCAGGCGCAGCCCGTCGCGAACGGCCTCTGCCAGGTAGGGCTCGTCCTCCACCACCAATACGCGCATGGTCTCGATGCTAGGTGCCGTCGTATTTCGCCGACGTATGCAAAACGGCTTACGAGGCGGCAACACCCCGCTGCCTTGACTGGCGGCATGAGAACCAGACCCATTACCCGCAGGCTCGCCCTGGCACTGTTCGCCGCCCTCACTTCGATCCCCGTGGCCTGCGGAGAATTCGCGGAGGCCGACGGTGGACTGCCCCGCGATGCGACGGTGTTCGACGACCGGTACCCCGGCGTCGCGAACCTGACCCCCGAATTACTCCGAGCACTGCGGCAGGCGGCGTCCGACGCCGCCGCCGACGGGGTCACGTTCGTCGTCAACAGCGGCTGGCGCTCCCCGGATCACCAGAATCGTCTGCTGCGTGAGGCGGTCACGAAGTACGGTTCGCTACAGGCCGCCACCCGGTGGGTCGCGACCCCGGAAACGTCGGCGCATGTGACGGGCGACGCCGTCGACCTCGCCGCGGAGGCCGCGCGGTGGCTTGCCGCGCACGGTACCCGCTACGGCCTGTGCCAGATCTACGCCAACGAGCCGTGGCATTACGAACTGCGCCCCGAGGCGATCCACGGTGGTTGTGTCCCCATGTACCCCGATCCGGCCCACGATCCGAGGATGCGGCGCCCCGCGGACCCGAACCGGCCCGGTCCGCGAATCACGCCCCGCCCGTGACCGGTCACGTCTCACAGTTCCAGCAGCGCGAGGCATTCCACGTGGTGGGTACCGGGAAAAGCGTCGAAGGCACGCAACTCGGTGACCAGGTAGCCCGCATCCCGGTAGAGGCCGATGTCGCGGGCGAAGGCGGCCGGATCGCAGCCGATGTGCACGATGCGGCGCGGCGAGCGTGCGGCGAGCGCCGCCACCACTTCCTTGCCCGCGCCCGCCCGGGGCGGATCGAGCACCACGACTTCCGGTGTGGCCGAGGGCTGTTCGGCAATCCAGCGCTCGACCCGCTCGGCGCGCAGCCGCACCCACGGCAGGTCGCCCAGTGCCGCGGTGCCGTCGGCGACGGCCGTCCGCGCGAGCTCGACACCCGATACCGCACCGGTGGCGCCGACCTGTTCGGCCACCCGCGCGGCGAAAACGCCGACCCCGCAGTACAGATCCCAGGCCAATGCGCCGGGCGAGGCGTACGCCCATTCGGCCACCACATCCGAATAGCACTGCGCCGCACCGATATGCGGCTGCCAGAACCCGGTGGCCGACAGCTCCCAACGCCGACCCGCCACATACTGGACCGCCCGGCCGGTGCCCTCGACCACGGTTTCGGTACGTGGCGCATGTGCCGCCGCCCGGCGCGCGGTCGCGCCCCGGCGATCATCGTTCGACCGACCCCGGCGGTCGCTGTACGGGCCACCTCGGCCGTTCTCCGAGCCGCTCCTGCCGCGACCGTCCGGCCTGTTGCGGCGGTCACCGACCGCGCCACCGTGACGGCCGCCCACATCGCCGTGTCGGCCACGGCTGCCACCCCGTACGCCACGATCCGCGCCCCCGCGACCACCCGGCGGTCCATAGCCGGTCCGTCGATCGGCGTGCTCGGCCCGACGGCTCCCCGCCGCACCGCTGTCCGGAGGACCCAGTTCGACGATATGACGCTGCCCGTCCCCGTCCACCGCGACCACGAGATCCGCCCCGGGCGTCCAGATGCGCTCGGCGATACCCGCCATCGCACCGGCCACCGGCTGCGGACACCGCAGGTCGGGAATCACCTCCGCCCCGCGATAGCGATGCACCCCGGCCCGCCCCTCGGAGTCCACGGCCAGCCGTACCCGGCTGCGCCAGCCTCGGATCGGTTCCGTGTTCCCGGGCGCACGGCCGCCGGGTCGCCGCCCGGCCGCTGTCCCGGAGTCGCCGGATACCGACTCCCCCGGTGCCGTCCCACCGGATCGCCCACCGCCGGTGAGCGCATCATCATCCGGAGTCGGCACGCTGTTCGGACCCAGCGGGTTCGAGGTCGCCGTCCGGCGCAGCAGGCCGAGGTCCACCGGGATCGGTTCGACGACGATCTCGGTCTCCCATCCGGCCAGCCGTCGCAGCTGCTCGGTGACCACCATCGCCTTCAGCCCGCGCTGCGCCTCGGGGGTGGCGTAGGAGAAATCACAGCAGCCCGCGCCGCCGACACCCGAGACCGGGCACAGGGCGGGCACTCGGTCCGGAGACGGCTCCAGGATCTCGAATGCTTCGGCGCGGCAGAAGGATCCGCCGCGGTCCTCGGTCACGCGGGCGCGGACCAGCTCGCCGGGCAGGCCGTGCCGGACGAACAAGACCCGACCCTCGTGCCGGGCCACGCAGAAGCCGCCGTGCCCGGGTGGGCCGAGGCGTACCTCCAGTTCGGCTCCGCGCCAGTCACCCACGCCCGTCACCGAATCCACGCCGGATCGCGCCCGGTGCGCTGACCTCGCCGTCGCGGCGGGCCTTGGTCGAGGAGCTGAGCTGCCAGGGCACGCTGGTCACCATGACGCCGGGTTCGAACAGCAGGCGCCCCTTGAGCCGCAGCGCGCTCTGGTTGTGCAGCAACTGTTCCCACCAGCGGCCCACCACGTATTCGGGGATGAACACGGTGACCACGTCGCGCGGGGAATCCTTGCGCAGCCGCTTCACGTAGTCCACCACCGGCTTGGTGATCTCCCGATACGGCGATTCGATCACCTTGAGCGGCACCGCGATATCGCTGCGCTCCCATTCCCGCACCAGCGCGCGGGTGTCGGGTTCGTCGACGTTCACGGTGATGGCCTCGAGCGTGTCGGGCCGAGTGGCGCGAGCGTAGGCGATGGCGCGCTTGGTCGGCAGATGCAGTTTGGACACCAGCACGATGGAGTGGGTGCGGCTGGGCAGCACACCGTCCCATTCGGTCTCGTCGAGTTCGCGCGCGACCGTGTCGTAGTGGCGGCGAATGAGTTTCATGAGCCCGAAGATGGACGCCATGGTGACGATGGCGATCCACGCCCCCGCCAGGAACTTGGTGACCAGCACGATGATGAGCACGGCGGCGGTCATCGTGAGGCCGATGGCGTTGATCACCCGCGACCGCTTCATCCGCGCCCGCTGCTCCGGATCGGTCTCGGTGCGCAGCAGCCGCGTCCAGTGCCGCAGCATGCCCGTCTGGCTCAGCACGAACGAGACGAACACGCCGACGATGTAGAGCTGAATGAGGTGCGTCACCTCCGCGCCGAACAGCACCACGAAGGCGATGGCCCCGCCCGCCAGGAAGATGATGCCGTTACTGAAGGCCAGCCGGTCGCCGCGGGTGTGCAGCTGCCGGGGCAGGAACCGGTCCTGCGCCAGCACCGACGCCAGCACCGGGAATCCGTTGAAGGCGGTATTGGCCGCCAGCACCAGGATCAGCGCGGTGACGATGGTGATGAAGAAGAACCCGATCGGGAATTCGGAGAACACCGCGTGCGCCAGCTGCGCGATCAGGGTCTTCTGTTCATAACCCGCGGGCGCGCCGACCAGGTCCTTCACATTCTCCGCGTACACGATGCCGACCCGCTGGGCGAGCACGATCATGCTCATGAAGAGTGTGATCGCGATGACGCCGAGCAACAGCAGGGTGGTGGCGGCATTGCGGGACTTGGGTTTCCGGAAGGCGGGCACCCCGTTGCTGATGGCCTCCACACCGGTCAGCGCCGCACAGCCGGAGGAGAAGGCGCGCGCGATGAGGAAGACCAGCGCGATGCCGAGCAGATGGTCCTCGTCGGATTGCAGTTCGAAGCCGTAGGACTCGGCGTGCACCGTCTCACCCAGCACGTCGGTGCGGAAGAATCCCCAGATCAGCATGGCGAACATGCCGAACATGAAGGCGTAGGTGGGGATGGCGAACATGGTGCCGGATTCGCGCACGCCACGCAGGTTCATGGCGGTCAGCAGCGCGATGGCCACCACCGCGAACAGCACCTTGTGCGTGGCCACGAACGGCACCGCCGAACCGATGTTGGAGGCCGCCGAGGAGATCGACACCGCCACCGTGAGCACGTAGTCCACCAGCAGCGCACTGCCGACGGTGAGGCCCGCCGTGGGACCGAGATTCTTGGTCGCCACCTCGTAGTCGCCGCCGCCGGAGGGGTAGGCGTGCACGTTCTGCCGGTAGCTGGCCACCACGACGGCCATCACCACCGCCACCGCGATGCCGATCCAGGGCGCGTACACGTACGCCGACAGCCCGGCCACCGACAGCACCAGGAAGATCTCCTCCGGCGCGTACGCCACCGACGACAGCGCATCGGAGGCGAACACCGGCAGGGCGATCCGTTTGGGTAGCAGCGTGTGCCCCAGCGAATCGCTACGGAAGGGGCGGCCCACCACCATGCGTTTGGCGGCCGTCGTCAACTTCGACACTCGAGGCAGCATAAGGCAGCCCGGGGCATGCGTTATTCGCGGCGCGGCCGGGCGGCCGATATGCACCTCTTCGATGTGAGAAATTCTCGTTCCGGTTTGAAAGCATTCAGGAGGGGGAACGTGGCCTCGGAGGAACATGGGCGGTACGGTTGCCCCCCGGACAAGCAACCAGACCGCACACCACGTTTTCGGGAATGGGGTTCGAACGGTGTACGTAGTGATCATGGGGTGTGGGCGAGTGGGCTCCGCCCTCGCGCGGGCCCTGGTCCGCATCGGTCACGAGGTCGCGGTGATCGACCAGAACTCGAGCGCCTTCCTGCGCCTGGGCCGCGATTTTCCCGGAATGTGCGTCACCGGTGTCGGATTTGACCGAGATGTCCTGACTCGCGCGGGAATCGAACGGGCGGGCGCATTCGCCGCCGTATCCTCCGGCGACAACTCCAACATCATCTCGGCGCGGGTCGCGCGCGAAACCTTCGGCGTGGAACGCGTGGTCGCCCGCATCTACGACGCCAAGCGCGCCGCCGTCTACGAGCGGCTGGGCATCCCGACCATCGCCACCGTGCCCTGGACCACCGACCGCTTCCTGCGCACCCTCGTCTCCGACCAGGCCACCACCTCGTGGCGCGACCCCACCGGCACCGTCGCGGTCACCGAACTCACCCTGCACGAGGACTGGTACGGCCGCACCGTCACCGACCTGGAGGGCACGATCGGCGCGCGCGTCGCGTTCATCATCCGCTTCGGACAGGGCGTCCTGCCCACCGGAAAAACCGTGCTGCAGGCGGACGACGCCGTCTACATCGCCGCGACCTCGGGCACCGTCGGCGAGGCCGTCGCCCTGGCCACCACCGCACCCGCCCACGAGGACTGATCATGAAGGTAGCCATTGCCGGGGCCGGAGCCGTCGGCCGCAGCATCGCCCAGGAACTACTGCGCGGCGGCCACGAGGTGATGCTGCTCGAACGCCGCCTCGACCATATCGACCCCACCGTCGCCCCCACCGCCGTCTGGGTGCACGCCGACGCGTGCGAACTGGAACTGCTCGAGGAAGCGGATCTGGAGACCTACGAGGTGGTCATCGCCGCCACCGGCGACGACAAGGTGAACCTGGTGTTCAGCCTGCTCGCCAAGACCGAGTTCGGGGTGCGGCGGGTGGTGGCGCGCGTCAACGACCCGCGCAACGAGTGGCTGTTCGACACGTCCTGGGGCGTGGACGTGGCCGTCTCGACACCGCGCCTGCTGGCCTCCCTGGTGGAGGAGGCGGTGTCGGTGGGCGATCTGGTGCGGCTGATGACCCTGCGCCAGGGTCAGGCCAATCTGGTGGAGATCACACTGCCGACCGATACACCGCTGGCGGGCAAGGCCGTTCGCACCCTCGCCATCCCCCGCGACGTCGCGCTGGTGACCATTCTGCGCGGCGGACGGGTGATCGTGCCGCAGGGCGACGACCCGCTCGAAGGGGAAGACGAACTGCTGTTCGTCACCTCCGTGGAAGCCGAGGACGAGCTACGGAAGGCCCTCGGCGTCAACGGTTTCGGCCCCGGCACGGCCGCGACCCCGGCGGAGTTCTCCACCGGAGCCGATTTCGCCTCCTGACAGGCCCCGGACCGGATGCGCCGCGGGCGTCCGGTCCGGCCCGGCGCTCAGGACGCGGCCCGCAACTCGGCGCGCAGCTTGTTCAGCGCGCGATGCTGCATGACCCGCACCACGCCCGGACTGGTGCCGATCGCCTCCGCCGTCTCCGCGGCCGTCCACCCCAGCACGATGCGCATGACCAGCACCTCACGATGGGTGGGTGCCAGCACCTTCATGAGTTCCCGGGTGGCGGCTCTGGCCTCCGACGCCAGCGCCCGCTCCTCCGGCCCCGCCTCGGTATTCGGCTCGTCCGGGAACTCCGCCACCGGATAGGCCGGGTGCACCTGCGCCCGGCGGTAGGCGTCGGCCACCTTGTTGGCCGAGATGCCGTAGACGAAGGCCAGGAACGACTTGCCCTGGTCGCGGTAGCGCGGAATCGCCTGCACGGTCGCCAGGCAGATCTCCTGCGCCACATCGTCGGTGGTGACGTGCAGATGGGCCGCGCCGCTCATGCGGGCCGCACAGTAGCGGCGCACCAGCGGATACACGATCCGCAGCATGTCCGATACCGCGTGCTTGTCACCGCTGGCGGCCGGTCCGATCAGCTTCTCCAATTCGGCTGCCGCCCGGCGACTCTCCGACGTCGCCGCACTGTTCTTGGAACCCCGCCCCGCCAGATGCCGGCGCGAGGCGCCCTGCGCCGCCGAACCGCGCCCCTCGTCGCGGATGTCCGACGTCGCCGCTGCCTTGCCCTCGGTAACCAACTCCGGTCCTTTCATCGTTTCCTGTCACAAACGATGTTGCTGCGAACCGAAGCGCCGAAATAGGTACCCCAGGGGTGGGTTGGGATCCACCTTTATGCCACCGATGCCCCCAAAGGTGTTGCGTCCGGCGCGCTTCGCGCGATAAGTGCCCCCGGAAACCAGGGCTCGCGCATCAGGGCTTGCGCGCGGGCAGGTGCCCGGCGCGGCGCACCGCCCAGACGGTCACCAGCAGGGCGACCGCCGTCAACGGCCAGCCCATGGCGATGCGGGCCGCGGCCAGCAGCCCCGTGGAGTCGGCGTCGTAGAAGTGGTTCTGCACCACGTAGCGGGCACTGAACACCACCGCCCACACCGCGGTGGCCAGGTCGTAGAGGCGCATGGCCCGGCGGTCGGACCGCCAGTCGCTGCCGTGGCCGTTCAGGAAACCCCAGATGACACCGGCCAGCGGCCAGCGCACCAGCAGCGACAGCACGAACGCGCCCGCGTACACCAGGCTGGCGTAGATGCCGAACAGGAAGAAGCCCTTGGCCTCACCCATGCGGTAGGCGATGAAGGCGCACACGCCCACCCCGAGGAATCCGGAGATGGCGGGCTGGACCGGATCGCGACGCACGATCCGCCAGATCAGAATGGCCGTAGCGACCCCCAGGGCCGCCCAGATGGCGGTGGTGAGGCCGCGCCAGGTATTCACCGGCACGAACACCACAACGGGCAGTGACGAGTAGATCAGGCCACTGAAACCGCCCATCTGCTCGAGCAGCGACTGTTCGACCCGCTCCTCGCGGGCCTCCTCCGCGGCGGCCTCGCGGCCGGCAGCGGCGAGCAGGGCCTGGTCCGCGCCATCGAAAATGGACCGCTCGGCGGCGGCGAGCGCCGCGTCGTCGACGCTGCCCGGCTGCCCGGCGGTGCGGAAGTTCGTACCCTTGTCGTCGCTGCTCGGTATCGGCATGCCTCAGGATTTCTCGTGGAGTTCGTAGTAGGGGTTGTAGATCACCTTGCCGCCGGCGCGTTCACCGATCCGGCCGCGGACCAGAATCCTACGTCCCGGTTCGATGCCGGGGATGCGGCGGCGCCCGATCCACACCAGGGCGATGCTGTCGGTGCCGTCGAAGAACTCCGCCTCGACCTCCGCACCGGCCGCCTTGGGACAGGCTTCGACACTGCGCAGCCGACCCAGCATGGTGACCTCTTCACCCCGTCGACACTCCGACGCCCGACAGGCCCCCGACGCCTCCGACGTCTCGGCGAGTTCCTCGGCGTCCAATCGATCCAGGTCCTCGGTCAGCCGGCGGCTCAACCGCCGGAAATAACCGGAGGGTGTGTCCTTCCCACCCGAGGATGGCATCTCGCACTTCCCTGTAGAGCAAGACGGCGTGGGTCTCACGTCGTCGGGTTTCCCACACGACCGGCTTCGGCCGTACACCGCCACTGTAGAGGTGTGGGCCTGCCCCCGCCACGCGCGCCCGACGTGAGTAGCCTCATCCGGGTGCCCGATCTACCCCGTCCGGCGATCGCCGTCGCTCTGCCCGGAACCGGATCCGACGCCCACTTCGCCCGGCGCGCCTTCGAAACCGCCTGTGCCGCATTCGATCTGCCGTTGCACGCGGTCGACCCGGATGCGCGCGGCGTGGTCGCGAGCTACCGTGCCGCCCTGGACGCCGCCGCCCGCTCCGGGCCGGTGCTGATCGCCGGAATCTCACTCGGCGCGGCCGTCGCGGTCGACTGGGCCGCACGCCATCCGGACCGCACCGCCGGTGTGGTGGCCGCCCTGCCCGCGTGGACGGGAGCCGACACCGCCGACTGCCCCGCCGCCCGCTCCGCCGCCGCCACCGCCGTCCAGTTGCGTGCCGACGGAATCGACGCCGTGACCGCCCGCATGCGCGCCTCCAGCCCGGCCTGGCTGGCCGACGCCCTCACCCGCTCCTGGCGCGCCCAGTGGCCGGAACTGCCGCACTTCCTCGACGAGGCCGCCGCCTACGGCTGGCCCGAACCGGACCTGCTGGCGCGCGTGACCGCGCCGGTGGCGGTGATCGGCGCGGTCGACGATCCGGTGCATCCGATCGCGGTGGCGCAACGGTGGACCGCCCTGCTGCCCCACGCCGAGCTGCACCGCATCACCCTGGACGAGTTGGGCGCGGATCCGAGCGTGCTGGGCCGCCGCGGCGTCCCGGCGCTGCTGCGAACCACGGTGCGCCCCACCGCATCGGCGTAACCCATCCCACAGTCACGATGCAGGCCCACGCGTGACCGCACTCGCTACGCGACAACACGCCCACCACGCCCACGCCCGCCTGCGAATGCACCGCACGTGGACGATGGACTCCGGGCGGCCACATGACCGACCTGCCACCGGAGCGGGGTGCGGCGCACTCCGGACCGCCGCGCCCCGACCCTGCACGCGAGTGGCCGAAGCCGTCCGCGGGTGCGCGGGTGCGCGGTCACGAACAGCACCGTCACCACCCGCGTGGTCCTGTCCGCCCCGGCTCTCAGCGCCCGCCGATCTGGACCGGCACCTGCCCCTGCCGCTGGCGGCGACCGTGTCCTCGAGCGCCGCGGAGCGGGTCCGCTCACCGGGCCCATTGTGCCCGATATCGCAATCGGCCCGCTCACCGTCGGTGAGCGGGCCGTATCACACTGTGTCCCTTATCTGTTCGGGGTTGTATCAGCCGTTCAACCCCAGCTGCTGCATGGCCGAACCCTCGGCACCGCGGCGCGGCTGGTCCGGCTCGGTCGGCGCGATCACCGGATGCTGCCCGGTGTTCATGGCCGCCATCTGCGCCGCCACCGCCTGCTGCTGCGCCGCCAGCTGCTGCTGGTGGGCGGCGGCGAGCTGATCCGCGAGCTCCTGCGGCAGCACCACCGGCAGCGGTTCGCGCACCGGCAGCGGCTCGTCGCCGCGCCGGACGATCGTCTCGCCCAGAATCGCCCGCGCCGCCGCCACCAGGGGCTGGCCCTCATCGGCCGCGCCGGAGGGACCGGCCGCGACCAGGCGAACCATCCAGCGGTGGCCGTCCACGCCGATGAAGCGCAGATCCGCGCCCTGAGTCACCGCGTGCAGCTCGCGACCCCAGGGGCCCTGTTGTACGGAGACCTGCGCGCCGTCCTTGCGCAGGGTCTCCGCCAGATCGGCCGCCACCGACCGCCACTGCCCCGGCGACTTGGGCGCCGCGTAGGCGGCGACGGTGATACGACCGTGCTGGGTGGCCAGGTGCACCGCCTGCGGGCTGCCCTCGGGGGTCATCTCCACCTGGAGCTGGCCGCCCGGCGGCACCGGCACGATCACCGAGCCGAGATCGAGGCGCTGATCGGCGACCTTCGCCAGCAACTCGGCCACGTCGTCGTAGTCGTAGGGCCCGGTGCGCTCGGCGAAGTGGGCCGCGGCATCGTCGTAGCCGCTGTCGGCCTCGTCCGCGTACTCGTCGTCGTAGTCGGCGTCCCGATAGCCGGCGTCCTGGTAGTCGGTGTCCCGATACTCGGACTCGTCGTAGTCGACGTACTCGTCGTCGAACCGCTCCTCCGGTTCTCTGTCGGAGCGCTTTCTCTTCCGTCCGAACACCATCGTCATGCCTCCTTGCCGGTCGCCACGCCCGCCCCACCGGACCCCTCGGACAGGCTCGCGTGCCCTCCGCTCGATCCGTATCCTCCCGCGCCCCGAGCGGTGTCGTCGAGCTGCTCCACCTCGACGAAGTCGACCAGCTCCACCCGCTGCACCAGCAACTGGGCGATGCGGTCACCGCGCCGGAGCTCGATGGGGGTACGCACATCATGATTGATGAGGCACACCTTGATCTCGCCGCGGTACCCGGCGTCGACCGTGCCGGGGGTGTTGACAACGGACAGACCGTGCTTGGCGGCCAATCCGGACCGCGGATGGATGAGCCCCACGGTGCCCATCGGGAGAGCGACGGCGATCCCGGTGCCGACGAGCACCCGCTCCCCGGGTTCGATGATGACGTCCTCTGTGGTGCACAGGTCCACACCCGCGTCGCCGGCGTGGGCGCGCGTGGGTACGGGGATGCCGGGATCGAGCCGCAGCAACGGAATAGGTGGAATACCGGTCACGTATGCCGAGCCTACGCGTTCCGAGCCGCACCCCTTGACCTAGTCTGGGGTCGTGTCCGACCAGCTCCCGTCACAGGTGACCATGGAACAGCAGCAGACCGCGACCCTCTACCGCGAGCGCCTCTGGGTGCCGCTGTGGTGGTGGCCGGCCGGCTTCCTCGTGGCCGGGCTGCTGGCCGCCGAAATCCACATGGGCGCACCGGGATTGCGGGCATGGCTGCCCTACGCGGTGCTGTTCCCGATAGTGGTGTGGGTGCTGCTGTGGTTTTCGCGACACCGCGTGGAGGTGACGCGCGACGCGGCCGGAGTGCCGGAACTACGTGCGGACCGGGCGCATCTGCCCGCGTCGTTCGTGGCGCGGGCGGCGGCGGTGCCCGCCAGCGCGAAGAGCGCGGCACTGGGCCGGCAGCTGGACCCGGCCGCCTATGTCCAGCATCGGGCCTGGATCGGCCCCATGGTGCTGCTGGTTCTGGACGACCCCGACGACCCGACGCCGTACTGGTTGGTCAGTACGCGTCGGCCCGACAAGGTCTTGGCAGCGCTCGGTAGATGACCCCCGTCGGCCGGGCCGCGCTGGTGGACCCGGCAGGTCGTGCGGGGCTCGGTCGAACCCCTGCCGCGTCGGGCCACGCCGAGTGGGCCCGACGAGGTCGTGCAGCGCTGGTCACAGTGGACCTGGGCTGGTCGAGCCGCGCTGCGGAACTCGACACGGTCCTGACCGCGCTCGGCCGTCCGAGCGCGGACTCCAAATTCCCCTCGCCGAACAGTGTCCGGCTCTCAGGCCGCGCAATCCATGCAGATCAGCTGGCCACCGTGCTCCTCGGCCAGTCGGCTGCGGTGGTGCACCAGGAAACAGCTCGAGCAGGTGAACTCGTCGGCCTGCTTCGGGATCACCCGGACCGAGAGCACTTCCTCGGACAGGTCCGCGCCGGGAAGCTCGAACGACTCCGCGGTGTCGGACTCGTCGATATCCACGACAGCGGACGCGGCCTCGTTGCGGCGAGCCTTCAGCTCCTCCAGCGAGTCCTCCGACACTTCGTCGGTCTCGCTGCGCCGCGGTGCGTCATAGTCGGTTGCCATGTCGTCTTCCCCTCGTCCTTACTCCGTATATCCCGGACCGACGCACATCTCACCGACCCCCTGGAGGGGAATCGGATCGGGGTGCACCGCCCCGCCCGTGGTGTACGTCACGACGCACACCGGTCACTGACCGGTCCGGACCCGGAGGATCCGTCCCTGATCGCGCTCGGTCAACGCAGGACATGCCCTTGTTGTTCCCGAAATCGCACCCCCGATTCACCTCGGATGATCCGATCTGGCCGCCAGACAATAGCGGACCCCACGACAAAAGTCGCAATCAAAACACACACGAGTCGAAACTGAGGGGCAATCGTCACCGTTGCTGAAACTCGCCGAGACCTTCCGCACCGTGAGCGAGACCTTTTCGTAGAGTGTGAGGGTGGTTTCACTGATCACTCGAGGCACCGCGACCGATTCCGAGGGCCGACCCTTCATCCGACGCCGCTGGGAACCGTGGGCGGCGCTGGTGGGTGCGCTCGCCGTGATCTGCCTGCTCGTCTGGTGGGGCGCGCTCACCCGGGACGCGCGCGACTCCGGCGCCATGAGCTGCAACTCCCCCAGCCCCGCGCAGAGCACCGACGCCCCCGCGGCGACCGAACTGGGCCAGCGGGTGTCCCCCTCGCGGCTGCGGGATGTGGAGCCGGCGGCGCTGGCCCAGACCAAGGTCCGCGTACTCAACGCCAACGGGCAGCGCGGCCAGGCCACCCATGTGGCCTCGCAGCTCAGCGATCTCGGATTCGCGCCCGCGACAGAGGCTTTCGGTAACGATACGGTGTACGTCAACGGCGATCTGGAGTGCAGCGGACAGATCCGCTACGGCGTGAACGGCCGCGCGGCCGCCGCCTCCGTGCAGTTGGTGGCCCCCTGCGCCGAACTCATCGAGGACCAGCGCACCGACGAGAGCGTGGACCTGGTGCTCGGCTCGCTGTTCCGCGACGTGCGGCCCAGCACCGACGCCGAGGAGGTGCTGCGGTCGCTGAAGAACCCCGCCCCGGGCAGCGAACCGGCCATCGACCCCGCACTGCTCGACGCGGCACGGACGGCCAAGTGCTGACCTGAGCCCTGCCGATCCGCCGAGCGGATCTTCTCTCCCGATCGACGTGGGGGCCGTGAACTCGAGTTCACGGCCCCCACACTTGTCCGGTCGGTCCCCTGGGCATCGGAAGCGTGTCACCGCCATGGCGAGGCGGGCGCATCGCGTCGTCGCGAGCCGGGCAGGACGCGACGGCACGATCTGGTCGGGGCAGGTCATCATGAGCCGGGTGGGGCGCGGTGCCACGAGCCGCCGCCGCGCACCCGCGCTCGAGTCCGGCACGCTGGTGCGCCCCGGTAGAGCGCCCCAGCCGTGCGCTACAGCGCCCCGGCTGTCCCGTACAGCCCTTCGGCCGTCCGGTATGCCTCAGTGCTCCGGTATGTCCGCTGTCGCATCCAGTGTCTCCAGCAGGCCGAACAATTCATCGGCGATGCCCGGGGCGGCGGCGACCATCAGCGCGCCCTCGGCTCCGGATGCTTCCGGGGCCGGAAGGCGCAGGCGCGCACCGGCTTCCGCCGCGATGAGCGCTCCCGCGGCCCAGTCCCAGAGATTCAGGCCGTGTTCGTAGTGCGCGTCCACGCGCCCCTCGGCGACCATGCACAGATCCAGCGCGGCCGCCCCGACACGCCGAATGTCACGAATATGCGGCAACAGTTCGGCGATCAACTGCCCCTGCCGGGTGCGGCGCTGCCGCGCGTAGGCGAAGCCGGTCGCCACCAGGGACATGGCGGCACTGTCCACGGCGTTGCAGCGCAACGGGATCGGGTCCGCACCCGGTTCGAGGCGGTGCGCGCCCTGCCCCAGCCCCGCGCTGTAGATCACCTCGTGCGCCACGTCGGCCACCGCGCCCGCCAGCGAACGCCCGTCCCGCATTGCCGCCACCGAGACGGCGTAGGCCGGGATGCCGTAGAGGAAGTTCACGGTGCCGTCGATCGGGTCCACCACCCAGTGCACGGCGTCGCCGTCGAGTGAGCCGCCACCCTCCTCCCCCACCACGCGATCGTGTGGGCGCAGTTCGGCCAGTAGTTTGCGAACCAACTGTTCGGTCTCGGTGTCTACGACGGTGACCGGATCGGTCGGCGTGCTCTTGGCCTGCACGGCGTCCGATTCGCGGGCGTGCGGTCCGAAGACCTCCGGGCGGCGGGAGCGCACGTGCGCGGCGGCTGTCTCGGCCAGAAGTACCGCTACCCGGCGCAGTTCGGCGATATCGGTCCCATCGGGGTCGTCGGTGGTGTTCGATGCGGTCGAAGTGAAGGTCGAAGTGGAAGTCGAAGTGAAATCGGAGTCCGGCACGCATCCATCGCAGCACAGATCCGGCGAAACGCGCATTAGGCTTGTCGGGCACGACACAGCTCATACGCCGGTGCGGGACGCGATGTGGCGGGCGACCACGATGGTGTACCGGCTTATCAGGAGAGAACGAGGAGAGTCGTCATGTCCGCTCGGGGGCACGCGTTCGGCATCGATATCGGTGGCAGTGGGGTGAAGGGGGCCGCGGTGGATCTCACCGACGGCGAACTGGCCCACGAGCGCATCAAGATCCCGACGCCGCAGCCGTCCACCCCGAACGCCGTCGCCGAGGCGGTGGCGAAGTTGGTCGCCCAGGCCGGATGGGAGGGACCGGTCGGCATCACCCTGCCGAGCGTGGTGATCGGCGGCATCGCCCGCACCGCCGCCAATATCGATCCGAACTGGATCGGCACCGACGCCCGCGCCCTGTTCTCCGCGGCGCTGGGCGGCCGTGAGGTCACCGTGCTCAACGACGCCGACGCCGCCGGACTCGCCGAGGACCGCTACGGCGCGGCGAAGGAACTGACCGGTCTGGTGGTGCTGCTCACCTTCGGCACCGGTATCGGATCGGCGGTGATGTACAACGGCGTGTTGATGCCCAACTCCGAACTCGGGCACGTGGAGGTCGGCGGCCGCGAGGCCGAGCATCTCGCCGCCGCGTCGATCAAGGATCGACTCGGCCTGACCTACCCGCAGTGGGCCGAGGAGGTGAGCAAGGTGCTGGTCACCCTGGAGAATCTGTTCTGGCCGAATGTCTTCGTGGCGGGCGGCGGGATCAGTCGGGATTATGAGCAGTGGATCCCGTTGCTGACCAACAGAACCCCCGTGGTGGCGGCCGATTTGAAGAACACCGCGGGCATCGTCGGAGCCGCCATGGCCGTCGATGCCGGTATCGCACCGTAAGCAGCCAGGTTCGATCGTTACAATGGAACAAGCCCGGCGGTGAGCCGGAAAGCCAACCCGGCGATTGCCGGAACCCCCGACCGAACCGCTCCGCCGGATGACCACTCTGGCGTGACGCCGCACGAAACCGTCACGAAAGGGCGTACGTGGTAGCCACGAATACCCGAGAGACCGCCGAATCGGCCGACGCTGCCGACTCCGCAGACACCACCGCAGCACGGCCGGTCAAGAAGGCTGCCGCTAAGAAGGCTCCGGCCAAGAAGGCCGCTGCCAAGAAGACGGCGGCCAAGAAGACCGCCGCGAAGAAGACCGCCAAGGCGACCAAGGCCACCAAGGCCGCGAAGAAGGCGGCCCCCAAGAAGGCCGGTGAGGGCGCCGACGGCGCCGAGACCGAGAACCTCGACGACGAGTCGTTGGAAATCGACGACCTGGGTGACCTCGAGGTCGACGAGGAGGATCTCGGCGACGAGGAACTCGAAGTCGAGGACGAGGTCGAGGAGGAGGCCGAAGAGGCCGAAGCCGAGGCCGAGGAGGAGGCCGACGAGCCGACCGCCAAGGACAAGGCGTCCGGCGACTTCGTCTGGGACGAGGAGGAGTCCGAGGCGCTGCGACAGGCCCGCAAGGACGCCGAACTCACCGCCTCCGCCGACTCGGTCCGCGCCTACCTCAAGCAGATCGGCAAGGTCGCCCTCCTCAATGCCGAGGAGGAGGTCGAACTCGCCAAGCGCATCGAGGCCGGTCTGTACGCCACGGAGAAGATCCGGGAGTACGCGGACAAGGGCGAGAAGCTCAACGTCCAGCTGCGCCGCGATCTGAACTGGATCATGCGCGACGGCAACCGTGCCAAGAACCACCTGCTGGAGGCCAACCTCCGACTGGTCGTCTCGCTGGCCAAGCGCTACACCGGCCGCGGCATGGCGTTCCTGGACCTGATCCAGGAAGGCAACCTGGGTCTGATCCGCGCCGTCGAGAAGTTCGACTACACCAAGGGCTACAAGTTCTCCACGTACGCCACCTGGTGGATCCGGCAGGCGATCACCCGCGCCATGGCCGACCAGGCCCGCACCATCCGCATCCCGGTGCACATGGTCGAGGTCATCAACAAGCTCGGCCGCATCCAGCGCGAACTCCTCCAGGACCTGGGCCGCGAGCCCACCCCCGAGGAACTCGCCAAGGAAATGGACATCACGCCCGAGAAGGTCCTCGAGATCCAGCAGTACGCGCGTGAACCCATCTCCCTGGACCAGACCATCGGCGACGAGGGCGACAGCCAGCTCGGTGACTTCATCGAGGACTCCGAAGCGGTCGTCGCGGTGGACGCCGTCAGCTTCACGCTCCTCCAGGACCAACTCCAGTCCGTCCTGGAAACCCTCTCCGAGCGCGAAGCAGGCGTGGTCCGCCTCCGCTTCGGCCTCACCGACGGCCAGCCCCGCACCCTGGACGAAATCGGCCAGGTCTACGGCGTCACCCGCGAACGCATCCGCCAGATCGAATCCAAGACCATGAGCAAGCTCCGCCACCCGAGCCGCTCCCAGGTCTTGCGGGATTATCTGGATTAGTTCCGCACGGCTCGGGCCGCAGAGCAGTAGTTCTGCGGCCCGAGCCGTATTCGACGCGGAGTACAGCGTTACATCCCGCGACGTACAGAACGCCCCGCGCCACAGGAGTTCTCATCTCACGGGGACGGTGCCAAGCGCGTACGGGACAGGGAGTCGACGTGGGTTCCGCGAGTAGTTCGCGCACCAACTCGATCAGGCCCTCGTTGTTCCGCGCCGTAGTCTCTGCCGATACGTAGTCGGTTCAGATGGTTCCTTGGAGACTCCTGCTCCGCGGGTTCGCGACAGCTTTCGGATCCTGGCTACTTGCCGGCTTTGCCGGTCGCGCTGCGCTTACGGATCTTGATACCCAATTTCTCGGCCTCACGGCGCCGTTCTTCGCGCTGTTCAGGCGTCAGCTGCACGCGCTCGACGCGCATAGTCTCCTGCGTCAAGGCTCCCATGTCACGCCTCCCTCACGAATCCTTGGATGCCAGGCCGCACGTCGACATGAACCCTCGGTGCCTGATCTCCTCCTCAACCAGCGCGTAGGTTGATTCCTCATCGACGATGCCGAAGTCGGCAGCGACAGCTTCGCGGGTGACACGCACCTGCTCGAGAAGCGGGTACTTCGCCAGACCCGACCTGATCAGGCCGATGTAGCGCGCCACCAGTGGCGACCTCTCGCCGCCGTCCCAGAGCGCGCTGTTGATCTGTTCGAAGTTGTAGTCGTAAGCGCGGATTGCTCCGCTCTCCTCGGGGGTGAGTAGGAAGTGGTCCTGACCTATGAGGGCCGAATCGGCCAGTCGGGTCGTCAGGAAAGCGTCGGTCTCGTCATCAACACCCGCCACATGCGGATTGTCCCGCATGACAACGCGAAAACAGCATGCCCGGCATCTTGTCTCGCCCCGAGCCGCGTTCACCGACCAGCGGCCAGTACCGCCGCGAGACCTGCTCGCAGATCCTCGACGAAATACTCGGGTACCTCCAGCGACGGGAAGTGTCCCCCGGTGTCGGGTTCGGTCCATCGCACGATCCGCCGGAACCGCTGCTGCGCCCAGGGGCGCGGGCACTTCTCGATATCACGGGGATACACCGTGATCGCCGACGGGACGTCGACGCGCAGTTCGGGGTCGAGTGAGTTGTGGCTCTCGTAGTAGATGCGGGCCGCCGAGGCGCCGGTCCGGGTCAGCCAGTAGAGGGTGACGTCGTCGAGGATTCTGTCCCGGGAGATCGCCTCGAAGGGGCTGTCTTCGGTATCGGTCCACTCGGCGAATTTGTCGAGGATCCAAGCGAGCAGGCCGACCGGGGAGTCGACGAGTGAGTAGCCGATGGTCTGCGGGCGGGCCGCCTGTTGCTTCGCGTACGCCGCGCGGCGGCTGCCCCAGAAATCGCGGGTTTCCTCGGTCCAGGCGCGCTCGGTCGCGGTCAGCCCGTCCGTGGTCAATCCGGGCGGGGCCTGCGGGGTCACGGTGTGGATGCCGAGAACGTGGTCGGGGAATCTGCCGCCGAGGACCGTGGTGATCACTCCGCCCCAGTCGCCGCCGTGGGCCAGGAACTCGCGGTAGCCGAGTCTGCCCATCAGTTCCACCCATGCGGCAGCGATCTTTTCGATGCCCCATCCGGTGGTGGCGGGCTTGTCGCTGTAGCCGAATCCGGGTAGCGACGGTACTACGACGTGAAATGCCGGAGCCGCAACGTCTTTCGGTTCCGCCAGCTCGTCCACCACATCGACGAACTCGGCGATGCTGCCCGGCCAGCCGTGCGTGATGAGCAGCGGGGTGGCATCCGTGCGCGTGGATCGGCGGTGCAGGAAATGAATCCCCACGCCGTCGATGGTCGTGCGGAACTGGCCGATCCGGTTGAGGCGCGCCTCGAACGAGCGCCAGTCGTATCCGGTGCGCCAGTAGTCCACGAGATCGACGAGATCCGCGAGGGGCACGCCCTGGCCCCAACGGCGAGGGTCGGGTGCGGGGCGGCGGACCGTCTCGGCTTCGGGTAGTCGCGCCGCGGCCAAACGCGCGCGCAGTTCGTCGAGTTCGGCGTCGGGTGCGTGGGCTTCGAATACCCGCACATCGCTGGTCGGTCGGGACATGAGACCTCCTGGCCATCGTGGAACCGGCATAGCCGGTTCTAACACGGCCGAATCTCGACGCGCAACCGGCTAAGGTGGTTCCATGGCTCCCCGGTTCCCCGAATTCCGTCTCGGCACTGTGCTGGCGACCAGCTTCACGGGGACGCTGTCGGAACGTCACGGCAACCCCGTGGAGCGCATCCCCACCCCGCAGCGACTCGTCGACTGGCTGGTGGTGAGCGGACTGGCCGTGGATTCCTGCACCGCCGCCCAACTCGAACTCGCCTGGGAACTCAGGGAATCCATCCACGCCGCGGCAACCGCGGCCGCCAGCAACGCCCCGCTCCCGGTAGCAGCGGTCCACATCATCAATGACCGCAGCACGCAGGGCCGAGCCGCACCGATCCTGACCCCCGAGGGCACCCGGCAATGGCGACTCAGCTCATCGTCCTGCGTAGAAGACGCCCTGGGCGTGATCGCCGCCGACGCCATCGGCATTCTGGCGGGCGAACGAGACGGAAAACTGGCCCTGTGCGCCTCCCCCACCTGCCGAGCCGCCTTCTTCGACACCAGCCGAAGCCGCACCCGCCGATGGTGCGATATGAATACCTGCGGGAACCGGCAGAAGAAGGCGCGCTTCATCGCGAACCAGCGCGACTGCATCGATTTCGTCGGCCAGTCTGAAACGTAGTTCACAATCCGTCGCTCGGAACTGCCGTTTCCGGTCGGATCGTCTCGCTACTGTCGAGCGCATGGACGCGGTGCTGGTGCAGAAGAAGCTCGAGCTCACGCCCGATGAGGACTTCATCCTCACGGTGTGGCAATACCGGATGATGCAGCGCGACATCGCAGCATCGAAGGGCAAGCACCTACCGTCCAAGCGCGAGGTCCGCAATTCGTTCCGCGACAATGCGGTTGCGGCCATCATGCAGCGCAATCGGGAGGACTGGTCGCCCGCTGTCGCCGAGGCCGTCGACCAGATCGTGGTGGAGGGCGAATCTCCCAACCTCGAAGCCCTCGAATCCGCTGGGCCGGAGATCTTCTCGGTCGTAACGCGAAGGTCACGAGCCCTGCTGCTGCTCATCGACCTGTATGGCTTCGAGCCGTGGGTCGAGGGCAAGTGGGAGAAGACCGTTCGCACTGAGGCTCTCACCGCCGCTCATCGATCCCTGGACCCGCTGCATCCCGAAGATCTGCACGCGGTGGAAATCGCATACAGGGACGCAATCAAGACGCTGTCGAAGGCGGGGAGCTGGGGCAAGTACGCGCTCCTCGCCGGGGCCGGTCTCGGGCTCGGCATCCTGACCGGAGGTCTCGCCGCACCGGCGATCGGGGGAGCGTACGGGGCGCTCGTGCTCGGCTATTCGGGTGCGGCCGCGACGTCTGCGGGCTTGGCCGCGATCGGCGGCGGTTCCATTGCCGCCGGTGGTCTCGGCATGGCCGGTGGGGCGGCCCTGATCACCGGATTCAGTGGTGCGGTGGGAGCCGGAGCGGTCACGCTCGCGGGTAAGGTATCCGGGCTCACGGCGGCTCGCATCGCAGCCGACGCCATCCGGCTCCACGTCGTGACCCAACTCGTACTTCGCGATGTCGACGGCAACGAGGAAGCGGCGAAGGCGGTCATCGTCAGCCTCCGCGAACGGGTCACCAACCTCGGCAAGACCGTCGTGGCTCTCGCCGAGCGAATCGACGCCCTCCGTGCGCAGCTCGAGATCAAGCAGGCGGAGCTGAACGCGGAGCGGGGGCAGCGCCTCGCGGCCGAGGATCGCGTCGCCCGCTTCCGGGTCGTCGCCGACCGGCTCAAGGAGCGCGTCACCGGACCCGAGAACGACGAACTCCAGGCTCTGCTCGCCGAACTCGACGATCTCGAGGGCGAGAAGAAGACCGTCGAGAACCTCGCCCAGGGGGTCGCCAACCTCGCAGACGACCTCGAGGACGCCGCGTGAGCACCGACCGCGATTCCAGCGACCGGATCCCGCCGATCGACGACGCCTACATCGGCAACCTGGACGCACTCACGCGCGACCTCGACGACATCGAAATAATCGCCGCGTCAGCGCTTTCCAACCAGCCGACCGACCATGCGGCGAGGGAGCGCGTAGCGAGTACTCCGACCGACCTCACCTATTCCGAACTCACGGCCCGTCATGAGGATCGTCGAGCGGCCGAAGGATGGGGTGAGCCCGAACTATCCGACATACTCGACCCGATCGCGCTCGAACAGCTCGATGAATGGCGGGCGGCCCAACGGATTCCATGGGAACGAAGTGATCTGGTGGTCGTCGGAATCTCCGGGCTCATCGGCGCACTCGGCAACCTTTACGATAACCATGTGGACGCCGCAGTCCTCAATGGCCTGTCCGTGTTGAAGAAGAGCGACCTGCTGCGCCGCTGGGAGAGGGAGACCGCCCGACTTCCCATCGACTACACCGGCCCGAAATTCGGTGGTCCGGCGCATCGCGCCCGGTCCGCGGGCCACGACATCGGCCGCTTCTTCACCGCACTCGAGCAAATCCGCACCGGAACGTTCGAAGGAACCTGGTGGAACGACGGACAACGGATGATCGAACACGTCACGGCGACGCGCTCCGGACTGCCGTTCGCGCAAGCACCCGAACCCCATCTCGCGGTCGCGCTGTTGCTGAAGCACTGGGCAGCCGACTTCGTCACACCGATGAACCTTCCGCTGCCGGGCTGGACGCTCCTCTGCGAGATGCCGAACCACGACCTGCGGAAGTTCGCCAATGACGTCTACGCCGGCACGAATTCCGGTGACGGGCTGAATCTCCGCTCCGGCATGCTGACTCCCGGACTGGGAATGCTCGCAACGGAGGCCATCATCCGAACCCACACCCACCTGCGCGCCTATCGCTCCACAGGCACGGCACGCCTGACCACCTCGGCGACAGCCAACCGCACAGAACTGCTGCTGGCCGCGCACGCCGCAGCCGGAGCGATCAGTGTGTCGAAGACCGCCGCAGCAGCCATCGCCGGTGAAACCGTCGTCGCCGCACGACATCTCAATATTCCCGTGCTCATGCGGATCGGCATGCTCGCCCTGAGAGTCCGCTCCGACGCCGCGACCCGTGCACAAGCCGGAGCACCGTCGTGGGAACTGCTACTCGCCGCGGAGGCCACGACGTGGACCCTTCCGGAGGCCGTGACCATCGCGGACCTCTTGTCGAACCACGCTGAGGGCGACGACGCCGGTCCTGGCGATCACCCCGCCTGAATCAGCAACCAGGGCGCTGCCTACAGCCTTCAAGAATCAGCCCTCGCTCCCCGTACGAGGGGCCGTAAGCCACGATAAGATGTTCACCCTCGCCCTAATACGCAGCGCTGCAAGGCAATACGCGCTTGTTACGACGGACCGAGGCGCGGTTCGGACGCGTAGAGGGGTTCCGAAAAACGCAGGGGGACGCCGATGAACGATTACCTGGGACTGCTGCCCGAGACGTTGAAGCGGATCGCGACCAATCTCGACTCGGTGTCGCCGATCCCGTGGCCGCTGTGGATCGGCATCCTCTTTCCGATCTATATTGCCGCGGTCTCGGTTGTCGTGTGGTTCTTGCGCGGCAGCGTGTGGCCGGTGCACTGCGCGTACCCGCGCACGAAACGAGGTGGGCCATGCCGCAACTGGGTCGCCGGTGAATGGAGTCGCTGTCGATATCACAATCGCCGCCGGACGTATCGCTACGGTCATGAGGTTGTGACCATCCAACGCTGGCAGACTTTCGCCCGCAGGGGCCAGATCGTCGACCGCCCAGAGCGAGGTGTCGGGGTGGTTCGATTCCGCCCCGCTGGCGCGACCCTGCTGTACGAGAAGGGTTACAGCCGACCGCCAGCCGGGGTATTGCGCCTGCTGCCTGACAAGGTTCGAGCCGTGGCATTACGAATCCGGGATGCCCGTTTGTGGTCGCGTAGACCACCGAATGATCCACAGGACGACCCGAGCCGGCGTTCGTCCGCGGCAACCCGGACAGACCTCGCGGAGGGGCTGGATCGAGTCGTCCGGGCGACACAGTTCGCTACCGGCGCGTTCGGCGTCGCGATCGTGATCACGCTCATCGCCGTCGCGCTGAGTGGGAATGTCGCAACGTACGCGCAGTACGTCGCCACGCTCGGATTCGTGTTGGCGTGGGCGGCCACGAGTTCCGGTATATACGAACGCAACCCGAATTGGTTCACGGTGACCTGCCGGAAGGCCGTCAGATGGTGGGCGTTGTTCTTCGTGCCGGTGGCATTGGTGAATCTGTTCTACTTCATCAACCCGTCACGACCTGGCGAGCTCCCAGCGATCATGACCAACTAACGTTCTGCGCCTGACAGCCGTTGCGGATCCGGAGAGAGTCGATGCCCCGTTCTGCGGTCGTTCGCCTTCCGGACGGGGATCTGGCGACACTGCGCTCGCTGCTGGCCGCTCGCGAGTTGGAGTATCTGGAACGCTCCCTGGTTCATAAGATCAGCTACTACGGCATCGAACTCACCCCGCCGGAGCGCGCGATGCTGCCTGGCGCCGACGTCGGTGCCGCACCGGGCCGCACGATCCACACCCCGCGGTTCGCTGCCGCCGACCCCGATGACTCGCCCGCCGAGACCGATCTGCTCAACTGCGCGGTCGGTCGTCCCGACCTGCGTCGCATTGTGAAGACCCGCAGGCTCCAGGAACCCGAGGCGGTTCTGTATGTCGTTGTATGCGCCGCTGGCACGGACGTGTCCCGCCTGCAGGGCGCCCTGGAAGTGGATGCGCTGGTCGAAGTGGTTGCCGAGGACGAACAGCTGCCCCCGTACCAGGCCTCCGCGCTGGCCGCCGGTCGCCAACTCTGGCCGACTCGGTACCTCCGATAGAACCGCGACCGAATCGCCCAGTCTCGACTGCGACCCCCAGCGCCATCCGCGCACTCGGGAGGCTCAGAATCTCCTCGCCGACATCATTCCTGGCGTCGGCGTGGTGCTGCGCGTGTATCCACCAGCACTGGGTCGAGGCCAACCATCACGAGTACCGGACCTGCCGCCTGCACTGCGCCGGAGCACGTGCGCGAAGTCCGGTCGCGCGCCTCATTCCCCCACCCGCCGACACCCTTCCAACAACAGCCGAATCGTGAACCGCACGTCGTAATCCGGGTCGGCGGTTTCCGCACCCGCGCAGATGTCACCGACAGCGCGCATCAGTTGGTAGGCGGGGATGTCGGTGGTGATCTCGCCGGCGGCGCGGGCGGCGGTGAGGAGGGTGTCCAGGACCGGGAGGAGGCGGTCGAGGAAGAGGGTGTGCAGGGAGGTGAAGCCTTCGGGGTCGGTGCGCATGGCGGCGGCTAGGCCGTGTTTGGTGACGAGGAAGTCTACGAAGAGGTCGATCCAGCGGGTGAGGGCGACGAAGGGGGACTGCTCGGTGGCGAGGAGGGTGGGGGCGGCTTCGGCGCAGGCTGCTATCTGGTGGCGGTAGACGGCGGCGATGAGGTCGGCTCGGGTGGGGAAATGGCGGTAGATGGTGCCCATGCCGACGCCCGCGGCGGCGGCGATGCGGCGGACCGGTGCGTCCACGCCGTGGGTGCGGAAGACCGAGGCGGCGGCGTCGAGCAGGGCGCGCTCGTTCCGCTGCGCGTCGGCACGTTTGGCCGAGGTGGTGGCGGGTGGAGTCCGGTCGCCTGCGTCCATGTGACGCCCCTTTCCGATGACAGCACTTGCTAAGCGGAACACTGCTCCGTATATTCGGAACAGCGCTCCGGTTATGAGTATATCGGCGGTTCGCGCGGTCATCGGCCGCACCGCAGCAGTGGGGCGTTCACCGCTATCGAAGGAAAAGCCATGCCCGGACCAGATCTGACGGCCCCCAGCGCCGTACCCGCACTGTCCACGCCCGTCATCAGCGTCAAACCGGTTGTGCTGCCCGCACCCGAACGCGGCCACGACCTCCAGGTGCGCGTGTCCGCGCCCGCCGTCGGGACCGGCCTGCCGGTCATCGTGTTCGCGCACGGTTTCGGCGAATCGATGTCCGCCTACGACCCGTTGGTCGACTACTGGGCGGGCAACGGTTTCGTCGTCGTGCAGCCGACCTTCCTCGATTCCCGAACTCTGGGCCTGTCCATGGCCGATCCGCGCTACCCGGATATCTGGCGGATCCGCGTCGCCGACATCACGCGGGTGCTCGACGAACTCGACCACATCGTCACGGCGCTCCCCGGACTCGGCGACCGCGTCGACCGCGACAGCATCGCGGTGGCGGGGCATTCGTGGGGCGGCCAGACCGTCGGCATGCTGCTCGGCGCGCGCGTACTCGACGCGGACGGGCGACCCGGACCCGACCTGAGCGATCCACGCGTGAAAGCCGGTGTGCTGCTTGCCACCACCGGCATCGGTGGCGACAGCCTGACACCGTTCGCCGCCGAGCACTTCGACTTCATGAGTCCCGACTTCGCCGCCCTGACCACCCCGACGCTGGTGGTCGCGGGCGACCACGACCGATCCCACCTCTCGACGCGCGGGCCGGACTGGTTCACCGACGCCTACACCCACAGCCCGGGCGCGCTGAGCCTGCTCACCATCCACGGCGGTGAGCACTCCCTCGGCGGCATCCACGGCTACAACGCCCGCGACACCACCGACGAGAGCCCCGAGCGGGTAGCGCTCATCCGGCGCGCGGCCCGAGCCTTTCTCCGCGACGTTCTCGGCATCGACGACACGGACTGGAAACAGCTGCGGACCGACCTCGTCGCGGACCCGATCGGGCGCATCGACACCACAACGGTCGCGCCGGGCCATGGGTAGCCCCGACCCGGTGTACGCATTCGCCCGCGAATTGCTCGTCACCTGCGGAAACTTCGAGCTATCGCCAACTGGAACGAGTTTCGAGGAAATAGGGCCTTTCAATTTCACAAAGCCGGTACCGGACGGTAAGGTTCGCGCTCGATCGCGGCGGTGAAGCGCCAAAGCCCAGTTCCGGCAATGGAGTTCGTGTGCTCGAAATTCATCACTTCAGCTACGGGTGGGTGACGCCCGTGCTGGCCTACATTATGTCCGTCACGGGCTCGCTGCTCGGATTGCGGTGTACGGCACGGGCGCGTGCCGGTGGTGGACGGCGCGGGTGGCTGATCGCGGCGGCGGTGGCCATCGGCGGCACCGGAATCTGGGTGATGCACTTCATCGCCATGCTCGGCTTCTCGATTCCCGGGGCCACGATTCGCTACGACATACCCATCACGCTGTTGAGCGCCGGGATCGCCATGGTGGTGGTGTGGCTGGGATTGTCCATCGTGACGCGGGAGCGGCGGGGACGATGGGAGTTGCCGACGGGCGGCACGATCACCGGAACGGGCGTGGGCGCGATGCACTACGCCGGGATGTACGCCATGAAATCGGATGCGATCATGCGGTACGATCCGGCGCTGGTGACGCTGTCCATGGTGATCGCGGTGGTGGCGGCGACGGTGGCGCTGTGGTTCACGCTGCACATCAATGGCATCCTCGCCACCATCGGGGCGGCCCTGATCATGGGTGTGGCGGTATGCGGCATGCACTACACCGGCATGGCGGCCATGAGCGCGCACCATGCGGCGAACCCGACCATGCCCTCCGGCGCGGGAGCCATGGAGTTGCTTGCGCCGCTGATGATCTCGGTGAGCATGGTGACCCTGGTCCTGCTCATTCATGTGGGACTGACCGAGGTGGACGAGCGCAGCCGCCGCGAGACGCTGCCGCGGACGCCGGCGCCCGAACCGTGGTCGCTGGCGGGCAGCAACCCGGCCGCACCCCGGACCACGACTACGCAGCCGCCGCGCTACCGACCCTGACCGCCGGGGCCGCACCGGCCCAGGATGCCTTGCGCAGCAACCACTCCAGTGGCCCCTGGTCGAAGCGGCTCAGCCACCACCGGGAGACCACCCCCTGAACCGCGAGGATCAGCAGACACAGCACGACCGTGTGCGACCAGGCCCGCGGCGCGTCCGGAACGATGCCGAGCGGCCGCGCGGCGAAGCGCAGGCCGACCACGATGAGGGTGGCCGCCACATAGTTGGTGAGCGCCGTGCGGCCCAGCGCCGCCAGCACCGGGGTGATCACCGCGAAAACCTCTGTGCGAGTGAGCATCGACACGAGGCAGGCATAGGTCGCCGCCATGATCAGCCCGACGGCCGCACCGGCCTCCGGATGCCCCCACTGCCACAGGATTCCGGCGGCGCTGGCCGATACCAACACCAGCGCGACTGTCGGCAGTGCCGGACCCGCAACGGTTTCCCATCGTCGCGGTAGATCGGCCAGGCCCGCCGCGAACCCCAGCAGGAACAGCCCGGGCACCAGCACCAGGCCACCGCCCTGCGCGACCCCGGCGACGGTGAGCACCGCACCTGCCGCACCGGTCACCGGGATCACCCACCGCTGCGGCAGGAACGTCGACGGCAGCAACACCGTGAGCCCCGCGATGGCGTACGGCAGCAGCGCTTCCCCCGGTTGCAGCAGTTGATGGAGCGCACCCAGCACCGCCAGGGCGAGAATCCGCCGCAGCAGCACCACGCGCGGCGCCGCCGCCCGGCCGCGGGCCGAGCGCCACATGAGCGCGAAGCCGATCCCGAACAGCAGCGAGAACAGCGGGAAGAACCGCCCGTACACGGCGAGTTCCAGCACCCGTGGGACCGGGTCGAGCGCACCGTCGCGCACCGGATCGAGCCGCAGGATGGCGGGCGCGTTGGCGAAGAGGATTCCGCACAGCGCGAATCCACGCAGGACATCGAGGCTCGGCAGTCGTCGCATACCCTCATGCTGGCCGCCGTGGCATCCGTCCGGCATCGGCCGAACGGCCGGTATCCACCCGCCCGCGCCGGCCGATCGGCCGATCTCAGTCCATGAGCCCGGCCCGCCAGGCACGGGCCGCCACCTCCACCCGGTTCCGCGCCGACAGCCGCCGCTGCACGCTGGCGATATGGGTTTTCACCGTACCGAGCGACAGATGCAACCGCTCCCCGATCTCAGCGTTGGTCGCGCCCTCCCCCACCAACCGGGTCACCTCCAGTTCACGGGGGCTGAGAGCGGCGACCGCGGCCGCCAGCTCCGGCGGCACCCGGCGGCCGGCGCGGGCATGGGTGCGGCGCAGCAGACCGGTGGTGAGTTCCGGGCCGATCAGGGCGTCCCCGGCGACGGCCGCGCGGACGGCGGCGAGCAACAGGTCCGGTCCGGAGTCCTTGAGCAGGAATCCGGTCGCCCCGTGCGCGAGCGCGGTATCGACATAGTCGTCGTCGTTGAAGGTGGTCACCATGACCACGCGTGTCTCGCCGCTGATCCGGCGGCACACCTGTAGTCCGTCCAGCCGCGGCATCCGGATATCCAGCAACGCCACCTCCGGCCGGTGCTCCCGCACCGCCGCGACCGCCGCGACACCGTCGGCGCACTGGGCCACCACCTCGATATCGGGTGCACTGTCGAGGATCAGCGCGAAGCCGATGCGCACCATCTCCTGGTCGTCGGCCACGAGGACGCGAATCGTCATATCCCTCCCGCCTTTCCGTCGACCGGCAGCCGCGCGGCCACCCGCCAGCGGCCGTCGGGCAGGCGGCCCGCGGTGACGGTGCCGCCCACCGCCGCCGCCCGCGCGGCCAGCCCGGTCAGTCCCGTACCACTGCCACCACCCAATCCCGCTGTCCCGGAACCGTTGTCGCACACTTCGACGGCCAGCTCGGCATCGCGGATCCGCACCACCGCGTCGATGCGGCTCGCGTCGGCGGCGTAGCGCCGAATGTTGTTGAACGCCTCGGCCAGCACTCGGTGCGCCGCCAAGGCCACCGGATCGGGCACCCGGGCGTCGCGCACGTCCGGGTCGATGTCCGACACCACCTCGGCGTCGACGGTATCGGCGAAGCGCGAGACCAGATCGTCGAGGTCGTAGGTGCCGCGCGAGCCCGCACCGTCGCCCAGGGTGTCGACCAGCGACCGGATATCGCCCAGCGCCCGCCGACCCGACTGTTCGATGCGCGCCAGCAGTGGCCGGGTGCGCTCCTCCGCGCCCGCCTGCGCGGCCTGCGCCAGCACCACCATCCCCATCACCTCGTGCGCGATCACATCGTGCAGTTCCCGTGCCATCTGGGCGCGTTCGCCCGCGACGGCCGCGCCGCGCTCGGCCACCAGCCGTTGGCGCTGGGCCCGCACGAGCAGCCCGATTCCCAGCGCGGTGACGGTCGGAACGGTGATGATCAGCACGCCTATCGGCACATCGTCGGTCCGCAGGGCCAGCGGCGACCCGACCGCGGCGACGGCCAGCGCACCGGTGAGCCCGGCATCGGCGACCGTGACGATCCGCGACGCCGCCACCCCGCTCGCGACAACTGCCACCCACGCCGAGGCCACCGCCCAACTCTGCACACCCTGCGGCCACAGGCTCACCGCGGTGATCGCGAGCACCGGCCCGGCCAGCGCGGCCACCACCCCGGCGCGTCGGGTGAGCGGCACCCCGGCGTGCCGGGTGAGCCGCACAGCGTCCTCCCGCGCCGCCGTCCAGCAGGCCCAACTCCCCAGCGCCGCCCCGCCCGCGTCCACGCCCGTCCACAACAGCGACCCCGTGGCATTCAACTCCAGCAGCGCGGCCAGCCCGGCGGGCAGCACGCACAGCGCGAACAGGAGGCGACGCATAGGCCCGACCCTAGCGGGCCGAGCGAGCCGGTTCGACAATCCAGCGCATCGACAGCAAACTGGCGGGGGTGCACCACCAGTTGGAGTTGATCTTTCTGGTCCTGTTCGCGACGATCCTGGCGCAGCCGCTGGGCAAGCGGATAGGACAGGCTCCGGCCGTGCTCATGACGGCCTTCGGATGTGTGCTCGCCCTCATTCCCTCGGTGCCGGAGATCCACATCGATCCGGAGCTGATCCTGCCGATGGTGCTGCCGCCGCTGCTCTACGCCCAGGCGCGGCGCACCTCGTGGCGGCAGTTCGCCGACAACTGGAGTGCCATCGTCATGCGGGCGGTGGTGCTGGTCATCGTGACCGCGGCGGCCGCGGCCTGGGTGTTCCACGAGATGTTCCCGACGGTGCCGATCGCCGCGGCGGTGGCATTGGGCGCGCTGGTGGCGCCACCGGATCCGGTCGCGGTCTCGGCGCTGGCGGGCAAGCTGGGGCTGCCGCGCCGCCTGGTGTCGGTGCTCGAGGGTGAGGGGCTGTTCAACGACGTCACCGCCATCGTCATTTACACGGTGGCCATTCAGGCGGTGCTGACCGGGACGTTCTCCGCGTGGAGCGCGGCCTGGGAGTTCGTACTGTCGGCGCTGGTCGCGGTGGGCGTGGGGTTGGCACTGGGCTGGCTGGGCACCATGCTCATGAAACGGTTGAGCGAAGCGCCGTGGCAGGTGGCGCTGGGCCTGCTGCTGCCCTTCGCGGCCTACGGCATCGCCGACGCCCGCGGCGGTTCGGGAGTGCTGGCGGTGCTGGTGAGCGCGCTGTATCTGACCGACGCGGCAACGGATTTCAGCGACAGCGCCTATCGGACGGTGGGCGACTCCTTCTGGGAGATCACCGAAATGCTGGTCACCGGTTTCGCTTTCGGCCTCATCGGCCTGGAATTGAGCACCGTGTTGCGCACCACCGGCCCGGACTGGCCGCGCTTCCTCACCGGCGCGGCCGCCGTGGTGGCGGTGGTGGTCGGGCTGCGCCTGCTGTGGCTGCTGGGCACCACCGCGGTCTTCCACAGTTGGTGGCGCACCCGCGACAAGGATGAGCCGTACACCTGGCGGGAAACCCTGGTCACCTGGTGGGCCGGTATGCGCGGAGTGGCGACGGTCGCGCTGGCCCTGGCCGTGCCGTTCACCACCGCCGACGGCGACCCCTTCCCCGGACGCACCGAAATCCTCTTCACCGCCTTCGCCGTCGTCCTGTTCACCCTGCTGCTCCAGGGGCCGACGCTGCCCGCCGTGGTGCGCGCGACCGGTGTGCACGCCGACACCGAACTCGAGCGCACCCTGGAACGCCAACTGTGGACCCGGGTCCTCAATGCGGAACTGGCCCGCCTGAAACAGATTTCGACCACCGAGGATCTGCCGGAGGACGTCTACGTGCGGCTGCGCGAATCCTTCGAACGCCGCCTGGCCCAGGCCGATCCGGAGGCGGCCGACGACAAGGCCCGCCTCGCCACCGACAAGACCCTGAAGTTCACCACCGAGATGCGCAGGATCACCCACGAGGTCATGGAGGCGGGCCGCACCGAAGCCCTGACGGCCCGCCGCGAACCGGGTATCCCACCGGATGTGGTGGACCGGGTGATGCGCCGCCTGGACCTGCGGTCCAATCCCATGCCCTGATCTCGGCCACCCGCTCAGTCGGCGGTACCACTCTCGAATCGGACGGCCGACACCATGGCCAGCGCCAATGCCTCGGGGTCGTCGCCCCCGAGATCCGATCCCACCAGCGCACCCTCGCGCCACAGATGCGCGAAACCGTGCACCAGCGACCAGGCCGCGAGCTGACCGGCCCGGCGATCCTCCGGTTCGATGCCCAATTCCGCTATGCCGGACCGTAATTCCGCCCCGGAGTGACGGCGCGCCGCGATCAGCCGTTCATCGTCGACACACAGCAGGTCGCGTCGGAACATGACATCGAAATGACCGGGCCAGCGCCGGGCGAAACCGATGTAGGCGAGCGCAACGGCTCGGAAATCGCCTGCCGCACCATGCAATTGAGCCGCCAGCAGCTCGAATCCCTCGATGGCGAGTTCCGTGAGCAGTCCCTGTTTGTTGCCGAAGTGATGGGCGGGCGCGGCATGCGAGACTCCGGCCCGCTGGGCGAGGGCGCGCAGTGATACCGCGTCCACGCCGTCCTGAGCGATCTGTTCGGCCGCGGCCCGCAGCAGCGCGGCGCGTAGGTCGCCGTGGTGGTAGGCGCTCTTGGTCATCCTTCGATCCTGACGGCAAATCTTGTCATTGACAAGTTCTCGCCACGGTTCTAATCTAGCCATTGTCAAGATTCGCTGCTCGCCCTCAGGAGTGCCCCATGGCGCCGCTCATCGCCCTCATCGCCGTCACCGGACTGTCCCGACTCATCGGCCTGCTCGGTGTCGACTGGCTCGACTCCTGGCCACACGCCACACGCGTCGGCCTGGCCGCCATGTTCCTGCTCACCGCGAGCGCGCACTTCACCCAGCCCAAACGTGACGCGCTGATCGCCATGGTCCCGCCCGCCTTCCCCAACGCGGCGGCCATGATCACCCTCACCGGCGTCCTGGAGGCGGCCGGTGCGGTGGGCCTACTGCTGCCGCCGGTCGCCCCGGTCGCCGCCGCGTGCCTGGCGGCGCTGCTGATCATCATGTTCCCGGCCAATATTCGAGCCGCGCGGACCGGCGGCGGGGTCAAGACCATGCCGCTGCCCGCCCGCACGGTGGTGCAGGGCGTCTTCCTCGCCGCCTGCGTACTGGCCGCATTCTGACGGAATCCGCCAGGCACACCGGGTGATCGCCCCCCGCACGAACGCGGGGGGCGATCACCTGTCGGCTCACACCTGCGCGCCATCCGCCTCGAGAACGAGCGCGTCGGCACCGGGTACCAGCGCGCTCACCGAGGTGTCCTTCAGATCCACACCGGAGCGCCCGAGTCGGCGAGCGCCCTCGACCAGCCCCGCCGCCACCCGCGCCGCACGCTCGTAGCCGAGTCCTTCCGGCGGATGGATATTGGAGATGCAATTGCGCTCGGAGTCGGCCCGCCCCGGACGCGGCCGGTGGGTGAGATAGATGCCGAGGCTGTCGGCGACCGACAGGCCGGGGCGCTCCCCGATGAGTACCAGAACGGTTGCGACGCCGAGGCTTTCACCGATGTGATCACCCAGCGCCACCCGCGCCTGGGTGGCGATGACCGGAGGGGCGAGGGTGTAGCGCTCCCCCAGCACCGCTACCAGTGCCCGCAGCATGGGCACACCGTGTTCGGCGAGCGCCCGGGGCGACAAACCGTCGGCGAGCACGAAACCGATATCGGCCCCGGTTCCCGGTGACGCCGAAACCCTCTGCCCTGCACGGCTACTCGGATCCATCTCGATGTCCGGACCGGTGCGCCCACCCGCCGAGGACGACAGCGCCTCCCCGACCACGGCGCGCGCAGAGGGCGTACGTGCCGTCCCTGGCGCATCCGTCGCGGTGGCATCCGTCCCTGGCGCATCCGTCGCGGTGGCATCCGTCCCTGGCGCATCCGTCGCGGTGGCATCCGTCGCGGTGGCATCCGTCCCTGGCGCATCCGTCGCGGTGGCATCCGTCCCTGGCGCATCCGTCGCGGTGGCATCCGTCGCGGTGGCGTTCGACGCGGTGGCATTCGACGCGACGGAATGCGGCTCGACCGCGTCCGCGGCTTCCGGCGCGCTCGTGCGCGTCCACTCGACCGCACCCGCCGCGATCGCGGGCAGCCGTCCGAGGTCGGGGCGGCGCAGATACTCCGATCGGTCCGCCGCGCGACTGCGCACGTGCGTCGGCCGCCCCAGACCGAGCTCCGCCACCCGCGCGGCCAGGTCGTCGACCGCGAGTGGCGTGTGCACCGCGTCCCGCGCCGCCGCGTGCGCGGCCCGGAATTCCAGCACCCGTTCGGTGGGCAGCGCATCCCCGGTGCGGCCCAACCCGATCCGCGCCTGGGTGGTGCGCCGCAGCTCAGCCCAGAACTCCTCCGAGGCACCGGTACGGGCGGTGTCGGTACGGGAGGTATCGCCGCGCACCGGCCTCATGACGCACTCGCCAGGGCGCGCAGCGGCGAGGTGAGCGGCTCGACCGGCCGCACCCGGCCGTCGGCGTCCAGCATGCCCAGCCGGTCCAGCCAGCCCGCGAATTCGGGAGCGGGCCGCAACCCCAGCACCTTTCGCACGTACAGGGCATCGTGGTAGGCGAGGCTCTGGTACCCGAGCATGACGTCGTCGGCCCCGGGTACCGCGATGACGAAGGCGACACCGGCCGCGCCGAGCAGGGTGAGCAGGCTGTCCATATCGTCCTGGTCGGCCTCGGCGTGGTTGGTGTAGCAGACGTCCACGCCCATGGGCAGCCCCAGCAGTTTGCCGCAGAAGTGGTCCTCGAGTCCGGCGCGGATGATCTGCTTGCCGTCGTAGAGGTATTCCGGACCGATGAACCCGACCACCGTATTCACCAGCAGCGGATCGAGATCCCGGCAGACCGCGTAGGCGCGGGCCTCGAGGGTCTGCTGGTCCACGGGTTTGCCGCCGGTGCCGAGGTGCGCGCCCGCCGAGAGCGCCGAGCCCTGCCCGGTCTCCAGGTACATGACATTGTCGCCGACCGTTCCGCGACCCAGTGCGCGCCCGGCCGCATTCGCCTCCCGCAGCAGCGAGATATTCACGCCGAACCCGGAATTCGCGCCCTCGGTTCCGGCCACGGACTGGAACACCAGATCCACCGGGGCACCCGCCTCGATCAGCCCGAGCGTGGTGGTGACGTGCGAGAGCACACACGACTGCGTCGGAATGTCGAACCGCTGCCGCACCTCGTCGAGCAGGTGCAGCAGATCCGCGGTGGCCCGTGGCGAGTCGGTGGCCGGATTGATGCCGATCACCGCGTCCCCGCAGCCGAGCAGCAGCCCGTCCAGCACGGCGGCGGCGATACCGCGCGGGTCATCGGTCGGGTGGTTGGGCTGCAAGCGGGTGGCCAGGGTGCCCGGAAGTCCCACGGTGGTACGGAATCCGGCCCGCACCTCGGTGGCCGCGGCGACCGCGATGAGGTCCTGATTGCGCATGAGTTTGCTGACCGCGGCCACCATTTCCGGTGTGAGCCCACGGGATACGGCCGCGAGGGTGGCGGCCGCGTGTTCGGTGGCGGCCACCGCCAGCAGCCAATCCCGCAGCCCGCCCACGGTCAGGTGCGAGATCTGCTGGAACGCGACGCGATCGTGGGTGTCGACAATGAGCCGGGTGACCTCGTCGCTCTCGTACGGCACCACCACGTCGTTCAGGAAGGTGAGCAATGGCACCTCCGCCAGCGCCCACTGCGCGGCCGCCCGTTCGGCGTCGGAATGCGCCGCGCACCCGGCCAATTCGTCACCGCTGCGGCGCGGCGTCGCCTTGGCCAACAGCTCGACCAACCCGTCGAACCGGTAACTCACGCCGCCGATGCGCTGCTGGTACACCGTCATTCGAGCTCCTTCTCGGCGCGGGCCAGGATCGCGAACTCCTCATCGGGCGAGGCCGCGACCAGCCGATGGCGACTGTAGAGGGCGAAATAGAGCATGAAGGCGCAGAACGCGGCGAATGTCCAGCCCGCGGCCACCGGATCCACCAGGAAGGTCGCCACCACGGACACACAGGCGATCACGAGCGCGAATCCGGTGGTCACCACGCCGCCCGGAGTGCGGTACGGCCGCCGCATACCCGGTTCGCGCACTCGCAGCACGATATGGCTGACCATCATGAGCACGTAGCTGACCGCCGCGCCGAAGACGGCCATGTTCAGCAACATCGCGCCCTCGCCGGTCAGCGACAGCCCGAAGCCGATCACGCCCGGCACGATCAGCGCCCACACCGGGGCCTTGCGGGAGTTGGTGACCGACAGGCTGGTCGGCAGGTATCCGGCCCGCGACAGCGCGAAGGTCTGCCGGGAGTAGGCGTAGACGATGGAGAAGAAGCTGGCCACCAGTCCGGCCAGGCCGATGTAGTTCACCGCCGTGGCCGCGCCACCGCTGCCCAGCGCCTCGACCAGCGGATTGCCGGAGGTCGAGAGCGCTTGCGCGCCAATCGCTCCCGTGGACAGCACCAGTACGCTGCCGCCGGTCACCAGCAGCACCAGCATGGCGACGATAATGCCCTTGGGCACGTTCTTCTCCGGCTCGCGCGCCTCCTCCGCGGCCAGCGGCACCCCTTCGACGGCCAGGAAGAACCAGATCGCGAACGGAATCGCCGCCCAGACGCCGAAAGCGCCGAACGGCAGGAACTCCGAGGCCCCCGCCGCCCCGGTATCGACGGGAATATCGGTGAGATTGCCCAGGTCGAAACGGCCCCAGGCCGCCACCGCGAACACCACCAGCCCGATCAGCGCGATCACCGTGATCGCGCACATCACCTTGAGCGCCTCCCCCGCCCCGGCCAGATGAATGCCGATGAACAGCGCGTACACCGCCAGATACACCCACCACCCGTCGGTGATCCCGAACAGGTTCAGCGATTCCACGTACGCGCCGATGAAAGTGGCGATGGCCGCCGGTGCGATGGCGTATTCGATGAGAACCGCGGTGCCGGTGGCGAATCCGCCCCACGGCCCGAGCGCCCGGCGGGCGAAGGTGTAGCCGCCGCCCGCCGCGGGCAACGCCGCCGACAGTTCCGCCATACCCAACACCATGGCCAGGTACATGCCCGCGATGAGGACGGTGGCGATCAAGAGCCCACCGAATCCGCCCTCGGCCAGGCCGAAATTCCATCCGGAATAGTCACCGGAGATCACATAGCTCACGCCGAGCCCGGCCAGCAGCAGCCAGCCCGCCGATCCGGAGCGCAGGGTCCGCTTGGCCAGATAGTCCTCGGCGGTATCCGCCGTCGGCCTCGAAGCAGTCGTCATGCAGGTTGCCCGTACCCCTCGTACTCGGTTGGTCACATGCCCAGAGGGCTGACCTGTAGATCCTCCGGACCTATATTGCTGACGTGTAACTACGAGTTTGTGGCGGCATGACGCCGCGTTACGGACCCGCGTGCGTGCCGATCCGCCGCGGACCGAGCACAATCGCAGCTATGCCGCCCGTACCGCACCGGCACCGGTCCCCGTGGACTCGGACCCTCGATCTCGCCGACGAGCTACGCCGGTGGTGTAGCTGGTGGCGGCGACCACACCGGCCGCGGCGGGCGGTGCGAGCCGTGCGCGACCACCTGGGAGCGGCACCGGCCAGCGTTTGCTACGCGTTCACGCTCTTCGTCACCTACTGGACGCTGCGGGGTGCGAACGAGATCACCGACCGCCACATCATCTTCTCGGCCTCCACCAACCTCGCGAATATGCGCCGCGACCCGGTTCAGGTGCTGGTGGCCTCGGCGTTCTGGGTGGACGGCGACTTCCCGTGGGCGTTCATCATCACCTTCCTGACGGTGATGGCCGCCGCCGAACGCTGGCTGGGCACCCTGCGCTGGATCGGTGTGTTCGCCATCGGGCACGTCGGGGCCACGCTCGGCACCGTCACCGGAATCGCCTACGCCGTGGAGCATCGCCTGATTCCGCTGCGGGTGGCGCTCGCCTCGGATGTCGGCCCCAGCTATGGCATTTCGGCCGTGCTGGCGGCGCTCACCTTCCGACTGCGCGGCGTGCCGCGACTGCTCTGGGCGGGCCTGCTGATCATCGTCTACGTCGGCGCGGCGGTGCGCGGGCGCACCTTCACCGACTACGGCCACGTCCTGGCCATGACCGTCGGCTTCCTCATCGCCGGGTCGGCGGTCTTCGCCACCCGGCGCCTGGAACGCGAGTCAGCGCCCCACGGGTTCGGCCCGGGGGCGGTCCTGCTTGACGAAGGCGACGGCGGGTTCGACCAGCCGGGCGGCGATCGGCCCGAGGATCGCCATCAGTAGCACGTAGGCCGAGGCCAGCGCGGCGAGTTCACCGTCGACCCCGCCCATGGTCACCGCCAATCCCGCGATGACGATCGAGAATTCGCCGCGCGCCACCAGCGCCGCGCCCGCACGGGCGCGGCCCATCCGCCGGATGCCCTGCCGTTTGGCCGCCCACCACCCGGTGCCCACCTTGGTCACGGTGGTGACGACGACCAGCGCGACCGCCCAGCCGAGCACCGGCGGAATGGCGCGGGGGTCGGTATTGAGACCGAAGGCCACGAAGAAGATGGCCGCGAACAGATCCCGCAGCGGCTCCAGCAGTTTCGCCGCCTGCTGCGCGGTCGATCCCGAGATGGCGATGCCGAGCAGGAACGCGCCGACCGCGGCCGAGACGTTCAGCGCCGACGCCACCCCGGCGACCAACAGCGCCGCACCCAGCAGCTTGAGCAGGAACACCTCCCGGTCCTCGCTGTCCACGACGGCCGAGACGTACCTGCCGTAGCGCAGCGCGACCACCAGCACCACGGTGATGGCCAGCATGGCGATGCCGAGCGTCTTCACCCCGGCGGCGAAGCCCAGCCCGGCCAGCATGACGGTGAGGATGGGCAGGTACACCGCCATGGCCAGGTCTTCGAAGACCAGGATGGACAGGATCACCGGCGTCTCGCGGTTGCCGAGTCGACCGAGGTCGTTGAGGACCTTGGCCACGATTCCCGAGGACGAGATGTAGGTGACCCCGCCCATGGTGATCGCGCCTACCGTGCCCCAGCCGAGCATCAGCGCCACCAGCACGCCGGGGGTGGCGTTGGCGACGATATCGAGCAGACCGGCCAGCCAGGACCGCCGCAGCCCGGTCACCAGTTCCGCGGCCGTGTACTCCAACCCGAGCAGGAGCAGCAGCAGTACCACGCCGATTTCCCCGGCCAGATGGCCGAATTCGGCCGCGGCGTGCATCTCCACGATCCCGCCGGTGCCGAATGCGAGCCCGCCCAGCAGGTACAGCGGAATGGGCGACATGCCGAACCGTCCGGCGACCCGGCCCATCACGCCGAGCACGAACAAGATCGCGCCGAGTTCGACGAGTCCTAGCGCCGTCGGATCCACGCCGCTCAGCCGTCGGCGAGGATACGCGCGGCCGCGTCCAGCCCCTGCGGTGTGCCGACCACGACGAGCAGATCACCGGAATCGAGGACGAAGTCCGGGCCGGGCGAGGGATGCAACTGTCCGGCCCGCATGATCGCCACGATGGAGGCCTTGGTGCGGGTGCGCATCCCGGTCTCCCCCAGCATCCGCCCCCGGTACGGCGAATTGTTGTTGATGGGCAGCTGCCGGGTGGTGATGCCGGGCAGATCCCGATGGTCTTCCTTGAGGCTCTCCACCAGCTGCGGCGCGCCGAGCAGGTTGGCCAGCACCGCCGCCTCATCGGTGGTCAGCGGCACCTGGGCCAGGCAGGCATCGGGATCGTCACGCTGCGCGACGATCAGGTCGATACCTCCGTCGCGGTGCACCACCACTCCGATCCGGCGACCGCCGCGGGACTCGAAATCTTTCCGCACACCGATGCCGGGCAGCGCAGTAACGTCGACGTTCACGACGTCCAGATTAGGACAGATCCCCCCGCGGCAGCTCCACCGGCACGAAGCGACCGTCCGGACCGGGCCGGAACTCGGTGACCTCGACGACCGCCGCCACCGGCAGCGGCCCGTAGAGATGCGGAAACCGCATGGATTCCGGATCGGTCGGCACGCCCGGCTCCCAGCGCACCGGATCGGTCAGGCGGGCCGGGTCCAGCCAGAGCAGCACCAGGTCGCGGCGGCCCGCGAACAGGCGATCGGCGGGCAGGTGCACCTGCCGCGGTGCGGACAGATGGATGAAGCCGACCTCGGCCAACGAAGGGGCGCGCAGTTCCCCGGCCGCGCGCGCCGCCTCCCATTCCGCCCGCGAACAGATGTGCAGGAGCGGGCCGGTGTACTCCGATACCGCCTCGGATGCGTCGAGTGCCATGCCGCCACGCTAGCGGTGTGCACGACACGCGGTCTCTGATAGACCGGTGGCCATGAACCCGTCGCTCATCATGTCCGCCCGCGATATCGAATTCCTGCTCTACGACTGGCTGGACGTGGAGTCGTTGACGACACGGGACCGCTACGGCGACCACTCGCGCGAGACCTTCGACCAGGTGCTGCGACTGAGCCAGGATCTCGCCGCGCGCTACTTCGCGCCGCACAACCGCGACAGCGACCTGCACGAGCCCACCTTCGACGGGGAGAAGGTGCACATCATCCCCGCGGTCGGCGAGGCACTGCGGGCCTTCGCCGATGCCGGGATGATCGGCGCGGCCATGGATTACGAGGTCGGCGGCATGCAGCTGCCCTACAGCGTGTTCACCGCCTGCATGTCCTGGTTCCATGCCGCCAATGTGGGCACCACCGGATATGCGCTGCTCACCGTCGGCAATGCCAATCTGCTTGCCACGCACGGCAGCCCGGAGCAGGTCGACCGCTTCCTGCGCCCCATGCTCGACGGCCGCAGCTTCGGCACCATGGCGCTGTCGGAGCCGCACGCCGGATCCAATCTCGCCGACATCACCACCCGGGCGGTCCCGCAGCAGGACGGCACCTACCGGCTGTTCGGCCGCAAGATGTGGATTTCCGGCGGGGATCACGAACTCTCGGACAATATCGTGCACCTGGTGCTGGCCCGGATCCCCGACGCACCGGCGGGCACCCGCGGCATCTCGCTGTTCATCGTGCCCAAGTACCTGCCCGCCGCCGACGGCACGCCGGGCGAACACAACGACGTGGCGCTGGCGGGCATCAACCACAAGATGGGATGGCGCGGCACGGTCAACACCGCGCCGGTCTTCGGCGACGGCCGCTACACCCCGGGTGGAGCCGCCGGTGCCGTCGGCTACCTGGTCGGCGAGCCCAATCGCGGTCTGGCGTACATGTTCTCGATGATGAACGAGGCGCGCTTGGGCGTCGGCCTGGCCGCCACCGCCCTGGGCTACACCGGATACCTGAAATCCCTGGACTACGCCCGCACGCGGCCGCAGGGCCGCCCGCAGGGGGTGCGCGACGGCGCGCAGGTGCCCATCGTGCGGCATCCGGATGTGCGGCGGATGCTGTTGGCGCAGAAGGCGTACGCGGAGGGCGCGCTCGCGCTTCAGCTGTACTGCGCCAAGCTGGTCGACGATCTGCGCACCGGTACCGACGCCGAGCGCGCCGCCGTGCTGCTGCGCATCCTCACCCCGATCGCCAAGAGCTGGCCGTCCCAGTGGTGCCTGACCGCCAACGACCTCGCCATCCAGGTGCTCGGCGGTGCCGGCTACACCCGCGACTACGACGTCGAACAGCATTACCGCGACAACCGGCTCAATCCCATTCACGAGGGGACGCACGGCATTCAGAGCCTGGACCTGCTGGGCCGGGCCGTCACCGCCGACGGGGGCAGCGCGCTCACCGCCCTGCTCGACGCCATCGCGACCACGGTGACCGCCGCGCGCGACACCGGCGATACGGAGCTCACCGCCTGCGCCGACGCCCTGGACCTGGCGGCGGGCCGGGTCGCCACCACCACCGCCACGCTGTGGCAGGACCTCGATCCGGAGACGGCGCTGGCCAACTCCGCGGCGTATCTGGAGGCGGTCGGGCATGTGGTGCTGGCCTGGCTCTGGTTGCAGCAGTCCCTGGTTGCCAGCGGCGGCGACGCCTTCGCGCTCGGCAAGCGCGCGGCGGCGCGCTACTTCTTCCGCTGGGAGCTGCCGCGTACCGGTCCGCTGTTCGACCTGCTGGTCTCGCGCGACCGGACCACGCTGGACCTGGACGAGTCCTGGTTCTGAAACGAGTCCTACTCGCGTTTGCTACCGAGTCCGTGCCGATATCCAATCGGAGTGTGAGTGTCGGTGCCCCCGGGTAGTCTCCCGATAAGACAAATGGATCGGCCTGTTCCGGAGGGTGATATCGGCGTATCGCGAATGCGGCCGCGGGCTGTTCGCTTCTAGCGAAACCGCAGGTCGTGTTAGCGAAAACACAAAGAAACATTCTCGGGAACAAAGCCCCCGTCCCGAACGTCTGACAAAGTAGTCATAGCCACTGCTGGGAAGTAGCGGTAGCGAGCTCACGGAGAGGTCCGTGAGCCCCACACCAGGCGAACGGTGTGTGAGCACCCGGAGCCAGGACGGAGGAGTCATGCCAGGAACCCTGACTAGCACCCCACTGACCGCGGTCGACCGTTGCGACCGCTGCGGGGCAGGCGCGCGCGTGCGTGCGACCCTTCCCGGTGGTGGAGAGTTGCTCTTCTGCCAGCATCACGCCAATGAGCACATGGATCGTCTTCGTGAGCTCGAAGCCGTGATCGACACGGAGTCGGCACCGGCGCTGTAATCAGCTCCTCCGCCTCGCGGTATGTGAACGCGAGGGGTCCGCTCGACAACTGAATCTTCCCAACAGAAAACCCGACAGCGGGCGACCACACGGTCGCCCGCTGTCGCGCTCTCTGCCCGCCGATTTGACACGAACCGAATCGAGGTGTCCCCTGTCCGCCATCCACGTCACCTATCTGCCGGACCGGCACATGTTCGCCCTCTGGACCTGGGCCGGAACCGGCCCCGGCGCCGCCCCGCGCGATATCGGGGAGCGGGAAACCGTCGCGCTGGCCGTGCCGTCCGGGCGGCGGATCGAGATCGCCGACGTCGAATGCGCCCTGGTGGAACCCGAGCGACTCCCGACGCTGGCACTGCCCGACCTCGCGTCCTCCGGTCGGGCGTGGCTCGCGGCGCTCACCGACACACCCGGTCCCTTACCCACCGCCGCGCACGCGGTGCCCAACGCGGCGGGAACGGCCGTGGTGTCCGCCGAACGGGCACTGCGGACCCTGCGGGAGACGGTGGCCATCTCCGGCGAACTGCGCTCGGGCCTGAAGGCGGAGCTGCGGCCCTACCAGGCCCGCGGCATCACCTGGCTGCGGGAGACGACCACCGCGCACGGTGGCGCGGTGCTGGCCGATGAGATGGGCCTCGGGAAGACGGTGCAGGCCATCGGCTTCCTGCTGGGGCGGGCCGCCGAGGGTCCGCAACTGGTGGTGTGCCCGACCTCCCTGGTCGGCAACTGGGTGCACGAGATCGAACGATTCGCACCCGGCCTGCGCGCCGTGGCCTGGCGGGGCGGGCAGCCGCCGCACGCGACGGCGGGCACGGTGGTGGTCACCGGCTATCCCACCCTGCGCGGGCACGGCCCCGCCCTGACCGAAACACACTGGGCCGCGGTGGTGTTCGACGAGGCGCAGGTCCTGAAGAATCCGCGCACGCAGGTGGCCAAGGCGGCGCGGGCCATCGCCGCGGCGGTGCGGGTGGCGCTCACCGGTACCCCGGTGGAGAACCATCTCGACGAGCTGTGGGCGCTGCTCAACCTGGTGGTGCCCGGGGAGTTCACGCACCGGTCACAGTTCCGCCGCCGATTCGTGCGGCCGGTGCACGAGGGGTCGGCAGAGGCGGTGCTGCGGCTGCGCGACGCCATCGAACCGGTGGTGCTGGCGCGGCGCAAGGCCCAGGTGGCGGCGAGCCTGCCGCCCAAGATCCACAGCGACCTGGTCTGTGATCTGACCGCCGAACAGGAGACGCTCTACGACCGGCTGCTCGACCGCGCCGAGGCGGAAGGCTTCGGGTCCGGAGCGCAGCGGCACACGCGCGTGCTGGCGGTGCTCACCGAGTTGAAGCAGGTGTGCAACCATCCCGGCCTCATCACCGGCGAGCTGGACGAATTGTCCGGGCGCTCGGGCAAGTTCGACGTATGCGCCGATATTCTCGCCAACAATGTGGAGGTCGGCGCGCCCACACTGGTGTTCACGCAGTACCGGCGCACCGGGGAGCTGTTGGTGCGGCTGTGCGCCGAACGGTTCGGGGTGACGGCCCCGTTCTTCCACGGCGGGCTGAACCAGCAGGAGCGCGCCGAAATCGTGCGGCGATTCCAATCCGCCGACGGCCCACCGGTTCTCGTGCTGAGCTTGAAGGCGGCCGGGACGGGGCTGACATTGACCCGGGCGGCGGATGTGGTGCATTTCGACCGCTGGTGGAATCCGGCGGTGGAGGCGCAGGCCTCCGATCGCGCGCACCGCATCGGGCAGACCCGCACCGTCACCGTCACCACGCTGACCTCGGGCACCACCATCGAGGAGCACATCGCGGGCATGCACGACCGCAAATCGGCGCTCACCGATCTCTCCGATGCCGCCGGAGTGGCGACTCTGGCCCGCCTCGACGACGACCGACTCATGGAACTGCTGCGCCGGAAGCGAGGCAACTGATATGCCCGACAACGAATTCGGTTTCACGACGTGGGGTATGGACTGGGTGCGCCTGGCCGAACCGCTCTCGGTGACCAAACCCGAACCGCTGCTGCCCCGCGCCCGCAGCATCGCCCGGCACGGCGGGGTGCGGACGGAGATCGAGCACAGCGTGGTGCGCGCCACCATCCACCGCGGTTCCGAGGCGTCGGTCACCTACCTGGAGTTCGCGCCGCTGACCGGCGCCGCCATCCGCACCATCGCCGAACTCGTCCCCGCCGGTGCGCTGACCCCGACCGACGAGATGCACGCCGCGATCCGCGCCGCGGGCATCTCCCTCGCACCCACCCTCACCAGCGCGGACTGCTCCTGCCGCGCGCGCACCACCCGCTGCGTCCATATGCTCGCCACCTGCTACACGCTGGCTCGCATGGTGGACGAGAATCCCTGGCTGGCCCTGGACCTCCAGGGCTACCGCACGGGCGGCGCGACCGAGGAGGGCCCGGAGCCCGCGCCGGCCCGCTGGACCCCCATCGACAGTCTGGATCCCGCCCGGTTCTTCGACGTCGCCTGAATACGGTCGGCGCGGCTGGGCGACCGTGGAAGTCACCGTCGAGCATCCCCGCATCTCCCAGGAGCACGGCGTGCTCGATGGCGACTTCGCCCATCCGTGGGTGACCATCCCGCTTCTCCCAGCCGCTGAGCCGAGTCGCGACCGACCGCGGATCAGGCGTTCGTTCCGCTGTCGACGGTGAGGAACGCGCCGGTGACGCTGCGGGCGGAATCGCTCGCGAGATAGGCGACGGCGGCGGCGATATCGGTGGCCGCACCGAAGCGGCCCAGGGCGGTGAGCTGGACCTGGCCCTCGGCGTGATCGCTGTCGGCGGGGTTCATATCGGTGTCGGTGGAGCCGGGCTGGATGAGATTGACGGTGATGCCGCGCGGGCCGAGTTCACGGGCAAGGGCCTTGGTGAATCCGTTGAGGGCCGATTTGCTCAGGTTGTAGAGCGCCAGTCCGCCGAAGGGCGCGTGCTCGACCAGGTTGGTGCCGATGCTGATGATGCGGCCACCCTCGGTCAGATACTTCAGCGCGGCCTGCGCGGCGACGAACGGGGCGCGGGCGTGGATGTGCAGGGCGTTGTCGATCTCGTCCACGGTGAACTCCTCGAACGGCTTGGCCGGGAAGATACCCGCGTTGTTGACCAGCACATCGAGTCGGCCGAGCTCGGTGGCGGCGCGGTCGACGGCGGCGGCCACCGCGGAGGCGTCGGCGCTGTCGGCCCGTATCGCCACGGCCCGACGACCCAGCGCCTCGAGTTCGGCCACCATGTTCTTCGCCAGCACCTCATTGGCCTGGTACGTCAGTGCCACATCCGCGCCCGCGGCGGCGAGCGCGCGGGCGATCGCCGCGCCGATCCCCCGGCTGCCACCGGTCACCAGCGCCACCTTGCCCGTCAGATCCGACATCGGAACCCTCCATAACTTTTTGTGTCGATCAGTACATAAATACCCAAGCAGAGGTCGATCGGTCGCGTCAAGGGGTATATTTAACGATCGACACAGAAAGGAGTCCGCCATGGCGGAACGCGGACGGCCACGGGCGTTCGACCGCGATATCGCGCTGCGGCGCGCCATGGAGGTGTTCTGGGAGCACGGCTACGAGGGCGCGTCCATGACCGACCTCACCACCGCCATGGGCATCAACTCCCCCAGCCTGTACGCGGCCTTCGGCGGCAAGGAGGCGCTGTTCCGCGAGGCCGTCGCGCTCTACGGCCGCACCGAGGGCGGCCTGACCGAACGCGCCCTGCGCGAGGAGCCCACCGCCCGCGCCGCCATCGAGGCCATGCTGCGCGACAACGCCCGCTCCTACACCACCCCCGGCTCACCGCGGGGCTGCATGGTGGTGCTGGCCGGCTCCACCTACACCACCCGCAATACCGCCGTCCGCGACTTCCTCATCGATATGCGCAGGTGCACAACCGAAGACATCCGGCAGCGGCTGGAACGCGGTGTGGCCGACGGTGATCTGCCGCCGGACACCGATATCGACGCCCTCGCCGCCTTCTACGCGACCGTGCTGTACGGACTGTCCATTCAAGCCCGCGACGGCGTGGACGACAGCGAACTGCAACGCTCCATCGACACCGCCATGGCGGCCTGGCCGGTACCGGCGCGCTGATCCCTTGCCGCCCAGCGCCTGTCGACCTCAGGCGCGCGGCGTCACATCGGATTCGACGATCCGCTCCGACGGCGCGGGCAGTCGCCGCGCCAGCACCTCACCCCGGAAGAACTCCGGCATGGAGCGGGCGAGCAGCAGATACAGCGGCACCCCGAGCAGCAGGGTGCCCACGCCGAGCAGGAAGACCCCGCCGATCTGCCAGTGCGGCGGGAAGGGCAGCGTCCAGGCGGAATCGCCGTAATCGGCCTGCCAGGAGGTGACGGCCGTCCAGCCCGCCGCGAACAGCAGCATGCCGCCGCCGAGCGCGGGCAGCACGCCCTTCATGACCAGAGCCCTTCGGTCCGAAGCGAATTCGTGCCGGTACAGCCAGGCGCAGCTGACGCCGGTGAGACCGTAGTAGACACCGATGGAGATGCCGATGGCCGTCACCGCGTCGGCGATGAGCCGCCCGCCGGAGGCGAAGTTCAGCGCCACATAGAGCAGCACCGACAGCGCGCCGAACACCACCGTCGAGACGATCGGGGTGCGGAAGCGCGGATGAACGCGGCCGAACGCCTCCGGCAGCGCGCGATGCAGCGCCATGGAGTAGGTGGTGCGGGCGGTCGGCAGAATCGTGGTCTGGGTGGAGGCCGCGGCCGAGGTGAGCACCATGAGGAACAGCAGGTGCACCAGGAACGAGCCGACCGGGCCCGCGCCGAACACCGCGGTGCCGAGCGCGCCGAGCACATCGTCGACATGATCCGGATTGGCCAGGCCCAGCCCCTCGGTGCCGCTGCCCGCGAACGCCTGCGCCGCCACCGTCACCAGCAGGTAGAGCGCGACGAGGGTGATGGTGGACAGCACCGCCGACCGGCCCGGCGTGCGCCGTGGGTCCACCGTCTCCTGGTTCACCGAGACCGCCGAATCCCATCCCCAGTAGATGAACACCATGAGCAGCAGCGCGGTCACGAAATCGTTGAACGAGCCGATCGCGAACGGGTTGAACCACTCCCAACTCGGCGTCGCCGCACCCACGGCGGCGTGCCCGAGGAACACCCGCACCAGCGCGACCACCGCGAACAGCACCAGGATCACGAACTCGACGGCCAGCAACCAGGACTGCAACCGCGCCGACACATCGATCCCGGCCACCGCCACCGCGGTCATGACCACCAGATAGACAATGCCCAGCAACAGCACCCACCAGCTGGTGGCGTCCGCCCCGATCCCGTCGGCACCCACCAGCAGGAAGGTGTACTGCGCGCTGATCTGGGCCAGACTCGCCATCACCAGCAGATCCGACACCACGATCGCCCACCCGGCCATCCACCCCGTGAACGGACCGAACGCCCGCGTCGTCCACACGAAGCTGGTCCCCGGATCCGGTTCCACCGCATTGAGATCCCGGTATCCGATGGCCACCAGCAGCATCGGCACGAACGCCAGCAGCACGATGATCGGAGCCTGCAACCCCACGGCCGCGACCACCAGTCCGAGCGTGGCGGTAATGCTGTACGCGGGCCCGGCGGAGGCCACACCGATGACGACGCTGGACGCCAGGGAAAGCGCACCCGACCGCAGGGTGCTCGGAGAAGTCACCGAACAAGGTTAATGGCAACCCTCCCGCAACCAGGAATCGAGGCCGCATCCGAGCGGAGCACAACCGAGCGGGGGCCGCGCCCGAACGGCGGGGCCGCATCCGAGCCACGTAGGTCCGCGCTCGAGTCGCAGGGCCAGCGGCGCGGCTTCCCGGGTGCCGCCGTCCTACATCCGGCGCAGGGCGGCGATCCGCTGCTCGAGCTGATCGGCGGTCGCCAAAGCCGTGGGCGGCCCCCCGCATTCGCGGCGCAATTCCCCATGGATCACCCCGTGCGGCTTTCCGGTCCGATGGTGATGCATGGCCACCAGGCTGTTCAGCTCCCGACGCAGTTCCCCGAGCCGGTCGGCGGTCGCCGCCCGCTCGGTGGCCGCGGTGATTCCGGCCCCCGATTCGGGTCGCACCGCGGTGTCCACCGCCGCGCTGCGCTCCTGCAACTGCCGGGTCTGCCGGTCGCGCAGCAGCGCCCGCATCTGGTCGGCGTCGAGCAGACCGGGAATGCCGAGGTAGTCGGCCTCCTCGTCACTGCCCGCGAAGGTCGCGGTGCCGAAGGAGTCGCCGTCGTAGATGACCTGGTCGAGTTCGGCGTCGGCGGCGAGGGCGACGAACTTGCGCTCCTCCTCCCCCGGCTCGTCTTTCTGCCGGTTGGCGTCGATGAGCAGTTCGTCCTCGAGGGCGCTGGCCTCGCGGTGCGGTTTGCCGATCACGTGGTCGCGCTGGATCTCCAGCTGCGCCGCCAGGTCGAGCAGCACCGGCACCGAGGGTAGGAAGACGCTCGCGGTCTCCCCGGGTCTGCGCGCACGCACGAAACGTCCGATGGCCTGCGCGAAGTACAGCGGCGTCGACGCGGACGTGGCGTACACGCCCACCGCCAGCCGCGGCACGTCGACGCCCTCGGACACCATCCGGACGGCCACCATCCACGGGTCGGTGCTCCGGCTGAACTGGTCGATGCGGTCGGAGGAGCCCGGATCGTCGGAGAGCACCACGGTCGGCTTGCTGCCGGAGATGTGCTCGATCAGTTCGGCGTAATCGCGGGCCTTCTCCTGATCGGTGGCGATGATCAGGCCGCCCGCGTCCGGCATCCCGGTGGCGCGCAGCTGCCGCAGGCGGGTGTCGGCGGCGGTGAGCACCTTCGACATCCAGTCACCGGCGGGGTCGAGCGCGGTGCGCCAGGCGCGGGCGGTGTGCTCGGCGCTCAGCGGTTCCCCGAGCCTGGCCTGGTACTCTTCGCCCGCGCTGTCGCGCCAGTGCGCGTCACCGCTGTAGGCGAGGAAGACCACCGGACGCACGACGCCATCCGCGAGGGCCTCCGAATAGCCGTAGGTGTGGTCGGCACGCGACTTCTCGAAACCCGACTCGTCGGGCTCGTAGCTGACGAACGGAATCTTCGAGTCGTCGCTGCGGAACGGCGTACCCGTCAGCGCCAGGCGTCGGGTGGCGTCGCCGAATGCCTCCTCGACCGCCTCACCCCAGCTCTTGGCGTCACCGGCGTGATGGATCTCGTCGAAGATCACCAGGGTGCGCCGGTTCTCGGTGCGCACCCGATGCTTGAACGGATGCGAGGCCACCTGCGCGTAGGTGACGACCACACCGTGGTAATCCGACGATGTGGAACCCGTGGAGTTGGAGAAGTTGGAATCGAGCTGGAGTCCGCTGCGTTGCGCCGAGGCCGCCCACTGGTGTTTGAGGTGCTCGGTCGGTGCGACCACGGTCACCTGGTCGACGGTGCGATCGGTGAGCAGTTCGGCGGCGATACGCAGCGCGAACGTGGTCTTACCGGCACCGGGCGTGGCCACCGCGAGGAAGTCCCGTGGCTTCGACGTCAGATACTTGGTGAGAGCCCTACGCTGCCATGCACGAAGCGAACCGCCACCACCCGAAGTCACTCGGAAGAGATTAGCGACCGCGACCGACACCGCACCAATTCGACACATCACAGTTGGGTGGTTCCCGACACATTGGCAGGTCGCAAGCCAACCGCAACCCAGGTGGGCGATGCTGTAACCACCATGAACGAGCACGCTGGCCCTTCTGCGACATCCGCCGCATCGAGCGGCGTGCTCGCGCGTGTCGCCGCCGCCGTACGCCGCGGCTGGGAACTCGTCGCCCATGTGGCCGTGAAGGCGTGGGACGATTCGATTTTCGCCAAATCCGCCGCGGCCGCGTTCTGGCAGACGCTGTCACTGGCCCCGCTGCTGCTGGGCCTGCTCGGCAGCCTCGGCTACGTGGGCGGCTGGTTCGGCCCCGACACCGTCCAGATCGTGGAATCCAAGGTGATCAGCTTCAGCCGGAAGCTGTTCAGCCCCAGCGTGGTCGACGATCTCATCGCGCCGACGGTCAACGACGTGCTGTTGCGCGGACACGGCGGCGTGGTCTCCTTCGGCTTCGTGCTCTCGCTGTGGGCGGGGTCCTCGGCCATGGCCACCTTCGTGGACGCCATCACCGCGGCACACGGCCAGGCCGACGCCCGACATCCGGTGTGGCAGCGGCTGTTCGCCCTGCTGCTGTACGTGGGTTTCCTGGTGGCCTCGGTGCTCATCCTGCCGCTGGTCGCGCTGGGACCGGCGCTGGTGGGCCGCGCGCTGCCGGAGAGCTGGCGCGAACCCGGACTGCGGCTGGTCGACAGTTTCTACTACCCCGGCACGGCACTGCTGCTCATTGTGGGCTTGACCACCCTGTACAAGCTGGCGCTGCACCGCACCCTGCCCTGGCACCGGCTCTTCGGCGGCGCACTGGTGGCCGGGGTGTTCTTCATGGCCGCCAGCGAGGGCCTGCGCCGCTACCTGACCTGGGTCACCCGCACCGGCATCAGCTACGGCGCGCTCGCCACCCCCATCGCCTTCCTGCTGTTCACCTTCTCCCTCGGCTTCGCGGTGATCCTGGGTGCGGAGTTCAATGCCAGCGTGCAGGAGTTCTGGCCCGCCCGGCAGACCCGCTGGACCCAGTTCCAGCAGTGGCTGGCGCAGCGCCGTCGCCGACGGCTGTCCGAGGACATCGGCCCCGACGACGGTGATCCGGACACCGATCTCCCGCCCCCGCTGCCGCCCGCGGACCCTCAGCCGGTACGGACGGTCTGAGCGTCCCCGGACCGATCGTCGGCCATCCGCTCGGCCAGTACAAGTGCCATCTCCACCAGGTCGTAGCCCGGCGCGAATCCGTCCGGCTCGGTCCGGAGTGCCCGAAATCCCACCCGTTCGAAGAAGCCGCGGCTCATCGGCGTGGTTTCGATCGTCACCTGCTCGAAGTCCGCGGCGGCGATCAGATCGAGCCGCGCGGCGAGCAATTCCCGTCCGAAGCCCGACCCGTGCCGTGTCCGATCGACCATGCCCCAGCAGAGCACGGCCACGGTGGCGTCCTCGTCATCGGCCTGGAGTCCTCCGCAGGCGACGAGCCGCCCGTCGGTGTCCGCGCCGACGAGGTAGGGACCGTGTAGGTCGTCCAGGAATTCGACGAAGTCGTCACGCTCCCGGGGCGCGAAGAATTCCGGCACATTGCCGTCGAACAGTGCCAGGCACCCGGCACGATCGGTCTCATCGTAGGGCCGCAGCCGCAAGCCTTCGGTGTCGAGCACCTTGCCCATGGTGATCGACTTCCCGCCCGATCCCAGCTCGGTATCGGGCCGCCGGACCAGTTCGGTCCATCCGGCGCGCTGGTAGAGCTCGACCGCCCGCGCGTTGAAGTCCTCCACCTGCAGCCTCAACACCCGCTCGCCGCCGTCGAAGGCCCGGCGCTCGGCCCACGCCAGCAGGCGTCGTCCGACACCCCGGCCCCAGCTCGCGGGTTCGACATGCAGTGCGGCGACGAGATTCCCCTCGAGGTGCACCATGCCGACCACCCGGTCGCCTCGTTCCGCGACCGCCAGTTCAGCCCACCGCTCCGCGACATAGTTCTCGGCGATCCGCCGGGCGACGTAGGCGTCGGAGGAGCTCGGCGGCAGGTGTGGGGCGAACGCGGCACGCCAGGTCGCGTGCAGCAGCCGGACCACGTCGGGTCGGTCCGTTTCCCGGGTGGCCCGAATCCTGTCGATGCCGCTGTCCGGCATCCTTCCTCCAGGCCGCGGCATATCGCGATGCGGCGCATTCGATTCCTCGATGGCATCGTGCACAGCGTCAGTGTTCGCATCCGGAGATATCCGGTCAACACGTTTTCCGGCGATCGCGATCCCCCGGTGAGCCAGGCGCTGGCCGAAAACGGTTGCGATGCTTACCCGTCGCGCGTTCTCGTCATCCCGCGCGCCACGCAGGTACCTTGCGGGTATGGGTCATCCGTTCGATCGAGCCGACATCCGTCCCGCCACCGCCGCCGATATCGACCCCGCGGTCCGCACCCTCACCCGCGCTTTCGAGCACTATCCGATGACCCGGCGCAGCCTGGCCCCGGACGACTACCTCACCCGCCTGGCCCGCTACCAGCTCCTGTTCCTCACCGGCATCGGCCTGCCCCACGGGCGGGTGTGGGTGACCGACGACCACAGTGCCGTCTCGGTCTGGTTGACCCCGCGCACCCCGCTCAGCGTCTTCGCGGATCTCGCCGCGGAATTCGAGGACATCAGCGGCAGCCGCGCCGACGTGGTCGCGATGGACGGTCCGGTGATCGAGGCGCACCGTCCCGCGGAGCCCGTCTGGGGTCTGGCCGTCGTCGGCGTGGACCCGGACCGGCGCGGCCGGGGTCTGGGGCGGGCGGTCATCGCCCCGGGCCTGGCCGCCGCGGATGCCGAAGGCGTACGGGCGTTTCTGGAGACGCAGGACGCGGCGAATCTGCCGTTCTACGAATCGCTGGGGTTCAAGGTCGTCGGCGAAGCTCGGCTGCCCGACGACGGCCCGATGCACTGGGCCATGCTCCGACCGACGCCCTGAGCGGCCGGGCTGGCTGATCAGCGGCTCACCATGCCCTCGCCCGCGCGCACCGTCGTCGTCGGGGAGGCACCGCGCAGGATGGGCACGATGGCGAGGGCGAAGGCTCCGCTCATGAGCAGCCACGGGCCGGCGGCGCCGATTCCGGTGGTGGGTAGCAGATCGGACAGCAGACCGGTGGCCGTCGCCGCGGGCAGTACCGCCAGTCCCCCGATCGAAGCGAACAGCCCGTAGTAGGTGCCCAGCCAGCGGTCCCCGGCAAGGCCGGGAATCATCGCCCGGGCGGTGGGGGTGGCGATCATCTGGCCCACCGTGAACAGCAGGATGAATCCGACCAGTACGGTCAGCGCCGCCGCACCGCGCAGGTTCGCCGCGACACCGGCCGCTCCGACGGCGAACGCGGCGGCCATCGACGCCAGGCCGACCGCCAGGCACGTCGCGGGCCGCAGATCCGCGACGACCGCGGTGACCGGCAGCTGCCCGAAGACCACCAGCAGCGACGCCGCCGCGAACAGCACGCTCAGGGGTGCCGCCGATCCCCATGCCCGGTCCACCTGCAATGGCAGCAGCAGGTAGAGCTGGTTGTAACCGACCAGCTGCACGCTCATCACCGCGGCGAAGGCCAGGAACCGGCGGTTCGCCAGCGCCGCATGCCAACCGGACACCGATCCCGCGTCACCATGTGAGCGCTCGCCGGGGTCGCCGGGCAGCCAGCGCAGCTGGGCGCAACCGATCACCACGAACAGCGCGGCGGCGACCAGGCAGGCGGCGGTGAAGTCGACCAGCAGCAGGACGGCCCCGACCAGCGGGCCGAGGAAGGTGCCCAGCTGACCGAAGGCGGTGAACAGGGCGAACGCGCCGAGCCGCGCGGAACGCGCACTGTCGAGTCGAGCGTCGGGGCGGTCGGGGTCCGTCGCGGTGGCCGCCGGTGCGACCGCGCGGGCGAGCGCGGCCTCCACGGCCGGGGAGAACAGCGCACCGGCGAAACCGGTGAGCACCGCTCCCACGGCGATCCCCGCCAGACCGGTGGACAGACCCAATCCGAGGAATCCGAGCACCCGGCAGGCGCAGCCCAGCAACACCACCGGCCGCACCCCGATCCGGTCGGACAGTATCCCGCCGACGATGAACAACCCCTGTTGCGAGACAGTCCGCAACCCCAGCACCGCGCCGATCACGGCCGAGCCCTGCGCGAGATCGTCGCTCAGGTGCACCGCCAGATACGGCAGCACCATGAAGAATCCGACATTGAACGCCAACTGGGTCAGCACCAGCAGGCGCACCACCGGACCGGCCGCCCGGAACCCACTCACCGCCGTCACGCGGCGGTCCCCACCGGGCAGCCGACCGATCACCGCGCTTCCACCGCGACCGCCGTGGGCAGGAAGCGGATGTGCAGCCCGCCGTCGGCGGTGTCGGTGACCTCGGCGCGCACCTGATACACCTCGGCGATCAGGTCGGTGGTGAGCACCTCACGGACCGGCCCGGCCGCCATGACCCGACCGTTGCGCAAGACGATCAGGTGATCGCAGAACATGGCGGCCAGGTTCAGATCGTGCAGGGCGACGATCGAGGTCACCGGCAGCCGTGCCACCAGCGCCATCAACTCCAGTTGATGGTGGATGTCCAGGTGGTTGGTGGGTTCGTCGAGCAGCAGTTCCCGTGGCTGTTGGGCCAGCGCGCGGGCGATCTGCACCCGTTGCCGCTCACCGCCGGACAACCGATGCCACAGGCGGTCGGCCTTGTCCTCCAGGCCGGTGTGTGCCAGCGCGGCGACGACCGCGGCATCGTCGGCCGCGCGATCGCTGTCGAACAGGCCACGATGCGGAATCCGGCCCAGCCGCACCACTTCCCGCACGGTGACGTCGACATTGGTGTCCGCGTGCTGCGAGACCACGGCCACCGCCCGTGCCACCTCCCGCCGCCCGATCCGGCGCAGGTCACGCCCGTCCAGTTCGACGGTGCCGGCGGTCGGTGCCGCCAGCCCGGCGAGCAGCCGCAACAGCGAGGACTTGCCGGAACCGTTGGGGCCCAGCAGACCCACGGTCTGCCCCGGCTCCGGATGCACGCTGACCGAGTCGACGACGATCGCCCCACCGCGATCCCAGGTCACGCTGTCCGCGTGGAGTGTCATGCGGCCGCCCTCCGTCGGAACATGATGAGTACGAACACCGGGACGCCGATCAGGGCGGTGCCGACGCCCACCGGCAGCGGCGTGGGAGCGAAGGCCACCCGGGACAGCGCGTCGACCCACACCAGGAATACGGCGCCGAAGATCGCGGCGACCGGTACCAGCCGGGCGTGCCCGGGACCGACCAGAAACCGGGCCGCGTGCGGCAGCACCAACCCCACGAAGCCGATCGCGCCCGCCACGCTCACCAGTGCGGCGGTGATCAGCGAGGTGAGCACCAGCAGCCCGGCCCGCACCCACGGCACCGGCATGCCGAGCGAGGCGGCCACCTCGTCACCGAAGGTGAAGGCGTCCAGCACGAAGGCCAGCACCGCGCAGACGAGCACGCCCGCGACCGCCACCGTGCCGGTCAGCCACACATCGTCCCAGCGCACCCCCTCCAGCGAGCCGAGCAGCCAGAACATCACGCCCCGGGTCTCGTCGGAGTCGGCGAAGGCGAAGATCACGAAGGAGGTCAGGGCGGAGAACAGCTGGGTCATGGCCACTCCGGCCAGGATCACCCGTTCATTGCTGCCGCCCGACCCGCGCGCCAGCAGCAGCACCAGGGCGAAGGCGAGCAGCGCACCGACGAACGCGCCACCGGACATGCCGATCACCGCGCCGCCCAGGCCGAGCACTCCGATGATCACCGCGCCGGTGGAGGCGCCGGAGGAGATGCCCAGCAGAAACGGGTCGGCCAACGGGTTGCGCAGCAGCGACTGCAGCACCACACCGCACACCGCCAGCCCGGCGCCACATGCCGCGGCGACCAGGGAGCGGGGCAGCCGGTCCTCCCAGACGATGGCGTCCTCGGTGCGCCGGACCGGGATATCGGTCAGACGCAGGTGGTTGGTCAGGATGTCGCGCACATTCACCAGGGAGATGTCCGCGGTGCCCAGGGTCACGGCGACCATCACCGACAGCACCAGCAGGGTGAGGCCGACCAGTATCAGGGCGGGGCCGGTGGCGCGGTTGCGGGTGGCGACGCGACCGCCGCGATCGAGCGCGGTCACCGCGGTGGCAGTTGGGCGAGGCCGTCGACGAGCTTCTCGATGCCGTCCACGGCGCGGATCGACGGATTCAGCTCGGCACCGTGCAGTGCGATGTACCGCTTACCCTGTACCGCCGTCATGGCACCCGCCACCGGATCGGACGCCAGGAAATCCTTCTTGTCGTCCAGTCGATCGCCCGGGAAGCGAGTGCGGGCCAGATCACCGAGCACCAGGATGTCCGGATTGCGGTCCACCACGGCCTCCCAGCTCACGGCCGGCCAGTCGTCGGCCTCCTCGGCGAAGATATTCGTCAGCCCCACCGTGGTGGCCAGCAGGTTCGCCGATCCCGTCCCCCCGGCGAAGTACGGGCTCCTGGTGTCGGCGAACCAGAAGCCGACGGTCTGCCCGCTGGCCCGCACCTTCTCGACGGCGGCATCGGTGCGCTGCTTCAGCTCCGCCACCAGCCGCGCGCCTCGGCCGGGCACGTCGAAGATCTGCGCGAGCTCGGTGATCTCCTGATAGAGGGCGTCCATGGTGAGCGGCCGGGTACGTTTTCCGCCGGCGTTGATGGACCGGCCGTCCGCGCAGTCGGTGGGCGACAGGTAGGTCTCGATGCCGGTCTCGGCGAACCGCTCCCGAGTGGCGACGCCGCCCTCCCGCTTGAAGTGCCGCCCGAACGATGCCGTGATCAGATCCGGGTCGGTGTCGAGCACGGCCTCGTAGGACGGGGCATTGTCCGCAAGCCGGGGCACATCGGCATTGGCCTCGGCCAGATTATCCCGGACCGGATCGGTCCAGGACGCGGTGCCCACGATCTTGTCCGCCAGTCCGAGCGAGAGCAGGATCTCGGTGGACCCCTGGTCCAGGGACACCACCCGGGCGGGTGCCCGGTCGAAAGTCTGTGACAGACCGCAGTTCTCGAGCGTCAGCGGGTAGTTCACCACGCCCTCGGTGTCGGATGCCGCCGCCGTGTCGTCGATCGGTTCCGAGGCACCGCAACCGGCGAGCACACCGGCGGACAGCATGGCGACAACGGCCGAGACGACTAGTCGGCGGGGGCTCGGGCGCATCGGAAACCTTTCATCAGGATCGCTCGGCGGTAGCGGTCGGCACCACAAATTAGGGCAGGCTAAGCATCGTACAGACGTTGTCCAGTGGCACCACGCGCGGCCGATCCGCCGGGAGCCCCGGCCCTCACCGACACCCCCGCGCGCTCACGCGTACGGGTCGGTGATCTGCCTGAGCTCACCAGCTACCGGAACATTCTCTTCGACACCATGGTGCATATCCCAGGACATGGCCATCCCCCTGGGCCGCACCATCACCGTCTCCCTCGAAGCCGCCGCCGACCGCGCGGTGGAGGTCGGCTGGCCGGTCTGGGACCGCCATCGCCTCGACGGCGTCCGGCTGCGCGCCACCGATTCCACCTGGGAACACGGCGACGGACTCGAGATCCACGGCCCCACGCTGGCCCTACTGCTCGTGATCACCGGCCGCCCAGCGGGTTTCGCACACACCGCCGGGCCGGGGGTCGAGATCCTCGCGACTCGGCTGGGAACCGCTTCCCGGGCAACGGAAACCGCGACGGCACCGAAAGGTGAAGGCGAGGAAAGCGGAGATGCTGGAACATGTGAAGTGTGAGAAGGAAGCGTCCCCATGGCCTCGCCGTCACCGACTCTAGCACTACACCGGAACGAGCTCCGCGAGATTTCTCGGTGTGATCACGATCGAACCGTCGGGCAGCTGCCCGGGGTCCTCGCGTCCGACATAGGTGATCGGTTGGCCCGCCACCGGGCTGGGATCGCCGATGTCCGCGCCCAGCAATCCGGCGAGGTAACCGACTTTCAGATACCGGCGTTCGACCACGCTGCGGATCAGGTCGACGGTCGAGAGGCGGTTGTCCTCCACCCGATTGAACGTTTGTCCCGACAGGTGCAGGTGGGTCCACACCGCCCGCCAGCGCTTGCCTCCGCCGCGGATGAACGCCAGGGGCAGGGCCACGCGACCAGCACCACGGAGATCCGACTTCATGCGCACCGTCTGCGGTTCGAACGGTGCGCCCCGCTGCTCGCCCTCGCGGAGCATGAAGCCGAAGAACGATTCGGCGACCTCATCGAATCCCTCCCCGGAGTAGATGTTCACCTGGGGAATCACAATCCGCGCGGGAACCTTGGCCAGGTCGACTTCGATGAACTCCGATGCGCCGAACGGTGCCTCGGTGATGTCGCCCGAATGGCATCCACCGGCTGCGGTCAGATTCGTGTAGGACAGCCACGTCGGGCTGCCGTAGCGACCGTCGAGCATCAGAGCGGACAGGTCGAAGTCGGTGCGCCGCTGGTGTTCTCGCCAGTACACGAAAAAGCGCAGCAGCCGCCCGTCCACGGCTGACACCGAGCCGCGCGGCAGGGTACCGAATCCACCCGCGATCGACTTCCCGCTGATCGGCAGCGCGACATTCAGCATGTCCGGATCGACCACCCAGCGCGGTAGCGCCGCATGGCGACGGCGAATCTCGCCGTCGAGCACATCCCGCAACCGCTCGAGTGCCGCACGCGAAATCGGCGGCCGCTCATCGTCGATCGCGTGGCCGCGGGCCGACCGATTGATGAACACCCGCCGTCGACCGCGCGCCGCGTCCCGGTTCTCCAGGTGCTCCCGCAGTGACAGCAGGACCCGGCCCGACACCTCGGGAGCGGCGTCGGCGATGCGGGTGACCATCGCGTCCTGATCGGGTGTCGGGCTGGCGCGCAGCACTCGGTCCGCCGACCGAAACAGCAGTCCCGGCGCCCGGGTTCGCAGCACAGCGGCCGCGTCGTCGACACGCCCCGAGCGCATCAGCCGCTCGAAACGCGACACGGTCGATTCGGCGTCCAGCTCGCCGCGCGCCACCGCGAAAACCTCTGCCGCGCGCGGCCATTTCGGGTACTCGTGCGGATGCAGGCGCTCACCGAGCCGTTTCCACTGTTCGCGATGGCGCGAAATATCCCCGAGCACACTCGGGTTGTCGAGCACGAGTCGGTGCAGCCCGGCCAGCAGCGCTCTGCGATAGGAGCGCGGCAGCGTGCGGAACCGCGTCGGTTCGACGAGCGTGACGTCGCCACCGGAGATCGCGCACGCCAGCCGCAGCACATCGGTCACCGTCCCCAGCAAGGGTTCCAGCCCCAACTCCAGGCGCACCGCATTGATCAGCGCCCGGTTCTCTCGCACCGGAATATCCTGCGGCTGAAGGGGATCGGTCGCGCAGTACCGGGCAAGCGCGCGCAGCGCCTCCCGGTCGTCGTCATTGCCCGGGGTGGCCGCGCCCGCCAGCGCGCGGTACAGCCCGGCGGCTTCGTCGGCCACCTTCCCGCCGACATGCAGCACGGTCACCCGGTCGCCCGCACCCGCGATGAACTCGGCGTGCGCGGCCAGCATGTCGGCGTAATCGTGTTGGTAGCGTCCGTACTTCGGCAGATCCAGCAGATTCAACGAACCGAGCAGCACATCACCACCGATCCGCTCCGCCACCTCCGGCTCCGCCAACGCCTCGACCAGACACTCGGCCCAGAACTCCACCGTCTCGGGCACATGGCGGGGGAAGTCCCGGAAGTAGACATTGTGCTGGACATGATCGCCGACCATCCCGCGAACAGCCGCGAGCACGCTCACCGCGGTATCGATCACCACCCCCGCCGACAGCGCCGACAACAGATCGAAAAGCTCCTCGGAGAGCTTGAACCCCACCGACATCAACACGGCGTCGAACTGCCGAGTCGCGACGGACCCATCACCCGCCACGCCTGCGGGCGCAGGCACCCGCAAGGTACGGCGAACGACCAACTCGTCGATTATCACAGTCGTCCACCCCTCCCCGGCACGTCGCCGGCGGTCACCGATGGTGACCATAGCGTGAACCCGTCGATCATTCCTCCCTATTTCGCGCGGCCACCCGCGACATCCACACGAAGGTCCGGCTGGTTCCGACAACGGGCTCGATGACTTACTCCGCCCGCTTGCGCTATTCGGCGTACGGATTCTCGAGGGTCGTGGGGGTGCCTGAGACCTCCAGCACATCTACGGGGTAGCGCGGTCCCGCAGTGTAGAAACGTGCGCGAGTGCGACCGACCGGCTCGAGCACCTCGAGTGTGACGAGGTCACGCAGATCGCGTTGCGCCTGTTGCAGACTCAGCCCTTCGGCTTGTTCGTATCGAGTTCGGCGAGCACGACCGGACATCGCGACATCGTGCAATGCGCTGACAACCCTTTCGTCGAGGCGGATACCCCTGACGTATTCCTCGAGCATCGCCCACACCGTGCCGGACCGAACCCAGCGCGCATGCACGGTTTGCGCCTGCTGGTGATAGGCGGTCAAGTTGAACCGAATCCATTCGGACACATCCTGATTCGGCCGATAAGTACTGCCCCGCCGGCCGAGCACCTGGTAGTACTCCCACGTGTTACCAGGCCGGCCGAGCCATGCCTCGATGGACGAGAATTCCGGCGAGAGAACACCTTCACGGGCGATCATCAATGTCTGCAGTGATCGCGACATACGTCCGTTGCCATCGGCCCACGGATGGATGGACACCAGATGCAGGTGAGCCATCGCCGCCCGCACGAGCGGGTGTGTGCCGTCCTCGATATTGAGCCAGTCAACAAGCTCTTCCATCAATGCCGGCACCGCGTCAGCGTCAGGGGCGGTGTACGCAGCGATACTCGGGTCGCGAGCGTCGGTCACGTACACGGGGCCGGGACGCCACTGCCCGGCCGGGCGACGCTCGGCGTGCCGATGCCCTTGCAGCATCCAATGCAGAGCGTTCAGAAATCCCTTGCTATAGCCGAAATCAACGACATCATGCAACGTTTGGATGTAAGTCATCATCCGCTCGTAGGCCAGCGTCTCGGCCTTGTTTTCCTCCGAAACCTCGACATCTCGCTCACCGGCGATCAAGTCCTCCACATCGACAGTGGAGACCCTGAACCCTTCGATGGAGTTCGACGCGGCGACAGCGTCCGCCGTCAGGAACTTGCGCAGCCCACTTGCCCACTTGCCAGCCTTGCCCTGAAGTTCGTGACGCAGGTCGACGCGCATCCGGTCCACATCGGCGAGGACACGAGCGTCGACAGCAGTCAATTCAGGCGTCGGGAACAGCATGATACCATGATAGTTTGACGCAATTATTACGTCAAACCGCCCGATCGGGCTGACGATCCTTCCTCGTCACCCCAGATGGCGGCGTGCGACGGCAACCGGTCGACGACGCAGCAACGCTACGGCCACTGCTCAGGCCGCTCGAGCTGAGGAAACAGCTCAATCCTTCTTCATCATCTCGTAGAACCCCCAAGATCGTGCGCCGACCGGGCGATCTTGGGGTTCTACCTATCCTGACCTGCTGTTTCGCGGTCCCAACGTGTCCCATGGGTTCCGGCTGAAGCCCTTGGCTTCCTACCATCTCGGCCGCAAAATGGCACGCAAAATCGCACCTGAATTCCCATCGCTGCCCACCGTTTCGGCTGCCAAGTGCACCCACAGTGAGTAGCAATCACACCATCGACGGGCGGCTACGCCCCTGCATTTCGATCCAGATATCGGCTCGTCTCCGGGATGCCCACAACCGACGCGGAATGTGGTCCCTGCGGCTGGGCCGTACGACTGCCCGCATTCGACAGTGCACGGCCCGCACACACCGAAGGAATCCGGGATCGCATCCACGCGTGATGGTGTCCAGAGAGGGTATCGACCACTACGCACACGTGTTCAACCAGCGGAAACTGCTACTTGTCGCGCCGTAGACGGCAATGGCAGCGTGCAGCCGCTCCGATATCGGTTCGAACCTGCGGGGCGGCACGTACAGCATCTACACAAACACCTACCCGCCGTGAACTGCGAATATCTGCCGATGTCGAGGTGGTGCGGCGTATTCGTGGCTGGTCCGGCAGCGATTGACGTCCGGCGGTCCTGCCTCGGTTAATGTATAGATTCGCGGCAGTTCGGAAACACAGCGGAAGGCAATCTAGCGGTGGTGCCGTCGCTTCCTCGCTTGGTTGTCGAGGCTGGCGGAGACGGCACTCCACAATGGAGCCGCGAGCGAGCGCATCCATGTTGATGCCAGCGAATCGCGTCGAGTTCGGCCGATAACCCACCACATCACAATCGGCAACCCCACGATCGGCAACCAGAACATCACCGAGTTCGCGATGGAAGGCCCTGATGTGGTCGCCGCGGTGAGGCCGATTGCAGTGGTACAGAAGAGAACGTAGGCGATACGGATGCCCCAGCTGACGATGTTGAGCCGAGCATGCGGGGTGTGGTACCACGACCACCGCAGGAACGATGAGAGCCCGACTGCCAGTACCGACAGGGCGCAGAACATCAGTTCGATCATAGCGGCCCCGGTGATCCATCCCGGCTGGAGGGGGCTGTCATAGGTGAGGGCTGCGAGCACCCACCACGCCACCGTGGAAACCATGGCAGTCGCCAGTGTGATCAACAATCCGGTGGCTGCCAGCCGAATCGCCAGTCTTCTGCCTCGCCACAGTGGGGGCTGGGACGATGGCGGGAGCAGTCGCTTACATACGAGCACGAGGCGTCGTTGTTTCCGCGCCCAGGCACGGTTGATCTCCCGTTCTGCGGCGTTGCTGGTGGCCTGGGTGATGCTGACCATCAACGCCACGCACAGCAGCGCGGCGGCATCGGTGAACACGGAGATCAACGATGTGCTTCGTATCGTGGGTCCCAGCCACGCTGCGATACCCGCCAGCACCGCGACGCTAGCGGCGAGCAGCGAGGTGAGATCGAGCCAGTTCCGCCACTCCATGAGCGACACCTGCTCATGGGGTCTCAGCTGAGAAAGGTTCTGCGGAATCGCGAGTGCCACATTGATAGTCGCGTTCAATGCCAACATCGCCAACACGATGGCCAGTGACTGCTCGGCGGTGATACGCCCGGTAACTGCCTTCCGGACCTCTGTCACCCAGGCTCCGGATCGAAGCTGCGGGCCATCGGCCCCGGCGGCTACCCAGAACGCACCCGCGACAGCGCCGAGGACCAGGAGGAGGACGACCCCCAGCTCGCCCAATCGCCTACGCACCTCTCGACGAACGCGGCCACGGATCTCCGAGAGCTCACTAACCGAAGGCACTGCCTCCGGTACCCCACCCGCCATTTCCCGCCCCCTTCGCACTCAATCATCGTGCATTCAGCGATCCCAGATCGTACGTGACGCGAGTACCACGTCCCTTGTTTCGGGGGTATTCGCTCGCATCTTCGGGGCTGGTGGTCACCTCACCGTCTGGAATCTGCAAGCGCTTCGCGGCTCACTAGCCGGATGCCCAGTCGATCTCTCAACTCTGCGAGCCGATTTCGCGCATTTCCTCCATAACGGACGAAACCAACCGGCATTTATGGAGATCGAACTCAAAAGTGTCGGTGGTCACAGCTACAGTCCGCCCATGGCTTTAGCTATAGGTAGTGCCTCGGAGAGGCGGCCTGCGTGGCCGGCGGAATGGGGCGAGGTTGCGGTCGGGATGTTGGCGACTGGTCTGATGACCTTGACCGACAACATCAGCGACGGGAACACCGCCATCGACGTCCCCTATCCCGCGATGATGCAGAGGGCACTTGATCGACTGACCGCTATGTGCCTGGCTGCGGGGGCGGATCCGCCGCGCAGCGCAATGGATCTGATCGGCTGGGCCGGGCTGCCGTTCAGACAGTGGCCGTTGCAGCTGCACTCGGATGGCATCGACGTCGATGAGCGCCTGCTGGTCGGAGGGCGGCCGAGCAGGGAATGCGTGGAGTGGGCAGTCCTGGGCTCCGGTGACGTCGAGGCCGAGATTCGCGAGCGTCGGCTGATGAACGCGGTGCTGGACAAGTGCCGCGCGCGCAATCGCGCGGATGTTTATGTTGCCTTTCGCCGGTTGCTCGTTGAATGCCCCGCCATGTCCGAGCGCGAACTCCTCAAACAGCTTGGCCGCCCGGAGCTGACCCTGCTCGCTCACGAACTGCGGTCGGCATATCGCCCTGCGCCGCCGGAGACTCTCGTCGGTGGCTTCGCCGAGGTGTGCGGGGGATGCGGCAATTTGCGCACCTTGGACGCACACGGGCGTCGAGGGTGCCGGGAATGGGATTGCCCTGATCCTCATTCTGTCCGAACACAACTCACTGCTGCCGAGGGGGTGGTCTGGCTGGCGCGCGAATTCCGGATGTTCGTCACGGCCCCAGGACGCCCTGAGATTCGGATCGCCAAGGCCATCGAGAGGGCACTGAAGAAGGAACGGGTCAAAGTACATCTGTGGCCTGGATACGACTCCTGCGATCTCCTTCCCGAGGGGCTGGCCTGGCCCGCTGACGTGAAGTCATGGGCAAACCCGGTTCGACTTGCCCGACGGCTAACCGAGAAGCCGTTTCGTCCTCCAGAAGGTTCGGAACGAGCGTTCATTGTGATCGCGCAGGAACAAGTTCGCGGACGTGAACATTACGTCCGAACAGTTCGCCAGCACTGTGAGTGGTTGAAACGGTCTCGGCACATCGAAGTCGTTACCGAACGGGCCTATATCCAGCGCGTCGTGGCGCGGCTGAGGGAGGGGAAGGAATGAGAGACAGCCAGCGATGGAAAACAGATGCGATCAAGGCAGTGCAGCGGGCCTCCGACCCACCCATGCACCGACGTGAAGCAGCAAGGCTGCTCGACGTCGAGCTCTGCATCTTTCTAGCTCAGCAGGTCGCGCCGACCTCTCCATGCACCGACGCCTGGGCGCTTTTGGGCGGATACCCCTTTGTGCATGCGAGCGGCCAATCGGTCGATGAAGAAACCGAACATGTGATCGCGGTCGCCCGCCACTTGTTGTTGCGGTACAAGGATTTTCACGATTGGCAGTCGGCACTGCGGTGGTATTCCGCTCTTGATGAGACTTTGCGCGGCTACGAACTGGACCTCGATACCGGTGCGATACGACGACGGCAGCCCCGAACGCTGACCGATCGGTGGCAATTGTTCGACCAGGCACTCTCGGCACCGCCACCACACGCGACTACCTCAGCCAGCCCCGGCGTCCATGGCCACTACCTGGTAAGCACTGTGCAAGGGCCTACCAGCGTGACCATCCCAGAGTGGATACCGCTGGGCTCACCGCCCACTGGCCATGACCTCACCATCCGTCAGCGCGACCCCATCACGGTGAGTTGGGCGGAATTGCAAGCCGCCGCGGAGCACGGAGATCAGCTCGAGGAACAGTCGGGCTGGTCTCCTCGGTCCAACTGGGCGTCTCGGCTGTCGGACGTGCGACTGGAGGTCCGCGCCGCCGATCACAGCTTCCATCCGTCGCAGACACTCACCATCGATGGGATGCTCCACCTGATCGGTATGGTCGGGGCAGGCAAGAGCACCCTCGTCGAGGTACTCATCCTGTGGACCTCATTGTCGCAACCGTCGAAGCGGATCTGCGTCGTCCTCGACAACGTCACCACCGTACTGCGGAAGGTGACACACTTGCGCGCGCTGGGGATCGCCGCCGCGCCCGTGCTGGGCCAATCCAACCGGTTGTTGCATCTTCGTCGACTGCACCGACTCACAGCACCCAGCGACGGCACAATCGGGCCTACCGATGAGCCTATGTTCGACCTCATCAGCACCGCCTGCGGCCTCGACGGCCTTCGCGATCACAGCGCGCACCCGTGGGATGTCCGGCGACCGCCGTGCCGCTCACTCGAAGCGTTGGATGCCCAAGACGACGGCGAGCATCAGGGCTGTCCCCTGTGGCACGGGTGCGCCCGGCACGCTCCATCGCGTGACCTTGTCGATGCCGCAGTGTGGGTCGCTACCCCGGCCAGCCTTATCCATACACCGGTTCCGACCGAGCTGAACGGCGAAAAGATGCGCTACCTCGAGCCAGCATGGCGACGTAGCGACCTGATCGTGATCGATGAGGCCGATCAGGTACAGGCGCAGTTGGACGCCGTCTTCAGCCCCAGCCAGCAGTTGATCGGCGAGGGTTTCGAAGCCTGGCTCGACGAGATCGATCGACTGACCAAAGAGTGGATCCGGCGCGACCAACGTCAGCGGATGCACGACCCGAGGGTCCGGCTGTGGGCCACCACCCTGACGACGGCGATGACCTCCGTTCACATGATGTATGGGCTCCTCTCCGCCGACCAGAATCGCACGCCGAAAGCTCTGGATCGTCGTTGGCTCGATACCGGCTATTTCACCGAATGGACGCTCAGCCAACAACTCGCCCAAGCGTGGGCGGGATACGGCCCACGCGGGCGTGGCAACCAGCCCACTCAAGGCTGGGAGTCGGATCCGGCGTACATCCGATTGCGCCGAGCCTTCGACACCTTCATCGATGACCCCTTGGCTGGCGATCCTCCTCCGGATGAGGTCGCCGTCGAGATGGTCGCCCTCACGAAATCAATTCTCAACGACAGCCACGAGGCGGATCGGCAGCGGAGAGTTGAGGAATGGTTACGAACGCTGCGAAAGAACTGGCCCGCGGCGAATGGAACCCTGTCCGGGATCGATGATGTCGAGCTCGAACGGCAGGCCACCCGGCTGCAGTTCGGAATATACGTTGCCGTCCTCGCCACCAGACTCAATCGCCTCGTCGAGATGTTCCGGGATGTCGAATTCGAACTCGGTCTCGAAGGCAACGGTTCTTCCCTGTTTCACCGGGCGCCTCGGGAGTTTCAATCGGTCGTCCCTGAGTCGCCGATGGGTAACGTCCTCGGCTTCCAGTACGTCGAAGAGGACGACGCCCCGAATCGGCGGGGTGGTCCAATGGGGCAGCTTCGATTCTTCCGCTGCACGGGCATCGGCCGATGGCTACTCTCGCACCTGCACGAGCTGTACCAAGCAGATGGTAAGCATGGACCCAACGTCCTGATGCTCTCGGCCACCAGTTGGGCAGGTACTTCGCCGCGCTACCACATAGATGTACCGGTCGACGCGGTCCTCAAGCCGCCCGACCGTGAGCTCGCCGCGATCCGACACAGCCATTTCGAGTTTCTGCCGCTCTTCGCGGGCAGCAGCACCGAACCGATCCGGATATCAGGAACTCGCGGTGAACGCCGCGAAGCAGCACTACAGCGTATGGTCGCTGCGTTGGCGGATCCAGGCGCCGGCAAAAGCCTGCTGGAACAGCGGCGCGACTTGCTGCCACCCAACCGTCGCCGAATCCTGCTTCTCGTAGGCAGCTATCTGGAGGCCAAGCTCGTCGCCGACCACCTTGTGCGCCTGCGCAGCAGCTGGCGCGACCAGATCTGTCGGCTCATCCCGGATGATGAAGAATTCACCGCCTCCTGGGATGGTCCGCGCGCACTGCGCCGTGGTGACGTCTCCACCTTTGCTGACACCGGTGCCTGGCTCTTGGTGGCCCCGCTGCTGGCGGTCGAGCGCGGCCACAACATCCTCAACGACGAGGACAAGGCCGCGATCGGCGCGGCCTACTTCCTGATCCGGCCACACCCGCGGCCGGACGATCTGCACTACATCATCCAGCGCGTGAACCAGTGGGCCTGCCTGCAGATTGCCAACGGGCTTCCGGCGGTGAGAAACCCTGGTGAGGGAATCGGTGAAATCGCCCGAGAATTCCGGCGAGCCGCGCACCGCCGTTGGCGGGCGCTTCTTCACATGAAGCTCGCCTACAGCACGTTGCGCACTGCGGAGCAACAGGCACTGGCCTGGACCATGCTGGTTACCATCTGGCAGGTCATCGGCCGTCTCGTCCGTGGTGGCGAACCAGCACAGGTGTTCTTTTGCGACGCGGCCTTCGCCCCAGCGGTCGCCCAGAGATCCGACACCGCGCGTGACGATGACTCGACCAGCCTGTTGATCGGGCTGCGTGACGTCCTCGCACCCTACTTCCGCCCCGACTGCACCGACGCCGATCGGGACCTTGTCGATGCCCTTTACGGCTGCTTGTACACAGCCTTGAGCACAATCGAAGGACTCTGACGTGGCTGCCACCAACCCCAAATACCGCCTGCTTCAACCCGCCGCCTTCCATCTCCGCACCGACACGGAATGGCAGGAAACGTTCCAGGTACTCACGTTCCCCGAGAAATGGAAGGAACGACTCCTCCCGCTGCTGTCACGCGATGAAGACACCGACCAGCGATCGATCCCCATATGGAGCCTCAACGCCGCACTCGTCGCCCTCGTACCCGACATCGTGACTGCCACAACCAAGGCCACGATCAACGAGAACGCCCCCTGGCTCTACAGCAGCACCCTCGTCGACACCACGGCCTTGTTCACGATCATTACGGCCTGGATCCGAACGCTCAGTCCGGATTCGGATCTGGTCGAGCAGGCGCTCGCCCATCTCACCGCCGACGACCTGGCATGGAACCTCACCCTAGTCGACTTCACCGAACTGGTCACCAACATGCAGGATCCCAACCATTCGGCAGGCGGCACTCTGTTTCAGCTGTTGCCCCACGTCATCGCGGGTAAGTTGACCGCGCCGGGCGTGGTTCATCAGCACATCATGCGCAACGACCCCGACGAACTCGTCCAGAATTCGTCGCAATTCCTACGATGCCCCACCGAGCGAGGCGCCGAGGTAATGTCCTGGACGCCACACGGCCTGCCTAAACGGCCGTTCTCCTTCTTCCTGAAGATCACCACGGAACTCCAGCCCTTCAGCACCGAACCCATGGTCCACATCACGCCCGGCGTAAGGCGTTGGTGCCACAAACCCAACCCACTACTCAGCGCCGAGCGTGGCCACACGGTCTACATGCTGCCGTCGGTGCCATGGTTACCCGGGATATCCACGTCCCGTAGCTTCCTCGCCGCCACGATCAACTCACGGACAATCGCCAGCGGCGGCGAGCGTACCTACACCGCAGGATGGAACTCGCGGCTCGACCGGATCCTCACCGAGTTGGGATGCATGGAACGAATGCCACGCCCGGAAATCCTGCGCGACAATCCCGCTTTGGCTCTGGACCGTGAACAGGACGCCGTGGCCTTGGTCTTCCGCAACGGCATGTACCGGTTCAACCACCCGGCTACTCCCGGTACGTCCCTGGCCGAACGAATCCCGCTCCTGGAGTGGACTGCAGACGTCCTCGCCGGCCATCTCGCCTTGACCGAGCCATATGAACGTTCCGACCGCGCAATCTTGCCAGGTCTTCGCACCCCTGCCGCCGCCAAGAACGCACACGCGGACAACCAGGATCCAGTCGTCGCCCTGCGGAAGGCCGTCGCCGACACTACTGGGCCAGTACTGGGTGTGGACATCTTCTTCGACACGCGAAGCACCCTCGACTACGCCCGCCGTGAGCTCGCCGACCTTCTTGGTATCGACGTCCCCTCCGCCACTGCCGACGATGGCACGCCAACCACGATCACCACCGAGCAACTCACGATCCAACTCACCGTCCGCCCCTGCGGTGTGCTCACTGCGGATCTGCAGCCCGACCCCACAATCAAGAACCGGCAGGATCGCCTTCGAACATCCGTGGAGGCACGAGCCGCCGAGATAGCAGGCGTTCTGGAAACGGTGCCGTACCCGACGATCGCGTTGGTCGAGATCCCCGGCAAGAAGCACTACGAACGCGCCCGTAGGCCGCTCGACCCGAAGTTCGCGATCAAGTTCGGACTCGGCCGCCTCGGCCGCCTCAGCCAGTGCGTTACCAAAGCCGAACTCACGCAGCCCAACACCGGCGAAGACCAGCCCAAAAGCGATCCCAGCAGAGAAAAACTCAAGCAGAGCTGGGCCGACCTGATCCGCCAACTCGGAGTCCGCACCAACCCACTCCCTGTGCCCTTCGCGGGCGGAACGATAGCCAACCCGCCTGCCTACCTGGCCATATGGGTCATCCGCCAGAACAAGCAACGCCACTGGGGCGCCACCAGGCAGGTACCGGTCGCGGTTCTCATCAGTCCCGACGGTGCCCGGATCCAAGCATGCGCTCCCGACGTTCCATGGATGCCTCTGGACCAAGCCCAACTGCGCATCAGCAGCGCGCACATGATCAGCAATCAACGGCGCGACGCGGCCGATATCACCCGGTTCGTCGAAAGAGTCCTGCGCGAAGCCGCAGCCGTCTACCCAGACACTGTCCTGCTCACTGATGCGCACAATCTCCGCACCGGTTGGACCTACCTGCTCCACCACAACTTCAAGCAGGATCAACTCGGATTCGGCCCGGCCATCCGGCATATCCGGGCCTACCCCGGGCTGCGACATGTACGGGTGCGGAGAGGAACCGACAACGAAGTGCCTCACGGCTTCGCGTTCAACGAAACGGAGGAGAGCTCGACCTATGACGGGCTCTGGATCGGCCGCAACGAGCGGACATTCCTCAGCACCGGCGACAAACCGGTAAGCGCGAGCAAGGCTGCCCGCTACGCATCCAAGATCACAACCTTCCTCAATAGGAAAAAGCAGCTCAAGGAGCCAAACCCGGGTGCATACGTATGGAACGCACGTCCTTGCGAAATCACCGCCGCCGCAACTCAGAAGGACGACGATCCTCAGGAATGGGCCGCGCTGGTGCACGAATTACGCTGGGCCACAACCAATTACAATTACGCAACGACCAACCCCTGGCCACTCCGCGTGGCGGAGAAGATTGGTGAATACGTACTTCCCGTCGAACTTCTCGACGAGATCACTGATCAGGCGGCCGAATCAAGCGAGGGACCTTAAGCGGTTGATGGTGCTACCACCGGTACAGCATGACCACCTGGGCTGGCCCAACCGGATTAACCCCTTCACCAAAGCCTTCCGTCCGGACCATGAGGGCTCCAGCCCTGGAGAAAGGGCTTGAGATCCTCCGGCTTCGGCTCTGGCAGGGTGGGGGCGATACGTGTCGGCTGCAGAATTGGGTCCAGCACGTCGAGGTTTCGTTCCGCTTCGTCGAGATGTCGCAGGATGGCGTCGCGGTCGTCTCCGTCGTACCGTTCGACGGCTTCTCTGGCAGCGGCGAGGAAGCGGCGGTGCTGGTTGATTTTCTGCCACTCGCGTGAGCAATCTTTGAAGTGCTCCCACCGAGCGTGCTCGGCGTATCGCTCTTTCGCGACCGCCATCGCAGCCTCCCAGCGTCGTCGGCGTTCGATCTCCTTTCGCTCTTGTTCCTGCGCCTGCCAGTCGGCGCGGAGTTTGTGGATCTCGAAGGAGCGGAAAACCTCGGGGAGCTTGTCCTCCACGCTGACGGTCTTCGCGTCACGATAGTGGTCACCGTTGTAGCGACACCATCGCCCGTCGACTACGAGTTCAAGCCTTCCAGTGCCGATGAACTCCCGGCCGCGCTGTCTGATCCACGCTGGCAACTTCTGTCGCTCCCGCCATCGCATTGGATCTACCTTCGACGCGCCCGTTGCCGCGATTTCCTTGATCTTGATCCCGTAGACCCCGGCAGGTGTCCGTAATGCCAGGTGACATCCGTTCAGGGAACGGGCTTCGTATGCGTCCAAGCCCTGCGAGGCGGTGGCGGGCGTTGTGGCGTCGATACCTCGGGCAGCAGCCTCGGTGGCGATTGCCTGCAGGATTCGGGCAGCGCGTGGAACATGGCCACCGCTGACGAAGTGCCAGTCCTTGTCTGCCACATACGCCTTCACTGCCGGGTGATACTTCGTGACTCGCTCCGGAACGGGGACGGGACGAGCGTCGACCAGATCATCGAAGTGTTCGGTGAACACGATCGCTTTCGGGCCGGAACCCCATTGCCCGGTCGAAATCATGTCCAGCTTCCTGCCTCTCGGTCGGAGCGGGGACTTCAAGCTCATAGCGACGAGCCGTCGATGGGATTCCTCGACGTTGCGATCCTGTTCCAGTACAAGCCGTCCGCCGGCCTCCTGGACCTGAACGATGAGTCGGTCCGCGTCCGACTGATCGGGCGGCACCTCCGCCGGGCGTGCAGCAAGCCAATTGCGGCCGCTGTTAGTGATCGCTGCTGCCCAGGTGCGACTCGTCCCACTGATGGTGATGAGACCACGACGTTCCAGGGCTCGCGCGGTTGCCCGGTGCTCATACCCGGTGAAGATGCCTTCGGGGCACCCGTTGAAAACCCATTGGAGGACCTCGACCTGTTTCTGGTTCAACCGTGTGGGGTTCTTACCCATTCACCCATCATGTACGCCACCGTTTTCCCCGGCTTGCGATTCCAGGTAACCCGTCGTCGCGGTGGTGTACGCGGCACCGCGCTCAGCGGGTTTCCCTGCTCGGCTGCGGCACCGATCGAAACTGGGCCGACGACCACTCGACGGCGGCGGGCGCGCCCGATCGTCCGAGCTTCGCCCAGAAATTCTTCGCTGACCAGGCGGTCTCGTAGCTCAACTCCCTAAGCCGAACGGTGGTCCCGAGAGTGCACGCTCCATGACGGCACCGAGGTGCGCCTCTCGACGTGGCGCGTCATTCAGTCGACGCACCAACGGGACAGCCGGTGTGGCAGGCGAATCCAAAGGTGTCATCGCGATCGCCAGGGCTTGTTCGATGACTTCGGAGATGCAGCCTTGGTCGTGCAGAACGGCGGCGCGACCGACCAACAATGCCGGGCGCATCAGTGCCGGAGGCAGACCGACGTCAACGGTGTGGCTGCTGGACCGGTTGAGGGATCGGCCCCGAGAGGTGGCCTCATCCCAGTGACAACGCTCCAAAATCATCGCGGAACCTCTCCGCATCGTCCTCCACCTCAGTTCCTGGCCCGTACTGGTAGCTGACCATACGAACGGTGGTCCTTTCAATGCGGTTGTAGAAGTAGCTCGTGTAGTGACCATCACGCGGAGTCGCACGGAGCTGGACGAACTGGCCCAGGCGCAGCGGGGACTGCGATACACCTCGCACCAGGTACAGCTCGCCGTCGAGCATGGCATCCCCGACCCGGAATTCCCTTGTGATAAAGGGCGATCGTGTGCCAACCGCTACCTCTGCCGCTTGGACGTATCCGTCCCGTCCACGCTTGGCGCTTCCGGCGCGCACAAGAAGCAGCTGCGTCCATACGTTGCCGAGAATCGAGCGAAGTTCGCGCAGGTCTGAGACCAGGGAATCGACTTGCGCGCGACGCTCCTCTTCGGACGTATGCCCTCCATGGCCACGCCAGCGGTTACGCTTGAAATTCAACTCTTTGAATTTCTTGACGAGGTCCCTCGATATCAGCCGCTCTACCGCAGGTTCGCTCAGGTCACAGAACGCTGCGCGAATGCGCGCGACCTCGTCCGAGTCGCCACTTTCAAACGTGCGACGTAGGTTCTTGGAGGTCGTCTCCAGAATGACTACCCAAGTCCCGAACGAAGCTCGCTCGATGCTGATGTGCTGATCGTGCAACACAGTACGGATGACAGCTTCGATCTCGACGCTTCTGCCCGGATCGCTTCGGCTGGCTGACAGCATCACGATCGCGTGAAAGGCCACAAGAGCCTCCCAGGCATGGAGGTACGCCTGCAGCTTGTCGCCGAGCGTTGTCGCGGTTTCCGCGGTCCACAGCGCTGACGCGACGGGGAATGGAAGCTGCTCAAACCATAGGGCGAGCGAGTCGTCAAACGCGCTCGCGATCTTGCCCACGATTTCTTCTGCGTTCTCAGGAGATGCCCAGACACTTTCTCGCTGGCTGTTCAGCTCAGCTTGGAAGGAGGCCAGGCGCTCGTCCGCCGAGGCGAGCGCAAGCTGCATATCTTTCTCAGGCGCGGGTACCACTAGTTCGTCAGCCCAGCGCATCAACGAACTTGCGTCCGACCTCAGCGCATTCACAATGGTGCCCGAACTGCTCGCATCGATCGCTTGTCGACGGCTCACGATTCCTTGCTCCGAGTTGAGCCACGCCGCCAAGAAGCTCGGCTGAACTGGATCGCCATCGAGTCGAATCGAGAGGATCCGGCCATTCAACTCCCCGTCGGGCGCCTCGACCGTGACTCTCCCATGTCGAGTTGTCGGGATGAACAGCTGCCCTCCACAGGCCTCTTCAGCCGAGTCCTTGATCGCTTCGGGTTCTGTCGCCAGTAGGCAGCTCAGTCGCCGGCTCGGCCATCCCTTGACCCTCATGTCCTTGAGCAGGTCCTGCGAATTTCCCCTGAAGATGTGGCTGGGGTCCAAGTCGAAGGTCTCCCGCGGGTCCTCGTCGACCGACACATCGGAACATGGACCATAGCGAGAATTGACGAGCTGGGTATCAATTGCCGTGTCGTTGTACGTTGTGAGACGCCACGTGAGCCGACGCCCTTCGCTGGTGCGTCGCGACAGCCTCGCATCCCTGCGGATGAAGTGTCGGAGATCAATACGACGGTTGCGGGGTCCCTGCTTTCCCGTCCTCAGACCTAACTCGAGCTCCCGCAATGCGGCGTCTGGCATCATCCGATGCCCATCCTCGGTGGTGAATTGCGTCCGCAGATCGGCAATCAGTGCCTTGCCGCACATGGTTTCCACGGCCCTGTTGGTAAAGGTCAGGAGATACAACGGGATCGACGTATTCGGCGCTAACCCTTCGGGCAGCCGCGTCACCGACTCGAGCAGACCGGCTTCCAACATGCGTCGCCTCACGGCACCACTTTCACCGCCCACGCTCAGTGCGCCCGGGCGGACCAGAGCTGCGACTCGCCCACCACCCTCCGCAGCCGGACGCAGCTTCTCCAGCGCTAAGGAGATAAAAAGCCACGTGCTGTCGGAGCGCTGCGGGATGCCGAACTCGAAGGAGCCCTCACTACGACGCAATTCGACCGCCGACGCCGAGCCTGCCCAGCTCATCCCCCACGGTGGATCGACGATGACCAAATCAGCTGCGAAGTCCTCGAACTCATCCCGCTCAAGGGTGTTTCCGACGGCGAGCGCGACGTCTGGAACACCGTCGAAGCGGTGTCGGCTGATCGACACCGCTGCCGTGCTGATGTCCTGGCCACGATACCGGACCCGCATCCCGGCGGACCGCAGCGCTTCGACAAGGATGAAGCCCGTGAATCCTGAACCCGCCGCAGGATCCCAAATGTCAACGGAGCTGAGACTCGGCTCAAGGCGGCTGAGGCAACCCACGGCAAGAGCGCGCGCTAAGGACACGCTCGTCGTCTGCTCCAAATCAAACGGGCCTCTATATCCGTCTGGGTACGGCGAACTCTCAGGGGGCCGAAGAACGGCTCGAACTGCCGGGTGCGGGTTCCTCATGGCCTGTCCTCGTCGTCTCCGGATCCGTGGTGGGCTGGGGATGTTGCTTCGATCGTGGGCACATCGAGGCATCGAACCGGATTCAGACAGCCTTATCATTGCAGTCACGACAGAAAACGGTGGGCTCTTCGAACTGTATCTGTCGCGGGAAGCTCTCTGGCGTACAACTGCAAGTCACGTGATGCCGCTCGAAACGCTGCGCCACGGCGACGGCAATCACTACGCAGCCCGCTACTTCGTGGGAATGCCGACAGAGAAGTCTTCGGCGATACCGACGTACTCGTTGGCCAGTACAGGCACGAAACCCGGCGGGTCCGGTGCGTCCTGTCCCGTCGAGGCATCGAGCACGACGCCTTGGCGCTTGCTGTTGTGGCCGTAAATGAGGCCGTGGTAGGCAGCCGTGACAGTGGGTGCTTCGCGGGCTCCGTCGGTAGCGAACTCCCATTCAGGTGATCCGGGTGCGGTGATGTCGAAGGCGAGGATCACCGAGTCGCCCACTTGTGGCTGACAGACCACGGTTTTCAGCTCGTCGAAGTGACATGTCAAGGCGCCCAGTCGGTCTCGTCGGTAGAGTGCGTCGCCGGTGACGGTACTGATGAGTTCGAGCCCGCCTCCCTCGCTGTCGACCAGCGTCATTCCCTCTATGTCCTGGATGAACATGCGGGTGTAGCCCGGGAACTCCTTTTGCCATCGCTGTGATCCGTCGGAGAGCGACAGTCCGAGCACACCGCGTTTAGAGGATGTGGGATTCGCCGCCACGATGCCGACCAGGGTGTCGTTGTCGACGTGGCCGGTGTACATACCCGCGCGTTCCCATCGCACCTGGTGGGTGGTTCGGTCGATCACCCAGGTGTGGGCGGAGTCGGGTAAGGGGAAGACCGGCAATCCCCACATACTGGCCGTGGTGATCACGATGGAAGTGTCGGTGACTCCCGCGATGGACAAGGGTTTGCTCGAGTTACCGTCGGCACCGAGGTCGATCGTGGTATCCCAGGTGGAGTCCCCAGCGTCGGTGGCGATGAGCTGGATGACGTTGCGGTCGCGGCCGGTTCCGGTGCCAGCGCTCTTGCCACCGAACACCGCGAAAATCGTGGAACTCCGGATGACAGGCGCGCCGCCAGGGTTCCAGATCTTGGCGCTGCCGAACGTCTTGTGAGGATCGATCGTTGGTACCATCGACCATTGCGTCTTGGGGGCGAGCGGGTCGATGGCATGCAACCCGGTGTTGGTCACGCAGTACAGCATGGTCTCATCGAGCGCGCACGCTTTGTCTGGAGTCAGCCCGTCACCGAGCATTCCCTTCTCTCGTGGTATCGATATCGGACCGGAACTGCTGGCGGCGAACGCTTTCGGCGGATCGAAGGACCGAGGTAGAGCAGAGGAGGTATTCGGGCCGTGGGACGGCTGACCTGACGTGGACTGATCGGCATTTCCGCATGCCGTAACGAGCCCTGCGAGTACGACCAGCATCGACGCAATACGGACTTTCCGCATGTCACCCCCTGTGCGAAGGCTCCGATGCTAGCACGACAAGTTCGCCGCTACCGACGGTAACCCGCCACGACTCTACGGTGGATCTCCTGGTCGAAATGACGGTCCTGCACAGGGTTTCGAATCGGGACGAAGGCCCGAGGGGCGACCATCTGGTCATCCCCGCCGCACGGCGCAATGGCCCAGGTTCGCATGAGCTATGTCCCGATCGAGTACCCCGGACCCACCACTGTCCTGCTGGGCGCTGTGGCACGCAGCGCCCTCCGATCGTGGCCGAACTCAAGGATGCGGACACCGCCCCGAGCTGTTGAATACGCCCGTTTTTGATAATGTCGGCGTGATTCGACACCGGTGACCGTGGTCGACGGTGTTCGTCGGTTCGTGTTTCGGATGCGGTGCGACAGGGGGACTGATGCAGGTTTCGGCCGAGGAGTTGCGACAGGCGGCGACGGTGTTCGACGGCCTGGTCAGCGATGTGGGCAGGCTGCCGGTGATCGAATCGACCGACGGCCCGCTGGGCGGGTTGACGCGATCGGCACTGATGGCCGGGTCGCAGACCGGGCCGGTGCTGGATCGCGTCGAGTCGGTCCGCGCCGGAGCGATGACGGTGATCGGTGGCCGTTACGAGCAGTTCGCGAGCCTGTTGCGGGTGTCGGCGGACACCTATACCGATACCGATGCCGAAGCGGCGGCGTGGTTTCTCGCCATGACTGACCTCAATGCCGGGGAGCGCCCGGCATGACCGAAGCGCCGCGGCTGACGGTCAGCCAGGTGATGGGTTGGAATATCGATATCGAGTCGATCGCGGGCAAAGCGGAAGAGATCGCGAAGGGGGTCCGCGCTGCGGCGACCACCATGGATTCCACGATAGACGGCATGACATGGTCCGGCGCTGGGCGTAACGGTGCGAACTACCGTTCTGATCGGGAGCTCCAGCAGATGGAGGTGGTCGCTAAGGAGTTCGATGCCCTCGCTGACGAGTGCCGGACCCGCCACGCCAACCTCGCCTCCATGGTGTCCACCGCCATCACCAATGTGACCACGTTGAGCGGCCCGAACCGCGACGGCGGCAAGGACAGCGATAGGTTCCTTGTCGGCGAGGACTGGACCGTCACCGACAACAACAACTATCAGGCGGCCTACCAGGTGGCTGGCGACGACCAGACGCTGATCGATCAGATCAAGCAGGTGCAGACCGATCGGGCGGCGGAGGCGGCCTATCAAACAGTCATCATGCAGCGGCTGGCCAACGCTATCGACGCAGAAGACGCCGCCACAGCGACCGCGATCGGTGCCGTGCTGGATGCGATCGAACAGCTCACCCCCGCCGAGGCGACCGAGGGATTGACGCCGTCGCAGGCCGCGCAGGACGGGAAGGCGATCGCCGATGGCACCGCTACTCCCGAAGAGATCGCGCGCATCGCCAGCAGGCTTTCGGAGGCGGGACTGACCCCCGAGCAGCTGGCGAAGATCGATAACGGCGAGCAGGTGAACATGTCGCCGGCCACGCTGGCGTATTTGAAGGCGTTCTACGGGTACGCCGGTGAAGACGGGCTGCTGGGATTGACTGAGCAGCTCGACAAAGACGGCTCGGACCAGGCGCAGGCGCTGAAGACGAGCCTGGCCAACGGGCTCATGACACTGTCCGATGAGCAGGTTGTGGCCACCGACGGTTCCGGTGCGGTACTGATGACCGGCGGCTGGAACGCGCTACCGGCAGGTGTCCGCGACCTCGTTGGCACCCGCCGGGAAGTCGGCGTTCCACTCCCGGACGCGAACGGCGCGATTCCCGACAAGTACCGCGGCAAGGAGAGTCAGTACGCCAGCGACGTCGAACGCTTCGCCGGGCTGCTCAGTTCCGCGGATACCGACTATCAGCCTGGTGACCGGTTGGGTGTCGAGCTCTCTCGCCTGGCAGCCCATGAGACCGCGATAGCCGATCATCCCTACCCGATCATTTCGAATGACGCTGTCTCCGAGGACGCACGGGCGAATCTGCTCGGCGCCGGGGCCCGCAACGAAGTCTCCAACCATGCGCTGATCACCGGTAACGGGCCGCCTGAACTGCTGGGCACCGAGTATCACCGCGATGATGTCATGGTGCCGTTGATGTCGCACGATTGGGACGACGACAGCTCCCTGCGCGACATGTTCTCCTGGATCAAGGAAGACGCCATCGTCGAGCAGGGGCAAGTGCCCACGGAGGCGAACACCCGTGCCGGTGAGGCCGCCTACGGGCTCGCGCAATTGCTGTCGAGCACCGAATCCGCCGACGGCACCAACCTCTACGCGCGGTGGATGGATATGGGCGCGTTTGGTCCCGACGGCCACGAGAATCTGTCTTTCTCCCAGCTCAATCCTGAAGCCGCCCGGGCGATGGCCGACGCGCTGTCACCGTATGTGGGCAATATGGTCGGCGAGCCCGGCTGGCTCACCAACACCGACGGGTTCGGCAACCTCGGCGGTCCGGTCGAGGCGGTGCGAGCGCTCACCGTGCTGTCGGGTGACGACGCCGCCAGCGCCATCATCAACGGCGCGGCACTGGCCGAATCGCACCGCCTCGATCAGCTGTACGCGACCGAAGAAGCGAACGGGACCGGTAACACCGATTACGGCAACTTCGCCAACCGGCTCACCTGGACGGTCGATCACGCCATCGACGCAGAAATCGCCGAACGCGTCGGCGACAAGCAGCAGGAAGCCTCCGACCGGACCGCCAAACTCAACGCCGCCTACACCGCCGCACAGATCATGGTCGGTGGTTTCGGACCCGCGCAGGCCGGTGTCGCTGCGCTGGCCGAACCGGTCAAACTGGATCTGTTCCCGATCGAGGCCGGCGAGGTCAAGCCCCACGAGCCATTGAAGTTCGAGGAAGCCGACTACAGTCGATCCACATTCGGCACCACCACCCACCGCGAGTACACGATCCTGCAAGCACTCGAACAACAAGGCGTGATCGACTTCAACGACGTGCCAGCGGAAATGAAGAACGGAGACAGATTCAAAACCTGGACCGAATTCAAGGAAGCCCCCGTGGGTGATCTTCGAGGTGGGGACTCCAACACCACGCAGAGAGTGCAGGACTTGCTCCGGGGTGCGGGTGTTGATCTCACGCAGCTCAACAAGTACACCGAGGCCGGACAGAACGGCGAGGACACCATCCTCGAGCAGGCGGTCGATTCCAAAGGCAGCTTCGAGGGCATGTCCTCCGATGCCGTACTCGCCGACCCCCGAGCATCGGCGGACAAGGACAACAAATGGCCCGACCTCTTCACGCGATGACACGAGCACGGACAGTCCGACTCACCGCCGTAGCCACCGCCGCAATCGCAGCTCTTACCGGCTGCGGCAACCCGGACACCAGTACCGGTGCCACCACGACGACGCCGGCCACCACCGCTTGCTCCGACGGATCAGCCGCGTACCAGCCACCGGATGAAGTCTGCAACGCCACCATGGTTTGGTCGGCCGAGCCCGGAATCGACCTGTACTCGCCTGAAGCCACCCTCGTGCGCGCCGCATGGGAATCGGATGAGATCGGCAGCTACGCAGGACTCGAGCAGACGTATCCCGGCTTCGCACGCGCGTTGTCGCCCGAATACCACGGGCGGGGTCGCTACCGGGAAGAGAGATACCGTGGGACCGTCTTCGGCACCGTGCTCGGACATATCCTGGAAATCGAGACCACCGCGGATGGGTTCCTCGGCAAGTTCTGCGTCCTTTCCAACGGATTCGCCAGACTAGAGGACGACGGACGATATGCGCGGTCGAACGGCCGAGGATTCGACCCGGAGGTGCGCTTCACCCGCACCGAAACCGCATCACCATCAACCGACACCGCCACGACCGCACCCACCACGTACGCTCCCGCACCAGATAGGTTGCAGTGGCAGGCCCCGACCTATGACGTCTTCGACGGCTGGCGCGTCTCGTTCCCGACACGCTACGAAGACCGGAATCGCTGCGACGCTTGGGCATTGAGCCAAGACCCCGATGCCCCCGCCGAAGTCGAGGCCGTCTACAGCGATACCCCGCCACCTGTCCTACCCGCCTACCCCGGCTGGCCCGCAACACCGGACTGACTCCACGCGAGAACCAACTCTCATGGTCGTCAACCACATCGAACTCCGGCTACCAAGCGTATCGGGGTGCCTAAACCGCTAGATCACTGTGCGGCACGGGTTTCCGTGGCCTGAAATACTCTTAGGAGCCATCGACCTAAGGAGGGCAGTTGAGCACACTAAACCTGCCGCCCGAGATCCGGGCTGCGATGAACACACCGGCAAAGAACCCAAGCGGCGACGCCCCGAGCCCGGCACCGGGCACAGCCAGCCCACCATCGGCCTCCTGGAGGCCGTCGCTCGTGTCGGCAGAACGTGAATACTGACCCCCGCGTGGCATCTGAAAATTGACCCCTTTGGTCGGGACCCTGGCTCTAACCGAGTCAGGAGGACGAAGGGATGCTTGCCGTGGAGGATTGGGCTGAGATTCGTCGTTTGCACCGGTCAGAGGGTGTGCCGATCAAGGCGATCGCCCGGCTGATGGGAGTGTCCCGCAATACCGTGCGGGCTGCGCTGGCCTCGGACAGACCGCCGAAATACGAGCGGCCGGCCAAGGGGTCGATCGTGGATGCGGTCGAACCGCAGATCCGCGAGTTGCTCAAGACCTATCCGACGATGCCGTCGACGGTGATTGCCGAGCGGATCGGGTGGACCCGCTCGGTGCGGGTGCTTTCGGGTCGGGTCGCGGAGTTGCGCCCGGCGTATCTGCCGCCGGATCCGGCGTCGCGGACCGCCTATGTCGCCGGGGAGATCGCGCAGTGTGATTTCTGGTTCCCTCCGATCGAGTTGCCGGTCGGGTTCGGGCAGGTCCGTGGTCCGAAACAGCTACCGGTGTTGACTATGGTGTTGGGCTATTCGCGGTGGTTGATGGCGATGCTGATCCCGACCCGTCATGCTGAGGACCTGTTCGCCGGATGGTGGACCTGGCCCGTCCCCAGTGAATGAGACCACTAGGTATTAGAGTCCTGTTGGCCCTGATCAGGGCTGGAAGGGACACTGAGTGACATGGCAGGACGCAAGCGGCATTCCGCGGAGGAGATCGTGCGGAAGCTGCGCCGTGCCGATGAACTGACAGCGGCGGGTAAGACCGGGGAGGAAGCTGCGGCCGAGCTGGGGGTGTCGGCGGCCACGATGTACAACTGGCGCCGTCAGTACGGCGGTGTGGACACCGATGCGGCCAAGGAGCTCAAGGAGCTGCGCGAGCAGAACGCGCGATTGAAGCGGTTGCTGGCCGATGCCGAGTTGGAGAAGGACGCGCTGCGGGAGATCGCGAAGGGAAAATTCTGAGCCCATCCGCCAAGCGCCGCGCCGTGGACATGCTCAAAGACGTCAAGGACATGTCGGAACGGTTGGCGTGCAAGGTGGTTGGGCTCGCTCGGTCCACGTATCGGCGGCTGCCGGCCCCGCAGACCCCCGCCGATCCGGACGCTGGTTTGCGGGCCTGGCTGCGGTCCTACGCCACGAAACACCCCGGCCACGGCTTCCGCCGCGCCTGGGCGGCGTTGCGGTTCGACGAGGGCAGCGCCGTGAACAAGAAGAAGGTGCACCGGCTCTGGCGCGAGGAGGGCTTGCAGGTGCGGGCGCATTCCCCGCGCAAGCGAGTCGGGTGCTCCTCAGCGCCGCTGATCGAGGCGGACGCACCGAAGGTAGTGTGGGCGTTGGATTTTCAGTTCGACTCCACCGTCGACGGGCGGGCGGTGAAGATCGCGTCGATGATCGACGAGCACACCCGCGAATCACTGCTGCACCTGGTCGAGCGGTCGATCACCGCCGAGAAACTCGTCGCCGAACTCGAGAAGGTGTTCGCCACCCGCGGCGGCCCGCCGATGGTACTGCGGATGGACAACGGACCGGAAATGATTTCGGCTGCGCTGCAACAGTTTTGCGCTCACCGTGTGGGGATCGTCTACATTCCGCCCGGAACGCCGTGGAACAATGGGTTCATCGAGTCGTTCAACCGCAGGTTGCGGGCCGAGTGCCTCAACCGCAACCATTGGACTTCCCTGCTCGAAGCTCGCGTGGTGATCGGCGACTTCAAGACCGAGCACAACCATCGGCATCGGCACTCGGCCCTGGGCTATCTCACCCCGGCCGAGTACGCTGCCCGCTGCGGCCACACCCACCACCCCGTGGCCTGCGACATCAACTGAAACTGGATCGAATACAACCCGGACTCAAAGACCGGGTGGTCCCGTCATCGGGGACCGGTCAGACCCATATCCACCGATTAGGTTCGGTGCCTAGGGTTTTGGTCTGGGATGGAGAAGGAGCGATCGGCCGTTGGCGAGGCGGACGCACTGAACTGACCACAGAATGCCAGGCATTCCGGGGAACGCTGGGTTGCAAGGTGGTCGTCTGCCGCCCTGCCGATCCGGAAGCAAAAGGCATGATCGAGCGAGCCCACGACTATCTCGAACGGTCGTTCCTTCCGGGTCGAACATTTACCGGCCCAACAGATTTCAACATTCAACTCGGGCAGTGGCTGGGGTTGGTGAATGCCCGGCCGCGCCGGGCGTTGGGTTGCGCGCCGACCGACCGGATCACCGCGGACCGCCACGCGATGCTCACCCTGCCGCCGGTCGCGCCGGAGACCGGATGGCGCCGCTCGGCACGGTTACCGCGTGATCATTACATTCGTTTGGACTCCAACGACTATTCGGTCCATCCGAGTGCGATCGGGCATCGCATCGAGATCCTCGCCGACCTCGACCGGGTCCGGGTGCTTTCGGGTGGACGCCTGGTCGCCGACCACGAGCGGATCTGGGCCTGGCATCAAACCCTGTCCGATCCCGCCCATGTCGAGGCGGCGAAAGCGTTGCGGCGTGGTCGGATCGGTGTCCTGCGACCGGCACCGGAACCCGATGTCGAGCAGCGTGCCCTCACTGATTACGACGCCGCGCTGGGTATCGATATCGAAGGCGGGGTGGCCTGATGCCCGGACGAACCAGAACCAACGCGAAAACATCCACTACGACAAGGGATTTCGCTGCCGAGCTGAACTTTCTCACCCGGGCGTTGAAGGCGCCGTCGCTACGCGAGGCCGCGCAGCGGCTGCCCGAACGCGCCCGCGCCGAGAACTGGACTCACGAGGAATTCCTCGTCGCCTGCCTGCAACGCGAGGTCTCCGCCCGCGAGTCCCACGGCGGTGAAGGACGCATCCGCTCCGCGCGTTTCCCCTACCGGAAATCCCTAGAAGAGTTCGACTTCGGTCACGCTCGCGGACTGAAACGCGACGCGATCGCCCACCTCGGAACATTGGATTTCGTCACCGCGAAGGAGAACGTGGTGTTCCTGGGCCCACCCGGAACCGGGAAAACGCACCTGGCCATCGGGTTGGCGATCCGGGCCTGTCAGGCCGGGCATCGGGTCGCGTTCGCCACCGCCGCCGAATGGGTCGCGCGCCTGGCCGAAGCCCACCACGCGGGAAGGTTGCAGGCCGAGCTGATCAAGCTCGGCCGTTACCCGCTGTTGGTCGTGGACGAGGTCGGCTACATCCCGTTCGAGAACGAAGCGGCCAACCTGTTCTTCCAGCTCGTCTCGTCCAGATACGAGCGGGCGTCGCTGATCGTGACGTCCAACAAGGTCTTCGGCCGCTGGGGCGAGGTCTTCGGCGACGACGTCGTCGCCGCCGCGATGATCGACCGCCTCGTCCACCACGCCGAGGTCATCGCCCTCAAAGGCGACAGCTACCGGCTCAAGGACCGCGACCTCGGCCGAGTCCCCGCCGCCGGCACAACTGAAGACTGAAACCATCAACCCAACCCGACCGGAAAGGGGTCAGAATTCGGATGCCGTGAAGTGATCAGGATTGGCGTTCCGTTGACAGCTCGGTCGTGGGGAACCGCCGATCGGTGGCCGATCCGACTACCCGGACGCGGTCAGCCACGAGGACTGGCTCGACGACCGAAATCGGTCGCTCCAGGAACCTTCCGACTGGATATAGCTCTCTGGAGGACAGGGAAGAGAACGAAACAATGGAGAACGACGAGTGAGCTACCGGAGATCGCCGATCCGCGAGAGTATCGGCCGGATGACGCTGGCCATGCCGATCACCATCGGGCTTCTGGCGGGCGTCGCCTGTAGCAACTCGGTCGACGGCGGCGCGGCAGACGCGCAAACATCGACCCCCGCGACTACGGCTACTACCGCCGCATCGGTACGGCAGCACGATGTAGTCGACGACGAGTGCCTTCTCTCGGCGGCGGAGGTCACCGCGCTCGTCGGTGTGGATATGAAGGACGGGGAGAACACCAAAGCCACCCTGGCTGATGGTTCCGAGTATCGCAGCTGTGAGTACAGCACCACCCTGGATGACCGCCTCTCTGCCCTGGTGCGGATTAATGTCAGTCGCCCGAGTCCGACCTTGCCACTCGACGTCGTCATAGCCCTACAGTCCAACCCGAGTGACCATTCAATTTCGGGAATTGCCCGTGAGGTGCTCGCTAACGATTCGGGGACAGGGGTCACGATCTACACCGACACCTATATCGTTGAGGTCGGGATCTTCAAATCCGTAATGGACCTTATCGACCTGGCCCGTCCCCAGTGAATGAGACCACTAGGTATTAGAGTCCTGTTGGCCCTGATCAGGGCTGGAAGGGACACTGAGTGACATGGCAGGACGCAAGCGGCATTCCGCGGAGGAGATCGTGCGGAAGCTGCGCCGTGCCGATGAACTGACAGCGGCGGGTAAGACCGGGGAGGAAGCTGCGGCCGAGCTGGGGGTGTCGGCGGCCACGATGTACAACTGGCGCCGTCAGTACGGCGGTGTGGACACCGATGCGGCCAAGGAGCTCAAGGAGCTGCGCGAGCAGAACGCGCGATTGAAGCGGTTGCTGGCCGATGCCGAGTTGGAGAAGGACGCGCTGCGGGAGATCGCGAAGGGAAAATTCTGAGCCCATCCGCCAAGCGCCGCGCCGTGGACATGCTCAAAGACGTCAAGGACATGTCGGAACGGTTGGCGTGCAAGGTGGTTGGGCTCGCTCGGTCCACGTATCGGCGGCTGCCGGCCCCGCAGACCCCCGCCGATCCGGACGCTGGTTTGCGGGCCTGGCTGCGGTCCTACGCCACGAAACACCCCGGCCACGGCTTCCGCCGCGCCTGGGCGGCGTTGCGGTTCGACGAGGGCAGCGCCGTGAACAAGAAGAAGGTGCACCGGCTCTGGCGCGAGGAGGGCTTGCAGGTGCGGGCGCATTCCCCGCGCAAGCGAGTCGGGTGCTCCTCAGCGCCGCTGATCGAGGCGGACGCACCGAAGGTAGTGTGGGCGTTGGATTTTCAGTTCGACTCCACCGTCGACGGGCGGGCGGTGAAGATCGCGTCGATGATCGACGAGCACACCCGCGAATCACTGCTGCACCTGGTCGAGCGGTCGATCACCGCCGAGAAACTCGTCGCCGAACTCGAGAAGGTGTTCGCCACCCGCGGCGGCCCGCCGATGGTACTGCGGATGGACAACGGACCGGAAATGATTTCGGCTGCGCTGCAACAGTTTTGCGCTCACCGTGTGGGGATCGTCTACATTCCGCCCGGAACGCCGTGGAACAATGGGTTCATCGAGTCGTTCAACCGCAGGTTGCGGGCCGAGTGCCTCAACCGCAACCATTGGACTTCCCTGCTCGAAGCTCGCGTGGTGATCGGCGACTTCAAGACCGAGCACAACCATCGGCATCGGCACTCGGCCCTGGGCTATCTCACCCCGGCCGAGTACGCTGCCCGCTGCGGCCACACCCACCACCCCGTGGCCTGCGACATCAACTGAAACTGGATCGAATACAACCCGGACTCAAAGACCGGGTGGTCCCGTCATCGGGGACCGGTCAGACCAACACGGCACCCTGTCGGTCACCGTCCCGACCGATGATCAGTGGGCTACCGCTGCGCGGCAGATCATCGCGAGACTCCCAACCCAATGATCCGAAATTCGGACGACGCCCCGCCCGGACACCGTGCGTGTGGTCCACACCTCAGGGACCATCTTTGGGGGCCACCCCAAGCCCCCAACCGTATTGCACAATCGGTTCCTACTTCGGCGCGGCCACTGTTAAACCGTGCTCCTCCGCCGCAGCAGCGAGCCGATTATCGTACGTTACGAAATACGCTAGCGCGGCACCCAATTCGAGAGCGGCGGCCAAGTGGAGCGCATCCAAGGTACGCAACTTGGTACCTGGTGCAAGCTTGCCCGCCTTATCGAGAACTTCCGCAGTCAGCGCAATATGCGCGCAACGGTTCAACCAAACGGTAGCGCGCTCGTGCGATTCCTGACTGGCACCGGCCGCGTGTAGACCACGGCGCAGCTCGGTCCGAGTCAAGTGAGCGGTGATCTGGCGGGAGGACGCCTGGCTCGCGAGCCAGTCCTGCAGTGCCTCGGAATCTGACTCCTGCTTGAAAAGCTTGATGGCCGCGCACGTGTCCATGTACAGGAAGTTCACCAGGTCTCCTCGTCGCGCAGAGACAAGACTGCCTCGCTACCGCTATCTCCATCAGCAGACGGAGGCTCTAGCGGCATGTCGGCGGCTTCTGCCGCTGTTGGTAGGCCCTGCAACGCGGCCGGATCGAGCACTCCGGCGGATATTGCGCGGGCGACGGCTTGGTCGGCTTCGTCTGTCGACGCGCTCCAGCCCGTGGTTTCACTACTGTCGATCGCTGCTTCGTAAAAGGCGTCGGCGAGCGCCATGACGACTGCGCTGATGCCGGGGCCGTCGCTGAAGAAGTAGTCGGCCATGGTGTTGTGCGCTTCCTGGTTGTCGACGACCGCTTCGGTAACCGCCGCCTGGAAGTCCTGCGATTCCATGAACTGCTTCTTCGAGTTGACTTTGGCCTGGTTGACCAGGTCCGGGTAGGCGAGCAGCCGCTGCACCAACCCCTGTACAAACTCCCGGACCTGTGAGGCGGAGAACGACTCGGCACCGAACAGATCGTTCATCTTGTCGATGACGACCTGCAGTGCAACGTACTTCGGTTCCTTCCGTGCGCCGCTGCCCGCAGCGCTGATGCCCTTGAGCTCACCTTCACCGGTCAGCGAGATATCGACCGCAGTCCCCTTGGTGTGCTTGACCCCGACCAGGACCACGTCGGTTAGGTCGACCTCCGCCGACCAGGAGGAACCTGCGATGACCTTCTCCAGCAGCCGCAGGAAGATCGACAGCATCTCCATGTACGGATCGCCGTAATCGACGATCTGGCTCATGAAGTCATAGAGCCGAACGTAGGTGGAGACATCCTTACGAAACAGGTCGAGGGTGTTTAGGGTGACCTTGTCGTCGGCCTCGATCGCCGCCGCGTAACGGCGGGCGAAGTCGTTCTTGGCAGGGCTGATCGCGGCCGAGAGCGCGTTGTTGCCTTTGCGAGTGACCCATAGTTCGGCGACCTCACGCACCTGCTCCGGTGTGTAGATTCCGGCCTGGGCGAGTTTGGTAGCGAGGTGAACGACAACATAGGGGTCGGTCTCGGTCTCCAGGGTGGCGTTGGTGTAGTACGGCTCGAACGCAGCCCGGATGCCCTCGGGCTTGTTCCTGAAGTCAATGACGAACGTCTTGCGCTTCTGCTCCCCACCCGCGGTGCGGTGAGTGCGATTGAGCCGGGACAGTGTCTGCACGGCAGTGACTCCGGAGAGCTTCTTGTCGACGTACATCGCTGAGAGCAGCGGCTGGTCGAATCCCGTCTGGTACTTATTGGCGACCAGCATGATCTTGTATGTGGTGCCTTTGAAGGCGGCGGCCAGGTCCGAGCCGGCACCGGGGTTGAGGTTGTCCTCGGTGAACTTGTCGTCCTTGCTCGGCTGCGGCCCCCAGTCCGAAGCCCACTCTTCGTCCTCGGCCATGGTCACCGAGCCGGAGAAAGCGACCAGAGTGCGGTAGTTGTACGAGGCGTCCAAGGCGGCCCGCTTGGCGATGTAGGCATCGATCGCCTTCTTGTACTTCACCGCGGCCTTGCGTGAGTCGGTCACGACCATCGCCTTCGCCTTGCCCTCCAGAAGATGAGCGACATTGGCATGGAAATGCTCGACGATGATCTGCACCTTCTGGCTGATATTGGTCGGATGCAGTGTCACCCACCGCATCACCCCCTTGCGCGCCGCGGTCTCTTCCACCTCGCCACCGCCGCTCTTCGCCTTGCTGGCGATCTTCAGTGCGGTGTCGTAGGTCTGGTACCCCCTGAGCACGTCGAGGATGTAGCCCTCCTCGATCGCCTGCCGCATCGAGTAGAGGTGGAACTCGACCGGCTTCCCGTCAGGGCCTTTGCGACCGAAGAGCTGCAGGGTCTTGTTCTTTGGCGTCGCCGTGAACGCGAAGTAGGAGATGTCCTCGGATTCGGCTCGCTCGACCATTTCCGCGGCCAGGATCGTCTCGACATCGACGACACCGCCGTCCTCGATCTCCTTGACCTCTTCCGCGGTCAGCACGGCCTTGAGCTTGGAGGACATCTGGCCGGCCTGCGAGGAGTGTGCCTCGTCGGCGATCACCGCGAACCGCCGCCCCTTCAACGATGAGTCGGCCCGGATCTCGTCGAGGGCGAAGGGGAAGGTCTGCACCGTGACCGCGATAATCAGCTCCCCGTTCTTCAACGCGGTCGCCAGCAAGCCGGATTTCGACTTCGCTCCCGCTTTGCGAACATCTTCTGGGCTGATCGTGGCCACGATCTTCCCCGATCCGTCGATCTGCCGGATAGCGTCTTGGAGTTGGCCGTCGAGCACATTGCGGTCCACGACCACGATCACCGAGTCGAAGACCTTCTTATCGTTGACGTGCAGCCGTGCGAGCCGGTGCGCGGTCCAGGCGATGGTGTTCGTCTTCCCCGACCCCGCCGAATGCTCGATCAGGTAGCGCTGCCCCACCCCCTCCTCGATCACCGCTGCTTCGATATTCGTCACAGCCTCCCACTGGTGGAACCGCGGAAAGAGCAGGCTCGTACGCCGCACCGACGTTCCGGTAGCGACGTCCCACTCTTCCTTGGTCTCCACGATCATCAGTCGGCCGATGATGTTGAGCCAGGCGTGCTTCTCCCAAACCCGCTCCCACAGGTACGCCGTCGCCGATTGCCCGCCCTCACCTGGCGGGTTCCCAGCACCACTGTTGTGTCCCTTGTTGAACGGCAGGAAGTGCGTCTTCTCGCCCTCCAACTTGGTGGTCATCGCGGCTAGGTCGTTGGAAACCGCGAAGTGCACCAGCGCCCGGTGCCCGAACGACAGCAGCGGCTCCGGCCGACCGTTCGTCAGCGGATGCCGCTCCTTGCGGTACTGGTTGATCGCCTCATCGAGAGATTGGGTGAAGTCGGTCTTCAACTCGACGGTGGCGACCGGGAGTCCGTTGATGAAGAAGACCAGGTCGATGCTGCGCTGGTCAGCCGTGGAGAAATGCACCTGCCGCATCACACGCACCCGCATCGCCGCGTACTGCTCGTTCGTGGTCGCGTTCAGGGTGGTCTCGGGGCGGAACTGCGCCATCTTCAACCGGCCGCCGCCGATGTACTGCACCCCGTTGCGCAGGATGTTCAGTGTCCCGCCACCATGTTCGAGTGGCTTGTCGAGCGCCGTGACCAGCACGTCGAGGAACTTCGCCTGCGAGCCCGCAGCCTTCAAAGCCTTCTCGTACGCCACCTGCTGGGTCTGCTCCAGCCAGGCGAACAGGTCCTCGGGAAAGAGCGCCCGCTCCCGGTCGTAGCCCGTGTCATCTTCGGAGTAGAGCCACCCGTGGTCGGCCAGGTACTCGCTGATCTCGGCTTCGAAGACGACCTCATGGTGGTCGGCCATCAGACCATCTCCCGTATGTCGAGCTGTCCCGTCACTGCAGCCGTAATCAATGCCGATCGACGCTCTCGAGCGAGCTCGATGAACCGCTCGGTCTCGTCAATCAGCAGGTCGATCTTGGCCGTCTGCTGGTCGAGGTATGCCACGATGCGGTGCTGCTCATCGAGCGGCGGAGCGGGCACCGGCAGAGAACGAATGGCAGAGACATTGATCCTGCGAAAGGTGCTGCCAATCATCGCTCCCTCGATCGCGTGACGTGCCTCGGCTCCAACCAATGCGTAGCGCAGGTAGAACGGGTGAACGTCACTCTTTCGGCGGAGCAGGACCGTCTCTTGACCAATGGCGAAGTCAGGCAGATCGTGCGTAACAACCGAGACTAGACCTACGGAGACATTTCGGATGAACAGAAGGTCTCCGGCGCGAGGTGCACGACCAGCGGCTCTGAGATGTTCGAAGAACTCGGCCGTTGTGTAGTTGCAAGCAGAGAGATCAACCGTCGCGCCCTGACACTCTCGGATGCTGGCAACCGGGAAGCGGCGATCATCGTCCACGAAGTCCGCAGTCACATGGGCACAGTCGATAACATCGACGAGCCGCCGGAGTTGAATTCGCTCCGAGGTCACATCCAACACCGCGTGCGAGATCAAATCCGCTCGCCGCTCGCGGAGCATCCCGATCAGGCGCTGCTGCTCCTCTATAAGCGTGTCGATGCGGGCGGTCTCACGGTCAAGGTACTCGGCGACGGCACGTTGCTCCTCCAGAGGCGGCATCGGCATCGGCATCCTCGCGAGCTTTTCCGCGGTGAGGTGAGGCATGGAGACAACGTTGGAATAGGCGCGAATGAAGCCGCTGGCGCGCAGCGCGATCAGATAGAACGCGATGAACCGCCCATCAAAGTCGCCGGTCGGCCGAAGTCTGTTGATCGAGTTCTGAAATCCCCAGCCAAGGAGATCCTCCTTGACGTACGCGGCACGGCCGAAGCCGCCTTGGCCGCCCTCGACGACGACAACATCGCCTGCCTGGATACTCAATTGCTCCAGCTCGGCGTCGCCGAACCACATCTCGTTCACATCGTCTAGCGCCAGCACACCGTCTGGCTGCACGTTCGCAGCACGCATGTATGGGGCAAGCACGTCACTGCCGGAGTCCTTGCTTTGCAGCATCTTGCCGAGCGTGACGGTCGCAGCATTCTTGACCTGGCCCGCCAGCCACCCGTCCGGCAAGGCGCCCCAGAGCGGTCCCGTCACTGCTCCACCTCTCGCAGCAAGTCGAGAATCTTGGCGACCTGCTTCTCCAGGTCAGCATCGATCTCCGCGAGAGGACGGGGCGGAACGTACTTGTAGAAGTGGCGGGTGAAGGGGATCTCGTAGCCGGTCTTGACCTTTGCCCAGTCGATCCAGGCCTCGTTGACGTGCGGCTTCACCTCGGCGTCGAAGTATGCCTGGATAACCTCGACCTTGCTAGCCGCACCGGCGGTCGAGCCGCCGTAGGTGAACGGGACGATCTCGGTGTCGCGCTTCTTCGGGTCCGGCTTGGGATTGCCCTTGCGATCCACGACCGGATTCCCATTCTCGTCCAACAGCGGACGCTCAATGGTGATGGTCCAGTAGCCGAACTGGTCAATGCGCAGCACCTTGGAGTAGTCCGGGTTGGCATCGGTGAAGTCGGCGTAGAGCTCCACGATCTGGTCCCGGTCCTCCTTGCTGAGCTCACGGTTCTTGGCGCCAAGGTTCTTGCGCATCTTGGTCCAAAACGAGGTGCCGTCGATGAGCTGGACCATGCCCTTGCGGTCGGGGTGCTTGGTGTTGTCGAGAATCCAGATGTACGTGGCGATGCCGGTGTTGAAGAACATGTTGGTCGGAAGTGCGACGATCGCGTCGACCAAGTCGTTCTCCAGTAGCCACTTGCGGATGTTGGAGGGGCCGGACTCGGCTGCGCCGTTGAAGAGCGGCGAGCCGTTCATGACGATCCCGACTCGGCCTCCCCCGTCCTCGGGGGCGCGCATCTTGTGGACCAAGTGGAGCAGGAAGAGCATCTGCCCGTCCGAGGTCCCCGGGAGGCCGGGAGCGAACCGACCGTAAGGACCTGCTTCGTCGCGTTCCTTCATCACCGCCTTGGCATACTGCTTCCAATCGACGCCGTATGGCGGGTTGGACATGCAGTAGTCGAAGTGGCGGCCCTTGAATGCGTCATCGGTGAGCGTATTGCCGAAGGCGATGTTGGTCGCGTCGTGGCCCTTGGCCAGCAGGTCGGACTTACAGATCGCGTATGACTGCGGGTTGTACTCCTGGCCGAACAGGCTCAGTCTCGCGTCTGGATTATGTTTGAGCAGGTGTTCCTCGGCCAGAGCGAGCATGCCGCCGGTGCCCGCTGTCGGGTCGTACAACGTGCGGACGATACCGGCCTCTGTAAGATCGGCGTCCTTCTCGGCGAAGATCAGGTCGACCAGCAGGCGGATTGCGTCTCGAGGGGTGTAATGGTCGCCCGAGGTCTCGTTTGCGGCCTCGTTGAACTTGCGGATGATGTACTCGAATGCGTCGCCCATGTCGGCATTGGAGACGACGTCCGGATGCAGATCGACTTCCTTGAAGGACGTGATGATCCCGCGCAGCAGCTCTGCCTTATCGAGGGCGAGGATCTCCTTCTTGAAATCGAAGTACTCGAACACATCGACATCGGGCGAGAACCGATCAATATAGTCGGCCAGATTGTCTGCTAGCCCGTCGGCGTCTTTGAGGAGGTTGGCGAAGGAGTAGTTCGAGGTGTTGTAGAACGGCCGTCCGGTGGCTTTCTTGACCTCGATCTTGAGCCGGTTGGGGTTGTCGTACTTCGCTGCCAGCTCACGCACCGTCTCCAGGTCGGGCTCGAGGATGCAGTCGAGGCGACGCAGGATTGTGAGCGGTAGGATCACGTTGCCGTACTGGTTGGGGCGGTACGGACCCCGAAGTTGGTCGGCGATCGACCAGATGAAGCTACCGAGGGTGCTCACAAGGCTCCTTACGAGGCTCACTCGACGATAGGTGTGGGACGCCCAGCGTACGAGCGTGGGCGTGCAATTCGGAAGGTGGCGCACCGGCTGCGGCAGCCGAGCGCGTCACACGAACATCATCGCGCATCACGACACCGCGCGTTCAATGAGGTCGGCGGCAGCGATCAGTCCAACAGAGCCCGTCGCCGTCGCCTTGTCAGCATGAAAGTCTCTGGGGCACAGAGGTGGTCGCAACGGCACGGTTGATCTATGTAGAAGGCGTGTCGCCGACCTGGAGAGGGCGCTCGCCGCGCCCATAGCGACCGGTCGCACCATGGCCGAACTCGCCATTGAGCAGCCCCGCTCTGAACGCCTCCCATTCATCGCGAGTGAAGACCAGTGTGGTCCCATCATTTCCACGCAACACCACGTCCTCGCGCTCGGGAACGAACTCGATCGCAGGGCAATCGGCAACCACATCGCCGGACAGTCCCAGAGCCTGCGCAACGAAGGGGGCCCAAGCCGTTGCCGGCATCTCGATGATCGGTTCGTTCTCGGGCTGGTTGCGCGGGTTACGTGCATACTTGCTGTCGCGGAGGAACACACTGGAGTCGTGCTCCCGCCTTCGGACCAGAACGCACTGACCGCCACCCTCGCTGAACGACGACTTGACATATCCGTCGCGGGGTCGGCGCGGTGTCATGGTCTTGCTCCCCATCGTGTTTCAGTGCTCCTTCGAGATGGTCTCGAGATTCCGTGCGACAAGCTTCCGGCTTTCGTCCGGGGGAAGCGCGATTTCGTGAAGCCTCCGCCAGAGCCGCTCGTGGTTGGCGACCTCGGCATGGTCGCGCAGCAGGACGTCCTCGGTCAATGACTCGACCATAACCACAGGCGGGTCGCCAGCGGTGAATTCGTAGATCTCCCAAGGTGATCGGGGCGCACGAACGCCGAGTAGTTCGCCGCCGACCGGCAGGATTCGGAAGTCGACCTGGTCGTTGGTGTCGATAAGCTTGAGCAGATGTTCGAGTTGTTCGAGCATCGCCGGTTTCGGAACGATGACTCGGCGAACCACGGTCTCCTCGACAACGACCTCGATGCGAGGACCGCCCGCCGCGAACGCTTCCTGCTGGCGACGTTCACGCGCGCGGACATCGACGGGGTTGTCGAGGGAGTGATCGTTCGTGACGGCAGCATCGTGCCGCGCCCGCAGGTAGGCCGGTGATTGCAGTAGTCCTGGGATCAAGGAGAAGTCGTACCAGCGGATTGTGCTCGCACCAGCTTCGAGATCCGCAGGGAGTGCTTGGCGAGGTGACAGCCCTTTGAAGGCACGGCCCTCCCACCAGCCTGACTGCGCGGCATCGCGAGCCAGCGCGTAGATCTCCTGCCACTGCGCAGAGTGCTGCTCGATGCCCAGGTGTTCGGCGACCGAGATGCTGACGTCGGCTGCGACCCGACGCTGTCCGGTCTCGATCCTGGTCAACAAGGTGCGATCCATCCCCATTGCTTTCGCGACCTGCTGGATCGACATATCCCGATCCTGGCGAAGTCGTCGCAGGGAATCGCCGAGGTGAAGCCGCCGACTGTACGGCGAGAAGCGCTCGTTCTTGGTCGACAACGGCACTCGCGACACCGGCACACCTCCGTCAGTACACAGTGACAATCTGTCACAAGCTCCCAGGGTCACAGGATAGGCCGCCGAACCGTTCCACACCATCGCGGACACCTGCCGATTCGACGGTTCAGCGGAATAGTTCCCGTCTTCCGAAGCTCTATTGCATCCTGCTTTGCACTGTGACAATCTGACACAGCGTAGCGCATAGTGAACAGCAGCTGGACCACTCCTCACACCACATACATGCAGGTGGGACCGATGACGCTGGATCTGAACGAATCTTCACGCGACACGGTGATGCGGCGGTACTGCCGCGATCGCGAACGGCTTCACGCCTCCGGAGAAACACGCTGCCCTCGACTCGATCCGCGGTGATTCCGATGAAGCCATTTCCCATCAAGAGAGAGATGTTGGCGGCGTGTCGTGGCGACGCCTCGGACACCCATCCCCTCCTGCCGATAGCGCGCGAACTGTCGGAGATTCACCAGCGCCTGCTGACAGTGGACGATGACACGCGGGCGGCAATCGATCGGCGCAGAGCCGAGCTAATCCATGTCATCGATGCATGGGTTGCTCTAGAACTGCCTCCTGCACTGGGGTGCGCTCGTCTGCACACCGAAACCATGGGTGCCGTCATCGATAGGTTGGCCGAGTTCAGCGCCTGCGCATTGGAAGCGCTGTCCGTCGGCGGCGACTCATTCATCGCTTGGGAACGGCTGGCGGAACTGGCCGTCGGTTACGAGGATCTCACAGCCGAGGTGTCGTCCGGTCGGCGGCGATTGCCCTGCGCACCAAGGGAAGTTGCGCCGTACCGGGTCGCGAGGAGATGAGGAGCATGAGTGATGAGACGTTGACCCCAGTGCCGGATCTGCTGGGCGAGCTGTGGCGGGTCAGCAACTACGACGGCCGCGTTCTTGAGGTGGTGCAAGCTGGCCGCAGATGGCGTGGACCGGTCCTGAACAGGCCGGTCCTTCCTTGTTTCGCAGCCATTTTCAGAAATCCAGGAGGGGTGCGATGGTAACCGCGATCGTGACGTTCCTGTCCGGCCTGACTTTGGGCGGATTGGCGGTATGGGCGCTGGTGTCCTATACGCCGGTGAATCCGGTGCCTTTCGTCCAGCCGAAGGATGCCCCGACGGTACAGAGCATTATCGAGCGAATTGAGCGGGAACGGAGAGAGTCGCCCCCCGCACGTGGGCGGCCATCGGCCTTGCCGGGCGTGAATGAACCTCAAGGACGAGATCTGTTGGGCCGAACAGAAATTGAGGTGCGATGATGCCCGCGCCGACCCCTAGCCACATGTTCGTCAGGGCAGACAGTGTGCTCGCGGAGCACCTGTGCCACGTCGAGGTGCTTGATATGACCGAATCCCGCGCCACAGTGCTACATTCCCTGCATCGCGACCACAGCAGTGCCGAATGTCTGGTCGTTACTGCGGCCGAACTCCACTTGCCTTGATTTACATGCGGCCCCGTCAGCGACGGCCACGCGGGTTCCTATCGAGAGTGCTTCGGTTTCTCCGAACCCGGACAGTCAGGGCGCCTCAGGACAAGGACATCTTCGTGAGCGATCAAGTGGGCGGGTAGTCCGGCGGCGCGCTTTTTGGTGATGAAGTCGCGTTGGAAGAAGCTTGATCGGGCGATGATGTCGTCGTCAGCGAGGCGTCCCAAGAGTGCGACGCAGCGTTCGACGGGTTCGAGGCCGGCGAGGGTGGCGCAGGTGATGAGGTGCGAGGGCAGGTCGATGAGTTCGAGGTGTTGTCGCCAAGGGCGGACGGTGATGACGATGTGCCCGCCGGGGCGCAAGTAGGTGGCGCTGGCGGTGAGGATGCGGGTGAACCCGGACAACAGGCGGCCCAGGCCGATGTTGGCGAGGTTGCCGCGGTCGAGGACCGAGCCGTAGCGGTGGTTGGTCTTGTGGACGCCTTGTCCGGGTTTGACGGTGACGTGGCCGTGGGTGGAGGGGCCGTATGGGGGTGAGGTGATGATCAGGTCGACGCTGCCGAGGTGCTCGGCGGGCAGTACCCGGGACAAGGCGCGCGCGTCGCCGGTGTAAACGGCAGCGTCCTGGTCGTATCCGGCATTGCGGGCCAGAGCGATGTTGGCATGAGCGAGTGCGGCCCAGCGGGCTTCGTACTCGAGGCCGAGGGCACGGCGGTCCAGGTGGAGGGCTTCGACGAGGGTGGTGCCGATGCCGCACATGGGGTCGAGGACCAGGTCGCCTGGTTGGGTGTAGTGCGTGATTGCATGGGCGGCTATGGCGGGCAGCATTTTCGCCGGGTGGGCGGTGCTGTCAGGGTGGTAGCGGTCCCCGCGTTGCGCGGCTGGGGACCGTTGGGCGGTCACCCATACCGATACTGGCACCGGCGCGGCGACGGGTGCGGTGGCGCGGCGAAAGGGGTTCTGCGTCATCGGATTGGCTCCTTCGAATGAGGGAATGCAGCCGGGTCGGTGTCAGGCGGCCCGAGACTGGGTGGCAGGGAAGTCGACGTCCATGCCCGGGAGCAGGAACACCGAGACGTCCAGGTGCACAAGGCGGTGACCAGCGGCATGTCCGTGGTCGGGTGCGGGGGCGAGGCGAAGGTCGATGGTGTCGCCGGTGATCGGGGCTGCGACGATGTGAGAGAGGTAGAGCAGGTCGGCGGCCTGAGCAGCGGCGACGACGGCTCCGGTCGGGTCGAGCAGCCGCCCGTGCGGGTCGTGGTCGTGGCGGGTCAGGACGGCCAGGATGCCACCGGGGCACAGCTTCTCGGCCGCATCGATGGCTAGTTGTGTGAGCTTCTCGGGTGCGGTCGGGTTGTCGAGCGGGGGCAGCAGGCTGGCGATGATCAGGTCGGCGGCGGTGTCGTCGCCGAGAACCGACACAAGTCCGGCGGGCACTTGGGACGGCGGGCAGTAGTTCGCGAGGTCGGCGAGCACCTCGTGCAGGGCCTGCGCGGCGGGGCGAGCCTGGGCCGAGGAAAGGGCCGCCAGAGCGAACACTCCGCGAGAGGGCGTGAATTCGCGCACGGCGCGCGAGAGCACCGGGATCGGCCCATACCCGCTGGGTCGGGTGCGGGTGCCGGTAGCCCATAGGGTGGACGGGATCGGAACCGGAGTGGGCTTGTTGGGGCGGGGTCGGCGTCGGGATGAGTGGGCGGGGCGGAATTCGGGCATGGGACACGCTCCTTGGGTTCGGGAACAGAATTCGCGTACATAAACGGCAAGTGCGCTACACCCGTCCTTTTTCAACCGGCCTGCGGATATTCGCTGGCATCACGGCCGCTGGGCCACGCCGAGCGTGCATCCGATTCAACGCGCGTTCTCGTCCTCATCTGGCGGTTTGGAAGAAATTCTTCGATTATTTCTGGACGTACCCTCCGCGCTTTTCTCGTCGCAGTCACCGGACAGTCACCAGACACACACAGCACCAGGTAGGTGCGTCGTTCTACGGCTAGTTCGCCGGAGTGATCTGTCTGCGTCGCGAGGTATCGACGGCCTTCCCGGAGATTGTTTGGTGGACTTCTGGAGATTGTTTGGTGGACTTTTGGTGACTGTTTGGAGAGACGGTCCAGATGTTCTTGCCGAGTCGGAATTCATTTTTCGAATCCAGGCAGGAGTTGATCACCATGAGTACTACGAAATCAATGCACCCGGAATCGCGACGAGGTGTTTCCCCGTTGGTTCCGGTGCGCAGCGCATTCCAGCGGATGACTGCTGATCCGGTGCCGTTGAGCGGCGAGGTCGCTGCCCTGTTGGGCGAGCCCACACCAAGTTGGGGGCAGTTGCGGCGGAAGCTGCTCAATTCCCGACTGCCGCTCCGGGCCCAGGAGCAGGTGTGGGTGTGGCTGGTTGGGCGGGCGCGTCGGGAGGATGGGGAGGCGATGCTGGCGTGTGCCGGGCTGGCGCTGCCGATGCTGGGGGCGACCGCGATCCGGTTCACTGGGCGGCACAGCCCCGAACGTCACGAGGCCGAGGCGGTGGTCCTGGCCGCGTTCGTCGACAAAGTCACCTCGGTCGATCTGGACCGTCTCGGGGTGTGGCCTCGGCTGCGGTGGGCGGCCTACACCGCCGCGCGGGCGTGGGCACGCCGCGAGGACCGCATCCCGATCCCAGTGCCCGGATTGTCGGGGGGCGGGGAAGGTGATGCCCAGCGGCAGGTGATGGGCCAGCCCAAGGGGCATCCTGAGCTGCTGGTGCACCAGGCCGTCGCCGAGGGCGTGATTACCGCACAGACAGCGGAATTGATCGCGGCCACCCGCATCGAAGGCCGGTCGTTGTGGGAGGTGGCCGCCGAGATCGGAGAGCCGTATCCGCGCCTGCATCAGCGCCGCCGCCGGGCCGAGCGCCGCCTCGAGATCTGGCTGCGTGATCGGCTGGCCGACCTCGCCGCGGACCGCACCGGCGGCGGCGATACCCAGGCGCTGGACGCGGCGATGCGCGCCCATCCCGGCCCATCGGAGTCGAAGCAGCCGCGAGCGGCGGCTTCTTCCGGGGGCACGGGGACCACTGAGGTCCTTCCGCTCTCGGCTCCAGTGGAGGTGAACCGCCGATGCGCATAACCCGCCCTTGCCAGCCATCGCCCGACCGGGATCGAACCGGTCGGCGCGGTGTCCGACTCGCCCGCGCCCTGGTGTGCGCTCTCGTGCTTGTGGGCACGCTGGCGTATGCGACAGGATCGGCTGCTGCGCAACCGATCTCGAACCTTGCCATCGCGCCCTCGCTCGACGCTGTGCTGACGAATCTGCGTAACTGGCTCGTCGGAATCCTCGCGCTGATCGCGACGGTGTGCTTGACCGTCGGCGGTGCCCGCTACCTCATCTGCGCGGGTGACCCCAGCGAGGTCGAGCGCGCCAAATCGGCGCTGAAGGCCGCCTGCATCGGCTACGCCCTGGCGATGCTGGCCCCGGTCGTGGTCGAGGTCCTCAAGTCGATCGTGGGCGGCTGATCATGACCGCCCGCTCACGTGGCGGTGGACCGCCGAACACCGCGCTCGCGCTGCGCGTGCTGATCCTGCTTGGCGCGATGGTGGCCCTCATAGTGGCCGGGGCAGGCACTGGTGCCGCCGAGCCCACCAGCGATCCCAGCACGCCACCACCCACCCTCACCATCCCGGCCCCTCCCGCCCCAACACCCACACCGCCGACGACCTCCGCCGTACCCGCCCCAACGATACCAGCCTCACCGGGCAGCCCAGGCGAGGACATCGGGCCGGGCTCCGGCGAGAGCAGCGAAGCCGAGTGCGGGATCCGCAACATTCCCGGTTGTGTGGCGAACGCGGTCAACGAGTTCTTCCGCGAGATCGCCGAATCGGCGATCAACCCCCTGCTGACTCTGTTGTCGGAGACCCTCTTGACCACCCCAGATCCGGCCGACTACCCGAGGATCGGGCAGCTGTGGGACAGGTCGTGGCAGCTGGTACTCGCCATGTACGGGCTGTTCGTGATCGGGACGGGCCTTCTGCTCATGGTTCACGAGACCCTGCAAACCCAATGGGGCTTGCGGGAACTGCTGCCTCGGCTACTGGTCGGGTTCGCGGCCGGGGCGATGAGTCTGATCCTCGCCACCCAAGCGATCCGCGTCGCCAACGGGCTGGCGTCCGCGCTGGTCGCCGACGGGGTCGACCCCGAACAAACCCGCGCGGCGTTCCGGTCAATGTTCAATGTCGGCGCGGGCACCGCGACCAACGCCTTCGTCTATTTGATGATGAACGCGCTCGCGGTGGTGCTGGTGGTGCTGCTCATCAGCTACATCATCCGTGTCGCCTTGACCACCGTGCTTGTGATCGCCGCACCGCTGGCGATGATGTGCTATGCGCTGCCCGGCACCGATGGTGTGGCGCGCTGGTGGTGGCGGGCGTTCACCGCGTGCCTGGCGATCCAGGTCCTGCAATCGCTGGTGCTGATCACCGGCCTGCAGGTATGGCTGTCGCCGGGCGGGTGGGGGTTCTTCGGCCCCGACCGCTCCGGGCTGGTCAACGTGCTCGTCGCGATCGCGATGGGCCTGATCCTGATCAAGATCCCGTCCTGGCTGCTGGCCTCGCTCAAACTCGGCCACGGCCGCACCTTGGTCGGGTCGCTGGTGCGTAGTTTCGTGCTCTACAAGGGGATGAGCGCGCTCAAGGGCGTCGACAAGGCCGCCCTCGGGCACCGCCGATCCCCGTCGTCGAAACCGAAGGTTCCGCGCGTCCCGACCCCGAAACCGGCGGCCAGCCCGTACGCGAAAGTCCGCGCGACCAAGAACGGGCAGCTGATGCTGCCGCTGCAGGGAGTCCGGCGCGTCACCCCGCCCGCCGCACCTACCCCGCGTATCCCGGCTGCTTCGACGATTCCGGTAGCCGCACCGCAAGGCCAGCAGTTGATGCTGCCCTTGCCGGCCTTCCACGGCGGGATCAATCTGGGGCCGACGCCGCAGCTGGGCCGAGGCGGCCAATACCAGCTGCCCATTTCCGTCCAGCGGGTGCCGAAACCCGCTGCGGCACCGGTCCCGAGGCCCGCGCCCAGCACTGCTCCCCGCGGCAAGCAGTTGGCCTTCGACTTCACCGCGCCCGCTCCCACTGTCCCGGATCCGTATGCCGGGCTGCGTCCGCTGCGCGGGGGCCAGTACCCGCTGCCGATCGAGGTGCGCCGTTTCCCGACCCCGCCTCGCGCCACTGCGCCGCCGTTGGAGAAGCCGCCCTCGCGGGCGGTGGGGCGGCAGCTGCACCTGCCTATGCCTGATCTGCCCGTCCGCCGTCGTCACCGCCGCACCACTGGAGGTTCGAAATGAATACCGCCCGCATTCCCGCCGACATCGACCGGGCCGACCGGTTGATCGGCCCGTTCACCGCCCGCCAGCTCGTCATCCTGGCCGCCACGGCCCTCGGTCTCTATCTGGCGTGGACCGCCACCCGCGCCGTGGTCTCGCCGCCGGTGTTCATGGCGGGCGCGGTCCCGTTCGGGGCGCTGGTGGCCGCGCTGGTGCTCACCCGCCGCGACGGTCTGTCCGGTGATCAGCTGCTCGCCGCCGCGATCGCCCATCGCCTGCGCCCGCATCGCCTCGTCTCCGCCCCCGAAGGGCTCGCCCCGGCACCACGATGGCTCACCACCCGCGCCACGCGGCGCGCGAAAACCGCTATCGCGCAACCCTTGTCGGCAAACCATGCGCGGCTGCCGCAGAACGTGCATGCTTCCGGTGGGGAGACCGGGATGGTCGACCTCGGCGCCGACGGCCTCGCCGTCATCGCTCTGGCCGGTACCGTCAATCTCGGGCTGCGCACCCCCGACGAGCAGGACGCGCTCGTCGGCCAGCTCGGCGGCTGGCTGCACACGCTGCGCCAGCCCGTGCAGATCCTCGTGCGCGCCACGCGCCTGGACCTGACCGGCCGCATCACCGCGCTGCGCGACAAAGCCGAACACATGTGGCCCGAGCTCGCCGACGCCGCTCGCGCGCACGCCGCCCATCTGGGCGAGCTCGCCGCGACCGAAGACCTGCTACACCGCCAGGTCCTGTTGATCTGGCGTGAACCCGTGGATCCGGCGACGGCCGCGACCGGCACGCTGGCCGGTCCCTCCGCGCGGGCGATCCTTGCCGCGGTGCTGCCGAGCCGTCGCCGCGCCACCCGCGCCGCGAGTGCCGCCGCGCGTCGCGCGGCCGAGGCCCGGCTGCTGCGCCGAATGGGCGAGGCCGCTGAACTGCTGGCCCCGATCGGGATCACGGTGACCGGGCTCGATGACGAGCAGGCCACCGCGATCCTGAGCAGCGCCACCAATCCCGGCTCCCTGGTGCCGCATTCGGCCGACATCGCCACCCCCACCGCCGTCATCACCACCGGCACCGGCGAATTCGCCGACGGTGACGACACCGACGACGAGCACACCCCGGACACCACCTCCACGCCTCGCCGTGCTCGGCTACGCCGCAGGCGTTCTCGGGGTGGGAGTGGGTCGCGGTTCGCGCCGCAGTCGCTGACCGTCGGCGCGCGGCACCTCGGTGTCGGTGAGGATTGGGTTGCGACGCTGGCCGTGACCGGGTATCCGCGTGAGGTCGCCGCGGGATGGCTCGCGCCGCTGCTGACGCACCCGGGACGCGTGGATGTCGCGGTGCATATCGATCCGGTCGACCCGGTCACCGCCGCCACTCGGCTGCGTCGACAGATGGCGCGGTTGCAGTCCACTCGCATGCACGACGCCAGCTACGGCCGCTTTCCCGACGAACAGATCCAGGTCGCTGTCGAGGACGCCGCCGACCTGGCTGCCCGCGTCGCCCGCGGTGAGGGCCGTCTGTTCCGTGTCGGACTGTATGTGAGTGTGCACGCGGCTAGCGAAGCCGAACTGGCCGAGGAAGTCGCGGCCGTGCGCACTCTGGCCGCCAGCCTGTTGATCGACACCTGCCACCTCACCTACCGGGCGATCCCCGCGTGGACAGCGACCCTGCCGTTGGGTGTGGACGTGGTGAAGGTGCGACGCACCTTCGATACCGCTGCGTTGGCTTCGGCGTTCCCGTTCACCTCGCCGCAGCTCCCGGCGACCGATCCGGTCGATGCCCACCGACCCGACGGCGTGCTCTACGGGCGTGACGCCGCCGGAGGTCTGCTGTTCTGGGACCGGTTCTCCGAGGAGATCCACAACCACAACGCGGTCGTGCTCGGCCGCTCCGGTGCGGGCAAGTCGTATCTGGTCAAGACCGAGGTCCTGCGCTCGCTGCATCGCGGGATCGAAGCGCTGGTCATCGACCCGGAAAACGAATACAAACCCCTCGCCGAGGCGGTCTCGGGAACCTACATCGCCCTCGGTGCGGCCGGGGTGCGGCTCAACCCGTTCGACCTCGACATCCATACCCGCGCCGACGGCCGCCGCACCGCCCCTCCCGACGCGCTCACACGCCGGAAGCTGTTCCTGCACAGCGTGATCCGCGTACTGATCGGGGAGCAGTCACCGGCGCAGCGGGCGACGCTGGACACCGCGTTGACCGCCACATACGCCGCCGCCGGGATCACCGAGGACCCGGCCACGTGGACTCGTCCCGCGCCCACGCTGAGCATGCTGGTCGAACAGCTGCAGGCGTGCGGGAGCCGGGTCGGTGACGAGGTGGCCGCCGCGCTGGGGCCGTTCGTGGCCGGTGGCGCGTTCGCCGGGCTGGTCGACGGCCCGACCACGACCGTGCCCGAGGGGCCGTTCGTGGTGTTCTCGATGCAGCAGCTGCCCGATGAGCTGAAAACGTTGGGCACGTTGCTCGCTCTCGATGTGATCTGGCGGCGGGTGTCCAATCCGGCGTTGCGGCGACCGCGTCTGGTGGTGGTCGAGGAAGCCTGGTGGATGCTGCGCCAGGACGCGGGTGGTGAGTTCCTGTTCAAGGCTGCCAAGAGTTTCCGCAAGTACTGGGCGGGCCTGACGATCGCGACCCAGGACGTCGCCGATGTACTGGGCACCGAGATGGGCAAGGCGATCGTCGCCAACGCCACCACCCAGATCCTGCTGCGCCAGGCGCCCCAGGAGATCGACGAAGTCGGCGAAGCATTCGCCCTCTCCGACGGGGAACGCGCCTTCTTGCTCTCGGCCGCACGCGGGCAGGGCCTGCTCGCCACCGGCGTGCACCGCGCGGTATTCGCCTCAGTGGCCTCCGACACCGAGGATGCCCTCATCACCACCAACCCCGCCCACCTCACCACCACCGGCGAGGACACCGACGCCGGCATCGACCTGCTCGACGCCGACGAAGAAGGCCCGCTGCCCCCGCACACCGACGAGGCCAGCGACGGCAGCGAGTTCCGGGCAGACCTCGACACGGACGAGCCCGCCGATGACGTGCTGCTCGATGATCCCGAGGCGGCGTGATGGCAGCCCCGGTCGAGCCGGGCCACGGCGGGCTCGCCGAGCTCCTGCTGCGTCCCGGCCAGGTACTGGCGCGGGTCACCAGTGTGGTGGGCTGGCCGCTCACCGGCCAGCAGCTGTTCACGGCGGCCACCGCCGCCGTGGGTGTGCTCGCCGCGGTGGCGGTGGGTCGGCGGTGGCGACGCGCCCGCCTGGCCGTGACGGCCCGGCAGGTGACGATCCTGTGCCCGCCCACCGTCGATCCGGGCTCGGCCGCCGCATGGTGGGCGCACCTGATCGGGCTGCTGCGCCCGGCCTGGAAGCGGATGCTGTGCGGGCAACCGCACCTGGGATTCGAATACCGCGCCAGCGGGCACGAAGGCATCACCCTCGCGGTCTGGGTACCGGCGGCGATCCCGCCGCACCTCATCGAGCGGGCGGTGCACTCGGCTTGGCCCGGCGCGCGCACCACCACCCTCCACACAGCCGACCCGCCCCTTCCAGCCAGCACCGACGGGCAACGCAGAGCACTCGCCGGTGGGGTGCTGAGGTTGGGGCGCGCCGAAGGGTTTCCCATCCGTAGCGACTACGGCGGCGGGGACCTGGCCCGGGATCTGCTCACCGCCGCCGCTGACCTCGCACCCGGTCACAGCGTGTGCGTACAGATCCTGGCCCGCCCGGTCACCGGCCGCCGTGTCCGCCGCGCGGTCACCGGCCTCCGCCACGACCTGCGCGCCCGTCTTGCCCGCGCCGCATGCGTCCCGCTGCTCGCGCTGCTGGACCTGCTCACCCCCGGCCCACCCACCCGCCGCCACACCTACACCCGAGGCCAGGCCCAGGCCGTGTCCGGGGACCGGTTCAGCCGTCTCGAAGACAGCGCCCAGGCCCGCGCTGCGGTTGCCAAAGCCCGTGGCGGACATTGGGAAACGCTCGTCCGCTACGCCGCTGCGGTCACCGTCGCGGCCACCGCCTCACCCGCCGAGCGGACAGCGGCGCGGACGGTGGCGCGTGGACGCGCGCATGCCCTCGCCGCGGTGTTCGGCTCCTGTGCGGACCACAACTTCTACCGGCGACGCCGCAGCCTGCGCTTGGCCACCGCGATGGCGGGTCGGTGGCTCGGGCGCGGAGATCTGCTGTCGGTACCCGAACTCGCCGGGATCGCCCACCTGCCCCAGGACGCCTCGGTACCCGGCCTGGCCCGCGCCGGAGCCCGCGCCCTGGCCCCAACCACACAGATCCCCACCGGAGGTAAACAGACCAAACCGCTCGGGCTCGCCGACGCCGGGACCGGTGCACGGCCGGTCGCGTTGCGCGTGGCCGACGCACGCCACCACCTGCATGTGCTGGGCGCGACCGGTGTCGGCAAATCCACGCTGCTGGCGCAGCTGATCCTCGACGACGCCGACGCCGGGCGCGCGGTGGTGGTGATCGACCCCAAAGGCGACCTGATCACCGATGTCCTGGCGCGGCTGCCGCGCACGGCGGCTGGGAAAGTGGTGCTCTTCGACGCCGACGCGAAAACGCCTCCGCCGTGTGTGAATCCACTCGACGCCGCACCGGCCGATCTGGATCTGGCCGTGGAGAATATGGCCTCGATCTTCTCGCGCATCTATTCGCGGTGGTGGGGACCGCGCACCGATGATCTGCTGCGGGCGAGCCTGCGCACCCTGTGCGCGCGGCCGGGCACCCCCACCCTGGTCGACCTCGCCCGGCTGCTGTCGGGCAGCACCCATCTCGACACCCTCACCCGTGACGTGAACGATCCCGTGCTGCAAGGGTTCTGGACCGCCTACACCGGCATGTCCGACGCCTCCCGCGCCCAGATCGTCGCCCCACTGCTGAACAAGCTGCGCGCCTTCCTGCTGCGGCCTTTCGTCCGCCAGGCGATCGCGGCCGGCGAGTCCACCGTCGACCTGTCCGACGTACTCGACAACGGCGGCATCTGCCTAGCCCGACTGCCGAAAGGGTCCCTGGGCGAGGACACCACCCGCCTCATGGGCTCGCTGCTGGTCGCCCGCACTTGGCAAGCGACCACTGCCCGCGCTGCCGTGGCGTCCTCGCAGCGTCACGACGCGTCGCTGGTCCTGGACGAAGCACAGAACTTCCTGAACCTGTCCACGCCGGTCGAGGACATGCTCGCCGAAGCCCGCGGGCTGCGGCTATCGCTGGTGCTCGCCCACCAGAACCTCGGCCAGCTCTCGCGCGAACTACGCGACGGCATCTCCGCCAACGCCCGCAACAAGATCATTTTCTCGGCGTCGCCCGAGGACGCCCGCGACCTGTCCCGCCACACCGCGCCGTGGCTGTCCGAACACGACCTGACCCACCTCGACGCCTACCACGCCGCCGCGCGAGTGCTGGTCGCCGGGCAACAAACCCCGCCGTTCACCTTCGCCTCCCGCCCACTGCCCGACCCGATCCCCGGTCGCGCCCGCGAGATCCGCGCCGCCGCGCACACACCACCCTCGGCACACGCGCCCAGCTCGCCGCCAGCACCGACCGTCGAGGCCCCTGTCTCGGGCAGCGACCCTCGCCTGTCCTGACATCCACCACACCCCGTCTGCGCGCTGAAGATGGTGCGTCGCAGCGGTTCTCGACCCCTTCGTGAGGAGATCGCGATGATCCGTCGTCCCACTCGCCAAGCCGGGCTGCGGCCCGCGCGTCGCAGCCCGAACCCCGGCCGTGAGCACGCCCGTCTGGCGGTGTGTCTGACCGGGCGTGACCGCTGGATCCTGCACATGGTCCACGAGCATCGTGTGCTGACCACCACACAGATCTCCGCGCTCGGATTCACCCACCTCGACCTGGCCCGCCGCCGCCTCGCGACCCTGCGCGACTACGGCGTACTCGACCGGTTCCGGCCACTGCGCACCACCGGCAGCGCCCCCTCGCACTGGGTCCTCGCCCCCGGCGGGGCCGCGGTACTCGCCGCCGAAGCCGGCCTCGAGGTCCGCGACCTGCACTACCGGCCCGACCGGGCGCTCGCGATCGCGCACAGCTTGCACCTGGCCCACACCGTCGGCATCGCCGAATGGTTCACCACCCTCACCGCCGCCTCGCTGTACCGCCCAGACACCTCGGTGCTGGCGTGGTGGTCCCAAACCCGCTGCCACGCCCTGTGGGGCGATCTGGCCCGCCCCGACGCCTACGGCCGCTACACCCGCACCGGAGCCACCCTCGACTTCTTCCTCGAATTCGACCTGGGCACCATGGCCTTACCCACGGTCGCGGCGAAGCTCCTCGGCTACGCCGACCTCGCCCGCACCACCGGAATTATCACTCCCATCCTGGTGTGGATTCCGACCGCCGCTCGCGAAGCCGCCGCCCGGAAACTGTTGCACGACACCTGGACCCGGCTTCCCGACCCCGACGCGGTGCCCGTGGCCACGGCTCCGGCCGAGCTGCTCGACCCCGCTGCCGCCCGGCCCAGCCCCGCCGACCGCGTCTGGCTGCCCCTGACCACGAGCACCCGGCGCAGCTTGCACGAGCTGCCCGCCGGGTGGCCGCGCGCCACCACCGCACCAGCAACGGTGCCGGTGCCACCGGCCAGCCGTCACGCGCTGCTGGCGGCACCGCCGCCCACCGCACCCGGACGAGGAGCACGGTGATGTTCGGCAAGGCCCTTGCCGCGGGCAGCGTCGCCGTGGTCTTCACCACGGTGGTCATCGCGGCCACCGTCACCACTCTCGTCGTGGTCGAACACGGTGCGCCACCGGCCCAGACCCCGGGCAGCGGCAGCGCGCCGAGCCCCGAAGCGCACGCCGATATCCCCGAGTCCATGCTCGTGCTCTACCAACGAGCCGTCGGAGTCTGCCCCGGCCTGGACTGGTCGATACTCGCCGGCATCGGCAAGATCGAAACCGACCACGGCCGCTCCCCACTTCCCGGCGTCAGCTCCGGGGAGAACTTCGCGGGCGCGGGCGGACCCATGCAATTCCTGGCTCCGACCTTCGACGGCGTCATCGCCGCCCACCAACTCCCCGCCGGAGGAGCCACCCCACCGTCGCGCTACAACCCCTCCGACGCTGTGCACGCCGCCGCCTACTACCTGTGCGACTCCGGAGCACCCGGCGACATGTACGCCGCGATCTTCGCCTACAACCACGCCGACTGGTACGTGCGTGACGTGCTCGACCAGGCCGCCCGCTACCGCACCACCGTCCCCGAAGGCAGCGGCGACTGCGCCGACACCGCTGACGCGGGCCGTGCTGCAGCTGTCCTCGCCTTCGCGTGCGCGCAGCTGGGGCAACCGTATGTGTGGGGCGGCAACGGCCCCGAGGCCAGCGGCGGCTGGGACTGCTCCGGGCTGACCAAGGCCGCCTTCGCCACCGTCGGGATTCCGCTGCCCCGCGTCGCCCACGACCAGTACTACGCCGGACCGGTCATCAGCGAGGACCAACTGCGCCCCGGCGACCTCGTCTTCTACGGCACCGCCGACAACCTGCACCACGTCGGCCTCTACCTCGGCGGCGGAAAGATGATCAACGCCCCCACCTTCGGAATACCGGTCAGAATTCAGGATTATCGCTATCCGGGAGACGATTTCTTCGGAGCGACCTCGCCCATAAATCAGAATCCGACACCCCGGACTCACGGCTCGGAATAGATCCGACTACGCGCAGCGCAACGCTGCGAGAGTTCGCAACTTCTCATTTCTACTCCTGAAAGGTGACGGCCATGGCGAAACGCAAGAAGACGGTGAGCGCGCTGATGGAATTCGACTACCTGCCGCCGGGCAGCCGCCGCAGCGTCAGCCGGATCGACGACATCGAAATCCCCCTCGCCTCCGCCGCGACCTGCACACACGAGCACACCCTGTGCCCCGAGTGCGCCGAGCAGTGGCAGGCCGAGCACCTGCTCACCGAACGGCTGCCCTGGCAACGCCGCACCGACGACACCGCCGCGTGACAACCACGCCCCGCCCGCGAATTTCGCGTGCCGCTGCGACCGACGCGGAAACGGGCGTGACCACACGAATTCCACGGCGGGGAATTCTCTCATGGCACAAGACAGCCGTCTTGTTTTCCAATCCGCTTGACATCGCGGGCGGCATGGAGCGTCCATGGACGTGGAATCCCCGGCACACCGGCAGCGCACCGGCGGGGTGACCGTCCCGGCCGGGACATGACCACCGAACCGATTCCCGAATTCATTCGGCGATTCCCGCGAGGAGACCGTCATGTCCACCACGTCCACCACCGCGACCGACACCGGCCGCAGCGCCACCGAAGACGTCCTGTGGGCGGCGCTGGCCACCGAACCCGACGCCACCGCCACCGTGCTGGCCAAAACCGCGTCCATCGGGGCCTCCACCGCACGCAAGATCCTCACCCGCTGGGCCACCGAGGGGCTCGTCACCCGCACCCCCGACCCCAACCCCCGCGCCGCCGACCGCTGGACCCGCGCCACCCTCGGCACCGCTGAGGAGAACCCCGCCGACGCCACCCCGATCGAGCAGGCCCCCGCCGACACCGAGACGGCCGACAAAGCCCCGGCCGAACCGCCCACCGACACCACGACCGCCACCGACGACGATCCCGCGCCCGCGCCCGTCGAGGCCGGGGCCGAGGTCGAGGTGGCGGCAGTCAGTGAGGAACCGGAACCTGCGGCGGTTGGTGAGCAGGCGGCTGCCGGGGACGGGGTGTGCCCGACCTGTGGGCGCGGTGGGCGGCGTAGCAGTTCGGGGACGGCGCTGCCGCCGGGGAGCTTGCGGGGCCTGGTCGAGGACTACCTGCGCGATCACCCGGACGAGGAGTTCACCCCGGGCGCGATCGGCAAGGCGCTGACCCGGTCGAGCGGCGCGGTCTACAACGCCTGCTTCAAGCTCACCGAGCTCGGTGTCGCTCACCAGACCTGCGAACAGCCCAAGCGCTTCGCCCTGCACCCCGACCAGAAGCAGTAGCCCTCCTGCGCCTGAACGACCCGCTGACCGGTGCGCACCTTCCTCGCACCGGTCACCGTTCGTTCGCGGGTGGGTGGCCCGTGTGAGAACGCGCGGCGCGACCGCTGCTCAGTGTGTGGAGTTCACGCGTCGAAATCACCTCCGGAGCACGCCCTTTCCGTGAGTGGGAGGAAACCGCCTCCCGTCAGGAAACCGCTTCGCCCCTGCCCTCCGGAGGTTCCCATGCCCACCCGTCCATTCTTCTTCGACCGCGCCGCTGCCGGTGCCCGCCGCCACGGGCGGGCACCGGCGCGGCTGACCGCCGCTGTCACCGCCACGGCCCTGCTGGCCGCCGTTCCGGCCGTCGTCACCGTGACCGCGACCGCCGCCCCGGCCCCCGGCTGCGCGCCCTACACGGCGGTGCTGGTGCCCGGCACCGGCGAAACCAACGCGACCGCCGACCCCGCCCGCCCGGTCGGGCTGCTGGCCCCCATCGGCACCGGCCTGACCGCCCGCTACGGCACCGGCATCGACGTCCGCTTCCTGCCCTACCCGGCCGCGGTGACCCCCTACACCCACTCTCAGCAGGCCGGAGTACAGGCATTGTCGGCGCTGCTGGGCGGTTTGTGCGAGACCACCCGCGTGGTCCTCACCGGCTACTCCCAAGGCGCCGATGTCGCCGGGGAGATCGCCGCCGACATCGGCAACAACCTCGCAGGATTCCCTGCCGCGCGGGTCGCCGCGGTCGCGTTGATCTCCGACCCACACCGTGACCCCGCCACCCCACTACTGGGCGACACCAACGTCGGCGGGCAAGGCGTGGCCGGACCACGCACCCCCGGGTTCGGAGCACTGACCGACCGAGTCCGCACCGTCTGCGCCCCCGGCGACCTGTATTGCTCGACAACCCAGGACTCGCCGGCCTGGTCCGCCCTCGGCCACGCCTTCACCGGCACCCCGAACACCACGACAAGCACCTCGTTCTCCGGCACTGGAATCGACGCCGCGAGCGTGGCCAAGCAGGTCGTGCTCGTCGCCGGTGGTATGGCCGAATTCGCCTCCGGCATACCGATATTGCTCGACAGCCTCGCCCGACTGCCCGGCGCGGTCGCCGCCGGGGACATTCCCACAGCGCACCGGCTCTCCGGCGCGATCAACACCGCCTTCAGCCCGCTGGTGCGGTTGGCCGACGAAGCCGACCTCGCCCTGGTCGCCCGCGCACTCGAACTGGCCGCACCGATGGACACCTCCGGCACCACCGCCATCGCCGCACAAATCGTCGCCATCCTCGCCCGCACCGACATCCAACGAGTCGCCACCAACATTGGAATCGCGCAGGAGATCGCCTGGCGCGCAGCCGAAAAGCTCGCCTTCGGCGACATCCTCGGCGCAGGCATCGAACTCGTCGGCCTGGTACCGGTCGCGGCCGACCTGGCCCTCACCGCAGCAGCGGCGCTGACCGGCACCAGCAGCGGCTCGGGCAGCTCACTGGCCTCCACGCTGACCGCCGACCCCGACACCAGCACCATGCTCGCCGACCTCGCCCGCCAGGGCAGCGACGCCGCCCGCTTCTACACCTCCGGCGTCCACCACACCGGCTACGACACCAGCCTCGCCACCGTGCTCAACTGGCTGACCACCCAGATCGGTCACCAGAAATGAGCGACCGCGATCGACGCGGTTCGGGCTACCCAGCGCTGGTAGCTCGGATCGCGCACTACGCGTCTACGAGCGTGTAACCCTGCTGCCACCGTTCCATGACGGCAAAATCCAATCACCATATGGAACTAACATCCCGTAGTCCACGACACGCGCGACCACGTGTGGATCCAGACATGCCCAGTGACCCCACGCGTGGGCAGATCTGTGCTGCCGATGCATTCCGCCTGATCGTCGGCCCGCGCGGGCCATCGCACAGATCGCCGAAGCCTGCAGGAACTGCCGAAGCAGGGCGCTGGTGTGCGAAGCTTCTCCAGCGCCCCGCCCGAACGGTGCTACGTCAGCAGTTTGGCGCTGCCGGTTTCGGCGCTGCCGGTCGCGATTTCCGCGGATCCGGTGGTCGGGTCGGACGAACCGGAGCTAGCAGAGGATCCGGTGACCGAGGATCCGGTATCGGGCTTGTTCTTGTCGTCGTCGGCGACGGTGTCGGTTCCTTCGGCGCTGCCGCTGACGAGCATGCCGAGAATGTCGATGACTGCCGCCGCTGAGCCGGTGTCAGCGACCGGACCGACCGGGGCCGGTGCGGGGGACAGTTCGGTTGCCGATGCGGTACCGGCAGCGCCGAGTAGCAGGCCGGACGACACAACAATGGCAGCGCTGAACGCGCGAATCGTGCTCACTGGATTTCACTTTCCTCATCAGGATTCACCACGACCGGAATCCCCTTCAACGGCCGCGGCCGGGGTCAGAACCACACCGGCGGTGAATTCCTACCACGCCCACCAGAACTGATCAACACGGACGAGCGAATATCGCTCTGACATCGCATCTTTCGAGTGAGGCGAATCCAATACTTCTTGCCGTGAAGGACTGTGGACCGGCTGTGCAATGTGCTCTAAAACGTGCCACAGCCTTTGGTAACCGTAAGGTCGTCGAAATCCAGTTGTCATATAGATGACGTAAGCCACCGCGCTGCCGGTGACGACGCGAGCGATCGAACCCAGGAGGCGCGGCGACAGGACTCATCAAGTTACCCGCCATTAGCTAACGCGGATTTCTCGGCGTGTACGTGAGATCCGGTGCGCACCAGCTAATTTGCAGTAGACCGCCCGGTTTGTGAGTTGCGTCCGTTTCGGTTACGGTCCCGTTCCACCAATGCCGTCGCGGTTACCGCGCTGGGATTGGTGTTGGATTTTGAATGACAGGGTTTGTGCTGGTGAGTTCTCATCGTCGCCGCGGCGTTTTCTGGCTGCGCGGTTGGATCAAGGTGTTACTGCGGGTCGGCGCGGTGGCGTTGTCGGTGGTATTGGTTGCCACGTTGACGCAGGTGATCGTGTCCGCGCCGAGCGCGGCCGAACCCATTCCGGCGCGGGATGTGCCGTTGCTTGCCTCGGAGGACGGACCGTCGGCGTCGGAGGACACCGATGACGGGCCACCACGTCCGGAGGAAGCCGCGCCGACACCCGACGCCGACTTCCTGCCCCTCGCGGGAGCGGCCGACGCCGTTGGTGGGTCGTCGAGTCCGCGAGAGACCGCGCGAGATGAGAAGTCGGTGACGATCTCCCAAGGGGACGGCACGGGCTCGGTAGTGCTGTCGCAGGCGCCGGTGAGCGTGCCCGACGGCCAGGGCGGTTGGGCCGAGCGCGAGACCCGGGTGGTGGAACGGCCGGATTCCGAGGTCGCCGAATCGGCGGCGGGCACGGTGGAATTCGCGCCGTCGGCCGCCGAGACGGACCTGGTCCGTGTCGACGCGGGTGAATCGGTGGTGACGATGGGGCTTGTCGGTGCCGATACCTCCCAGCGGTCGGTGGTCGACTCGGTGGCGTGGTACCGCGACGTGCTGCCCGGGGTCGACCTGACCTACGAGGTGACCGAGGGCGCGGTCAAGGAACTGCTGTTCGTCAAAACCGCCGACGCGGTCGGCAACGGCCAGTGGACCTTTCACCTCGACACCGGCACGTGGACCCCGTCCACCGACGGGCAGACCGTCGAGATCGCCGATGCGGCCGGGCAGGTCGTGGCGGTGCTGCCGCCGATCACGGTGTGGGACTCGGCCGGCGCCGACGACGACGGCGCCTCGACCGCACGCACCGGCGGCAGCTACACCCTCACCGCCGATGGGGACGCGTGGCTGTTGACCGTGGCTGTCGACCTCGACTGGTTGACCGACCCGGCGCGCGTGTTCCCGGTGGTGGTCGATCCGACCTTCACCTACGGGTTCGGTGGCCAGGTCGAGACCATCGCCTACAAGCAGGGCGCGGCCGGATGCGTGGATACCTGCGGTATCCGCGCGGGCACGAACAAGCCGGTCTTCGGCACCCCCGAGGTGTGGCGCTCGGCGATCCGGTTCGACCTGGCGGCCGTGGCCGGACGCACGATCACCGGTGCGCACATGGACTTGCAGATCACCAGTGCGGACCCGGCCATGTTCCTGGCCGCCCCGGTCACCGTGTCCGAGGCGGTGACCCCGCCCGGATACGACGGGCTCGGTGCGCAACTCGCGACGGCGTCGGTCACCGATACCGGTGTCCTGCAATCGGCCGAATTGACCACCGCGTTGGCCGATCAGGTCGCCGCGGGCGCGACCGAGATGTGGTTCATGCTCACCGGCTCCGAAGCCGGCGCCCACTCCTACAAGGAGTTGCAAGCCAACCTCGTCGTCGAGTTCGCCGACGGCGGCGACCCGGGGACCGGGCCAGAAGCGGTGCTGGTCGCTCCGGCCGATGACGCGATCCTGTCGACGGAGACCCCCACCCTCGAAGTCACCGCGAACGGTGCCACCGACGGCACGAAGTACTGCTTCAAGGTCTCGACCGGTTTCGACGGCCGCACCGGCAGCGTCGCCCAATCCGGGTGTCTGGCCCAGCCGAAATGGACGGTCCCGCGCCACGTGGTCACCGACGGTGGCCGCTACACCTGGACCGTCGACACCATGGCCGAGGGCAGCCAAACGCTGACCCCCGCGACGTGGGTGGGGCACTTCACCATCGATCAACGCCTCGGTGATCCGGGACCGACACCGACCGACACGCTCGGCCCGATCACGGTGAACCTGTTCAACGGCAACGTTCGCTACAACGCTTCCGGCCCGATCTTCTCCGCTCTCGGTGGGCCTGCCGGGGTCACCTTCGCCTACAACTCCCGCGCCCACGGTGTGCCCCGCGGTGTACGGGCGTCGTACTTCAACGATTCCGGCCACGACGGCACCCCGGATGACGTTCCGGTGCTGGTGCGGACCGAGTCGCAGGTCGATCTGCACTGGGGCAACCAATTCGGTGACGAGACCGACCGCGACCCGCTGCCGCCGGGTCTGGTCGACGACTGGTATGTGATCCGGTGGGAGGGCTACTTCGACGCCCCCGCCAGCGGTGATTTCCGCTTCGCCGGAGAACACACCGACGGCGCGAAGATCTGGATCGACGACCAGCTCGTCTACGACAACCCTGACCCGGTTACCACCGTGGTCGGCAGCGGCTTCCTCGACCCGGGCCCCAAACGCGACGACGAAGTGAGTTTGACCGTCGGTCAACGCGTCGCGATCACAGTCGAGCTCTACCACCACTCGCCCAACCCGCCCGCGATGGTGTTGTGGGTCAAGTCCACCCAGGACATGGGCGGCCAACGCCTGCACAATCTGGCCCCGCAACTGGTGTCGGGCCAGTGGCTGTCCCCGTCGGACCCGCCGCCGCTGCCGCCGGGCTGGACCCTGTCGGTCCCGGCCAGCGCCTACAGCCACGCCGCGATGCTCGACGGCGCGGTCGTGCTCACCGACGGCGCGGGCGGCAAACACAGCTGGGCCCGCACCGACGGCGGCTACACCCCACCACCCGGTCGTGACGGCGTCGTCGCCTTCGACAGCCACGGCCGGTTGTCGGTGACCGAGAACGGCGTGGTGTCACTGTTCCACGCCGACGGCAGCCTGGCCGAGGTGTCGAGCGTGCTCGACAGCAAGAAACCCGCGTCGCTGCAGTACCGCTACAGCGGCACCCCGCCACGGCTCACCGAAATCCACGACCCGGTCTCGGGCCGCTCGCACACCCTGCACTACAACACCGACGGCAGCGACAGCTGCTACGGCGGTACACCACTGCCCTCGGGCGCGAATTCCGCACCCGCACATCAGCTGTGCCGCATCACCTACTGGGACGGCACCGAAACACTGCTCTGGTACGTGCTCAACGTCCTGGCCCGGATCGAGAATCCGGGCGCGGCCATGCAGGACTTCAGCTACGTCGACCTGGCGGAGGTGAAAAAGGAGTACAACAAGACCTCCAGCGAGATCAAACGCCGCGAACTGCTCGCCTCGATCGGGCCGATGAGCTTCGCCCGCGGCGCGTTGGGCTACGACTGGGCCGCCACCCAACAGTTCCCCTCACAAACCCTCGCCCACACCACCATCCAATACGCCAAGATCGTCGAAGAACCCGGCATGCCCGCCCGCTGGCGCGCCGCCGCGGTCACCGGCCCCTCCTCCGACGGTGGCTACATGGGCAACCGACCCATCCACCGCTACGGCTACGACCTGGGCAATCGCACCTCCGTGGTCAACGTCGAAGGCACCGGCGACATCAACTCACCACCCGACCGCACCGTAGTCTGGGACGACGCCGGACGCGCCCTGTCTACCACCGACCTCTCCGGCGCAACGATCTACGCGGAGTGGAACGCCAAAGACCAGTCCACCGCCGCGGTCGACGCGGCCGGTCGCCGCTCAACGATCCTCTACGACCACGCCGACCGCCCCACCGACGAATACGGTCCCGCACCCGCCACCTGTTTCAACGGACAGCTACCGACCCCCGCGTGCGCGACCTCCATGCCGCACCGTCACTTCAGCTATGACGAGGGCCTGGTCGGGCTGGAAGCCGCGTTCTACGACAACCCGCACACCGCCGGAGTCCCGGCGCTGTGGCAGACCGGCACCGGAGCCGCCGACGGCGCGCTGTCCGGTGCGTGGGCATCGTCTGCGCCGGTGAGCAATTCCGACGGTTGGTCGGCGCGCTTCACCGGTGAACTCCTATTCCCCGAGGCCGGGGAGTACGGTCTCGGATTCACCGTCACGGACGGAGTCCGGCTCTGGATCGATGACGTCCTATTGGTGGACAGCTGGACCGACAAAGCCAGCACCACGGTCGCAGGCACCTATACGAATCAGACCGCTGGTAGCTGGCATCGCATCCGCGTCGACTACTACAACCGCACCGGCGACAGCGGCGCACTCGACTTCACGTGGACACCACCAGGCACCAGTACATCGGTTGATGTGCCAGGTCAGTACCTCGCGCCCCGGTACGGGCTCGAGACCAGCAAGGTCATCCACGACACTTCCGGCGGAGCGGTCGAACGCGCCCCGTCGATACAGAACGCGACGAGTTACGCGGCCCCGGATGCAGGTGTCGACCCAGTGTATGGACTTGCGGTTTCCTCAACCACCGATCCTGCCGGGATCAATCTCACTGGGTGGCGTGCATACGAGAAGCCCGGTGATGGTTACCTCCGCGAACTGGCAAACGCCACACCGGCGGGGGACATCAGCGATCCTGACAAACGCACGACGACCGTGTACTACGGAGAAAGCGAGACCCGCGCGAACCCGTGCGACTCTTCGGCTCCGGCAGCGAATCAGGCCGGGATGGCTAAAACTGTCACCAGTGCCAAGCCAGCGAACGGCGCAGCGATGGCGGTTGAGTCGGTGTACAACGAGGCCGGTCAAACCGTAGCCACACGGATCGGCGACGGCGACTGGTCGTGCACCACCTACGACGCACGCGGGCGCGTAGTCGAACTGACCCACCCCGCCTTCGGCGGTCAGCCCTCGCGCACGATCACTACCGACTGGGCCGTCAACGGCGACCCGCTGACCCGGCGGGTAAGTGACGAGTCCGGAGCGATCACCACCACGATCGATCTGCTCGGTCAAACGGTCAAGACCGTCGACGTCCACGGTGTGGAAAACGTCGCTACCTACGACCAGGCCGGACGCCTGACTCAGGATGTCACCACCGTCCAGGGCGTCTCCAGCACCCTGACTTACACCTACAACGACGCCTCCCAACTGATCAGCACCGCGCTCGACGGCACTACCCTCGCCACCTCCACCTGGTCACAGGCAGGGGAACTCGCACAAGTGGTGTACGGCAACGGATCCCGACTCGACTCCCTCACCCGCAGTCCCGCCGGCATGCTCACGGCCCTGACCTGGAAGACGTCCGAGTCAACGGTCGTCGACACGGTCACCCGCTCCCAGGACCAACGCGTCACCGACGACGTGGTCACCCTCGACGGCGACACGATCGCCACCTACGCCTACACCTACGACACCGTCGGTCGGCTCGCCGCGGCGTCGGTGCCACACCACGAACTCACCTATGCCTTCGACGGCGAGGGCGGTTGCGGACCCGCCACCAACGCGGGATTGAACACCAACCGCACCAGCGTCACCGACAGTCACGACGGAGCCCCGGCGACGACCACTACATACTGCTACGACCACGCCGACCGCCTGCTGTCCACAAGCGGCGACCTCACCCTGGATTTCGCCTACGACGACCACGGCGACGCCACCACCGTTGGCTCCGACTCCCTCGGCTACGACGCCACCAAACGCCACACCTCCACCACAACAACTGACGGCACCAAGATCGCCTACACCTACGACGCTACCAACCGGCTCACCACCCGCACTGTCACCGGCGCACCCGATGCCGAGGACAATGGCACAACCCACTACGGCTACACCACCGAATCCGACACCGCCGACGTCGTCCTCGACGCCAACGGCAATATGCTGCAACGGCTCATCCCGCTACCCGGCGGTGTGCTGTTGACCAAGAACTACGGCACCCAGGAACCAGGCGCGGTTACAAACTGGTCATATCCAAACCTGCACGGCGATGTCCTGTTCACCTCCGACGGCACCGCCGCCCGCACCTCCGGCATCTATCTCTACGACCCGTACGGGCAGAACATCAACCCCGTCACCGGAGCCATCGAGGACATCCCCATCCCCCAAACCGTCACCGGCGGCATGGATTACGGATACCTTGGGCAGAACCAGCGCCCTGTCGAACACCTCGCCGGACTGCAGGCAATCGAGATGGGCGCCCGCACCTACCTGCCCATCCTTGGCCGCTTCCTGCAGGTCGACTCAGTCGCGGGAGGTTCGGCCAACGCCTACGACTACGTCAGCGCCGACCCCATCAACAACTACGACCTCGCCGGTACCTTCTCCTGGCGAAGCGTCGCCAAGGTTGCCACCAAAGCCGGCGCCGTCGTCTCCTACGTCCCGGGCCCGATCGGCACCGTCGGCGCGGCCGTCGAAGTCACGGGCAACCTTGCCCAGGGCAACGTCAAGGATGCCGCCATCGCCGCAGCCGGCCTCGTCCCCGGCGGCAAACTCATTGGTGCAGCCGCCAAGAACGCGGCAAAGAATGCCCCCGATGTCACCAAAGCCGTCGATGACGCAGTCTGTGCGAATTCCTTTGTACCCACCACCTTGGTAGTGATGGCCGACGGGACAACGAAGCCGATCAGCAAGATCGAAGTCGGGGATCTGGTTGTGGCCACAGATCCTGCCACCAGCCAAACCGGGGTCCAACCTGTCGCTGACGTTATTTCGGGACGTGGCACCAAACATCTCGTCGACATCGCAATTGAGGGATCGCCTAACGTCATCACTGCCACCGCTGGCCACCCATTCTGGGTCGAGAACAAGGGTTGGATTAACGTTGGAGAAATTCAAGTCGGCGATCGCCTTCGTCCACTACCAGATACACAACCTGGGGACGACACTTCCGATCCAATTCTCCTGGTATCGGCCGTGCGCGACCGAGGCACCGTCAGAAACCAAAGCGTTTACAATCTGTCAGTGGGTCGAGTGCATACGTACTACATTGTTGTAGCCAATGCACAGACGCTCGTTCACAACTGCCCGATGTCACCGCCGGGCAGTCGAAAAAATAAGCCATTCACCCCAGCTGGCAAGCAACAAGTTGCTACCGATAACAAAGCAAAATACAATGGCACGAACATCTGCGAGTGGTGCGGAAACCCCGTTACAAAGCCACCGCAGTCGAAGAAGGGCGTCCCAACGGACCCAAACTCATGGCAGGTTGATCACATTGACCCGAAAGCCAACGGAGGATCGGGAACTCCAGAAAACGGCCAGTTACTTTGCGCAAGCTGCAACAATTGGAAGAGCGACAGTGTCTCGTACAATCCGCGGAGCAGCGGGGGGCCACCGTACGCACCAGGGAGGCGAAACGAATGGACCGGAGGCGGTATCGTGATAGCAAACCGACGCGATGATACGATTTGGGATGCCTGATGCATAACGTGAACTGTGATTTATGTGGGCCGACACGGAGGTTCGCCGCGCAAGGTCCTGACCGTCAAGTAATGACTGATGTTAGCGAGCGTTCGTTTCATGTAATTGGAGTGCTACCGGAAAGTTCTGGAGAACCCGAGTACGCATATACAATCGGCTTGTACCACCGATATGGTCATCCTGAAATGGCAGTATTCGGTCTACCTTATGAGACATCATCCCGCCTTCTTGCGTCGGTCTGCGAACTTGTATCCGAGGGTTCGAGATTCACGCCGGGAGCGATATCCAATGATATCCTCAACAACTATCCAGTGGTGTTCTTGGAGTTTCAGCATTCAAAATATGAACAGTATCTAGGTAAAGCTCTACAGTTCTATAGAGACGATAACTTTCCGACGCTCACAATGTGCTGGCCCGACAAGGACGGTAACTTTCCTTGGGAGGAAAACGCGCCTAAATGGATGTCAGATCGACAGCCCGAAGTGTGGGAGCCTGCTCAAGGCTTTCTTGGCAGCAATCTGGAGAAGTCCGAAGGGAGGCGCGCTTGCAACAGTGAGCGGATATGTTTGATATTCAAAATTACTTCAGACGATACTGGATGGCCCCCGGTTGACCATGAGAAAGTATGGGCGAGGCTGACGGCACGCCCTGGCGTTGTCGAGATCGACAGTACACCCTGGTGGGTCAGGGATGTTGCGAAAGGAGACACCTTCGAGGTTCACACAGGCGAAAGTGGAGAACGTTACGCAATAAGGAAAGTGTCTGCTTCCGGCAACTGTACGATTCGGATCATCCCCCTACTGGATGGTCCACTCGCGGGCAGTAAGAAAGCCGTGCTAGCCGCTTTCGCTGCTGTCGGCGTGGAAGGCGCAGGCCTTGAGGCCTTCAACATACTCGCGTTCAATGTTCCATCTGACGCTGACTTGAAATCTGTGAAGCGTCTCTTGGATGAGGGCGTGAACAATGGGTTGTGGGACTACGAGGAGGGCTGCGTGAGCAGTGCTTGGCATGAGCCTTAGAACGACCGTGAGAGCGAACACAACAGGTAATTTCCACCGTTGGTGGCGCTGCCCGGCGAGATCATATAGATCGGGAGCTGGAAGTCGATGGCTTACCTGTCTGCGGCAGTGGGCGGATTTGGGATCGGCACGACCACTGTCACGTGGATCAGCGACTGCAGCCCGATTATCGACCAAACTGTCCACAACCTCACCATCAGCGGTATCCACACCTACTACGTGACCAACGGTGACACCCCGTCCTCGTTCACAACGTCGGATATGACTAATAGGCAGCAGATTCTTCAGCAAGGAACCATTGGGAACCGGGTGCTTAACAGGATCACCGAATCCACGCAGCATCAGTGCGGGTAGCTCCAGAACAACTTGGTTGAACTCGTCGTCAGTCAGGTCACAGACGCATCCACTTTCTACTACATTCAGCGTGAAAGCGTTGCCCTGATCGTCGCGGCTTCCGTTGCTCATATATTTGCTAGGTCCGACCCCGATTCTCTTCGTCGGCTCGGTTAGCTCGATCGCCAGCGTTCCGGACAATCGGTTGAAAGACTGCAGGTGACATGTGAGAAAGTGGCATGAAGCACGAGCGTTTGCACGCAGAACGACGAGGACCTGGATACGTTGGGGATGAGTCTGATATTGCCCGCCGTGCCGAAATCGATGGATGATATTCTCGGAAAGTCGGCAGAGCGAAAGTGGCATACGAACCAGGCTTTGAGATGGGGTTCACAGTTGGCCCGTTCGGAGACGAGTCCATCGCGATCCATTTCGAGCCAGCAGGGATGATTTATGAAGTGCCTCCAGGAGAGTATCTTTCTGTAAGGATATCTGGTACTTCGCCTGATGCACCAGAGATCCGACACACACCCTTCGGCGATTGTAATTTTGGGGTGGGTTGACTCTTCCCTTCAGGCGTGGGATATGAATGGGCGGAACCTGGAGGTATGAGGACGAATGGTGTAGTTATCGATCGGTTGAGCTGAAGTCACCAATCTTGTTGCATCCGAACAATTCAGAACTATCGGAGTTTATTCAGTTGTAGACCTGGTATTCGAGATGGACGGTTGCATCAAAAAATATCACTCGGATGAACTCTATTCCTTGTAGCACTGTACTGTCACGAAGGCCGTCCAGATGGGGCTGAACTGACGCAATCCCGAGAAAGTTGCTCCATGCCTGTACGTAAGCACGTCACGCTGTTGCGCGGTGCAGTTACCGCCGGTGTCGCGGTGGCTGTCCTCAGTCTCAACGTCACTGCCCTTGTCGGCTGCGGGGGTAGTGGCTCGTCGGCGTCAGCGTATTGCGACGCGGTCGCCGAGGTGGGCGATATTGGTGTCGCGTCCTCGGTGCCGTCGCTGGATGTCGTGACAAAAATTGGGAAGGTCGCCGACGTGGCCCCTGAAGGGATCGCTACAGAATGGCAGGCGTTGGCCGATGCGCTGGAGCAGGCGATCAGTGCTCGCGACAAAGCCACCCCAGAGATGGCCAACCCCAGCCAAACGCTCGCCGACTTGGATCGGCGAGTCAAGAATAGTGCGCAGATCGGTGTGTCGGTAGACACGGTGATCGAGCATGTCACGGCCAACTGCGGAGATCGGGTGCGCGGTAGTTGAACTGACCGGTCCCAGATAGCAGAGTGAAACACCCCGTCTTTCGAGACCACCACCCGGGTCTTTGAGTCCAGGTCTTCGATTCGTTCCGATGATGCCGCAGGCCACGGGATCGTTGGTGGTGGTGTGGCACGGTGAACTCGTCGAGCACGCCGGTGATGAATGACCGGCCGTCGATGAGGATGATCTCGAAGGCGGAGACGAGGCCGTCGGCTTCGTCTCCGGGATCGACGATTCGAGGATGTGCTCGATGCGGTCCTCGCCGAGTGTGTCTCCGATCTTCAGGTCGTCTGCCGCTACGCGGCGATCTCGTAGAACGCCATGGAATTCGACCTCCGATACGTGGGCGGAACGGGCGGGCGGGGTTAGCGGGCAGGGCGGCGGCCCGGGGCCAGGCCGCGGTGTTGGTGCAGATGACGACCTCGGAGCCGGTGTCGAGTTTGCGCAGGATGCACACGGCTCCGGCGACGCGCCCGGCGAGGTTCGGTGCGAGGGCCCCGGCGCACGACCGGGGCCGCGACCCCGGTCGCGGTGGTGCACAGGGGCCACTGGTCGTCGCTGCCGAAGTGCTTGGCCAGATACACCACGCGCAGCGCGGCGGGTGTGGGCGCTGCGGGGTGTGTGGGGGTGGTCATTTTGGTCTCGTCGGCGAAAGACCGCCCCGGCAATGGCACTTCGTTCTCGGATCGTGCTGGCCTGCGCAGAGAGCGGATCGAACACCGAGGTGGCGCGGCAGGTGGGTGTGTCGCGAGAAACGGTGCGCAAGTGGTGACGCTGCGGCGCGCTGAGCGGCGCAGTGCTCACCGCGAAGCTGAGGATTCGTGACGTCCCCGGGGGACAGGCACATGAACGTGAGCGTGTCGCGAGACTACTCCCGACTGATAGTCCCGCACGTTATTACTGCTGCTGACGCCACCTCGATGGCATCCATGGCCTATCCCGAATGAGGTATGCGGCTGTGGGTGCCAGCGGTCTTCCTGTTGGTCTCCCGTGGGTTTATTGGTAGGGTCGCGAATCGGACCGGACGGTTGAGCAGGGGGTTTCGTTCCGCGCGATGACGATCAAGCATGTGAACTTCGGGTTTAACGGTGATGACGATTGGGAAGAAGAGCCGTACCGCGCGCCCACTTCAGCGCCGCAGGCACCGCAGCGTCCACCGGCAGCACTTGACACACGTCGAGAGGAAGCCATCGCGCAGACCCTCCGCGGATCGTCCTTCGTTTCGATGGAAGTAGATGCCGGGCTTCTTCCCGTGGCGTTCGAATTCACATCGAACTGGCAGTACCAAGTCTCCCCGCATGAGGTGGGGCGCGAGCTTCTGAACGCCTACAACGCGGCAGTAGCACGGCGTCTCGCATATCTCACCGCCGCTAGTGGTGGATATCTCGGGCCCGACTATTCGCATAGTCATTTTCTGTCAAGCCGCGCACGAACTATCCTTCTTCTCGAGGCTGAAACCTGGGATGAGTACTCCCGACTCCAGGCGCAGCTATACAGTTTTCGCCAGTATCACGCTCATGGTTCGGCCACGGTGAACGACGAACCAGCAGTAAGTATTTTAGGCGATCTTGAGCGGATCCGTTCTATTCAGGTGTGGTCCCAGTGGAGCGGTTGCGCCGACTCATACCAGATCGAAGGCGAGATATTCGAGTGCGTCCATAGGATCCGCGCGTCGCAACCTAGATACGCAGTTCGACGGGACTGGTCGCGCTACACCGATGAACAACTAACCGAGCTAAAGGACGCGCATCGGCGTAATCTGATAGAGAGCACTAGGAGCTGACATGGCAGGCAGTCTATCCGTAAGTTTGGAAGAACTTCGAAAAGCGGAACATGCCTGGACTGATGCTGGCGTTAAACTAGCAAACGCATCCGTAAAGGCGCAAAATCAGCTTTCGCTGGATCAATCCAAGGTGGGCATATTTTCTGAGTTCTTTGCGATCTACGAGACTGTTCCGGTCTATGCCTTTGATCGACTCTCCGAGGGAATAAAAGCGTGTGGTGCCGTGAGTGCGGCTTTGAGGACAGGTCGGCAGATTTATGCACAACAAGAACAGGTGAACCAGGACACCTTCGAGGGATTGAACTAGGGCAGCGACGGTGACGTATCAAACCGATCTTCAAGACTCCATTAACAAGGTCAAGAACAACCAGGCCGCCGTCGCAAACCTGGCCGACGAGATTTACGACAAGTTTGATTGGTTCATCGTCGAGCGGCGTAATCTTGGCCCGAAATGGGTGGAGGACCTCGTTTACGGCGTTGACGATTTACCGCATATCGCCTGGTTGAAGGACAAGCGCGATGAGGCGATAACGTACGTGAACAACATGCTTCATGGAACTGGCGGGGACACCCGATTCGCCCTTGAGGTCTTCATTGTGGGGATGGATCTGCCGGTTGATCTCATAGCGAAGGCCGGAACATGGCGATCCATCAAGAATGATGTGATTCTGGCTCAGGCTGCCCAACGTGCAACATTCACGCTCCAGAGCACTTGGGATGGCGAGGGGGCCGAAGCCTACGAAAGTATGCGATTCAGGCAGCAGGATCAAGCCTTCAATGCGATGATTAATGTCGCTGAATCGACCGCGAGCGAGCTGGAATCCATCGCCAAAGACGTTTCCGGATTTTATATGAGCTTGCAAGAGAAGCTAGTCGACCTCATCAACACGGTGAAGGACTTCTTTGGCAAAATTCTCAGCCTCAGATTCGTCTCAGCTTTTGTGGATGCGGTGTCCGAGTTGACTGGAACAATCATTGGAATCATGGGGAGTATTGTGAATGCTCTAACCAGCACCTCGGCGTCAAGCAATCGGCTGGAATACCTGACCCAGGGGCAGGTCGGGTTTTCGTCGACAAACCAGTGGCCACAGCCGGATATCTTCCTGTTCTCCGACTTCTCGACGGCCGATGGCAATGGTTCCGATTGGGGCTGGAAGTGAATAAGTCCAGCCACCGAGTTACCGCGACTATACTCCTTATGCTCGTTGCGCTGGGGGGCTGCGGGTTCTTCGGGAATTCCACTCCGGACGGGCCAAGTGAGTACAGTCAAGGGCGGCTGTGCGCCGAATTCACGGAGTTCGTCAAGAACGAACTGTCAGCAGACGTTGAATACCGAGAAGCCGCAGGTGACGATAGGCCGATCGGGTATTCGACCGGATGCCGTCCGGCACCTTCCTCGGGGCCGAGTGTCGGGCAGCTGGTGATGTCACGTTCCACCGAAGATGGGACTTCTGAGCCAAATGAGCCGAGCTACGAGCCGCAGAATGGATTCGACGAGGACGTCTGGATCGCGCCCGACAATAGATTCCGCGTCCAGATTGGGCGGTGGATCGGAACGATGGAACTCTATCGAATGGAATTGACCAATGAACAAACCCGGAAGTCCATCGAGTTTTTGATTCGCGAGACACGAGCGGTACGCGGCTGATGTGTCCAGCAACCCTCGAAATCGCTCGGCAGCTCTACCCGGTCGGCCAGCACGTGACCGGCAGGGTCACGCTGATCCCCCCACCGGGCATCGCAGGGTTGTTCGTCGGCCTGGGCACAGGCACACCGCCACAGGGATTCGTAGACGTACTCACGCACGACGGTCACCAGGTCAGGCCCGTCCCGCTCGACCCTGCCTACCGTCCACGTCCCGCCTGCCGATAGATGAGCAGCGGCTATACGAGCTGAAACGGCTCCTGTCGGGCGATCACGCATAGCCACGTCCCGGACAGAGACTAGAATGGCCCTGTCTCTTCTGCCGCACCCGCCTTGGCTGGTTCGGCCACCACGATGCGGCTAGATGAGCGCGTTCCAGTAGGCAGCGGTCAGATCCGGATCCGAGCCCGGGCCTTCTCCCACCTCGTATTCAACCTCCGTGCGGTTGTCTGCGCCTCGCCAGAGTGACTGTGCAACAAGATCCGAAACCCCCTGGGCTCGGGCGTCATAGCCTTTCCGGCAGCCGTGGAAATCAATCCAGTCGGCGCACCGTGCTCACCATGGATATGTTGCAGCGCTCGCACGAAGACTTCGAATCCGTGGCGACGCTCAGCAACCAACAGGTGCCCGGCGCGGGGTCGCAGTCGTAGGACGTCGTCAGCTCGGCGAGGTACTTTTCGTTGCAGCACAGGACCAGACGGCAAGCGAGGCTGCGAATTCAGGTTGCGGGCAGCGGCACCGCCCTGCCTGTTGCTCGCAGCGTGCGCGGGCGCGGGGACCTGGCACCCGACCGAGGTCGCGACCCCGGTCGGGTCGAGCGTAAATGGGCCACGGTGTACACCGCGCCGGGGGTGTCATTGGTGGGGGGGTGCCCCGCCCCGGGGCTGGAGCGGGGCGGGGTTGGTCAGGCGTCGCGTACGGCCGCTACGGCGGCGCGGGCGATGGCGGCGGCGATGGCGGCGGGGTCGGTGAGGGTGTGCACGGTCGCGCCGGTCAGCGGGGTGGACCGGGGGTGCGGGGTCAGCCACAGCACCGCGCAACCGCTGGCGCGCAACCGGTCCAGGCGTTTTTGGGCGGCGCGGCGCGGGATGTCCTCGAAGTGGCCGTCGGAGATGATGACCAGCAGCCTCGTGTTCTCCGGGCGGGACAGTCCGAGTGCGCCGTCGAGGGCGTCGATGGCGGTGTCGATGGCCTCGTAGTCGTCGGGGGCGGGGAACTCGGTCACCTTGGCCGGGACGGTGCCGGGGTGGGTGATGGGCAACACCTTGGAACCGAAGGCGAGGGTGGCGGTGTCGGCGGGCATCGAGGCCAGGTGCGCGGCGGTGGCCAGGATCCAGGCGGCCGAGGCGGTGTCCGCGACGAAGCGGCGCATCGACCCGGACCGGTCGCAGGCGATGCCGAGGCGCAGCGGCGGGATCGGGACGGGTTTGCGGGTGGTGCGGGTGAACGGTTGCGCGGTGGGCAGAGCACCGGCGGCGCGCTGGGCTTCCCGCGCCATGACCCCGCGCATGCGTACCCGCCCGGGCGGCAGCGCGGAGGTGGTCTTGCTGGTCGCGCGTTCGCGCTGGCTGGCGGTGTTGAGTGCGCGGGCCAGCGCCCGGGCGGCGGTGCGTTCTTCGGTGCGGGGTGTGCGGGTGCGGTGCCCGTGGGTGCCGGGGCGGATGCGGGTGCGGAACACCGAGGCGGCGGTGATGGCGGCGCGGTCGGCGTCACGGGCCTCGCTGCGGGCGGCGTGGTCGGCGGCGGCGGCGGGGTCGGCCGGGAGCCGGTGCTCGGCAACGGCTTTCGCGATGTCACCGAGGCTGCCGGAGATGGCGGTACCGAAGCTCGAACCGGGTTGAGGGGTGGTGTGTGGTTCGGGACCGACGAGGGCGAACCAGCGCCGCCCGAGTTCGAGCATGCCCCCGGCGTTGGTGTCCGACAGCCGGTGCGCGATGCGCCACAGCGTCCGCAGCTGCCGCAGCAGGTCGCGTCCGAGCACGGCTTCGATGGCGGCGGCAGCGGGCGCGGTTTCGGCGGCAGTGAGCACCCCCGCATCGATGCGGGCGAGCATGAGGGCGGCAGCGTGCGCGGCGGCGTAGCGGGTAGGGGCAAGCGCCTCGGTGTTGGTGAGTCCGCCGGTGTCGGCGAAGACCAGCTCGCGCACGGCCGCGCGCAGCCAGTGCCGGTCACCGGGGCGGCGGCGCAGGTGGGCGGCTTCGGCGCGGCCTTCCTCGAGAAGCATTGCCGCCCCGGCGGTCTCGGGTTCCGTCGGGCGGGGCGGGGTGGTCCAGCGGGTGTGGCGGGCGTGGGCGCATTCGTGGACGAACGCGCCCCAGGTGGGGGCGTAGCGGGTGCGGTCGGCGGGCCGCCACGGGCGGGCGGTGGCGGGGGCGATGCCCAGGTTCGTGCCCTCGATCGCGATGGTGGCGGTGTCGGGGTCGAACCAGGCCAGCGCGCCTGTGCCCGCGCCGGGGGCGATGGTCGCGGTCAGGTCGCCGCGCCCTGCGATGGCGGGGGCTTCGGCGGTCAGCGCCACGGACAGGGCCTCCCAGCCGGGGTCGGTGGGTGTGGTGAGCGGGCGGGCGGGGCGGGTGGCGGTCACGTGCGGGGCGGTCATGGTGGGCGGTCCCTTCGGGTGTGGTTCGGGGGTGGGGGCCGGTGTCCCCGGGCGGGTGCCCGGGGACACCGGGGCGGGGTCAGAACTTGAGGCGCGCGCCCAGCGACAGCGGCTTGTAGGCGGTGCCGAATTCGGCCTTGACGACTTCGGCGACGATGGCGCGGTCCTCTTCGGGGGCGGTGCCGATGAGGTTGGCGGCGGCGGTGGCGGGGTTGACCGCAGCGGCGATCTTGGCGAATGCCAACAGCTCTCGCAGTTGCGGAGCCCACCCGATCTCCCCGCGCGTCACCCGCACCGCCAGCGCCCGGGCGGTGGCCACCGCGCGCTCGTCCACGCCGAGCCCCTCGGCGAGCTCGTAGTCCGAGGTCACCTCGACCTGGAACGCGAACCGGCTCGCGAGGGCCTCGGACAGGATCGCGCCGTGCACGCCGGGGTTGTGCCCGGCCACCACGAAGAACCCGGGGGCGGCTTTCACGATCTCCCCACCGTGGGCCTTGATGACGATCTCGCGGCGGCCGTCCATGGCGGGGTACACCACCGCCAGCACGCTCGGCGGGATGAGGGTGGCGTCATCGATGAACAACACTGCCCCGGCCTTCATCGCCCGCACGAGCGGGCCGTGCACGAACTCGAAGCGCCCGTCCGGGGTTTGGGTGTACTCGCCGACGAGATCGGCGGCGGTGGTGTCGGCGTCCCCGGCCACGGTGTACAGGTCACCGAAGGCGGCTTCCATGAGGCTGGTCTTGCCGGTGCCGGGCGGGCCGTACACCAGCACCGGTACCTCGCTGGCGCGCATCCGGGCCAGGACCTCGACATCGGGCAGCCCGGCCAGCGCGCGCGGGTGGTAGAGCTGCCCGT